>NZ_CP031425.1:648752-973128 GCF_003367705.1 Microbacterium foliorum | reverse complement strand
CCCAGCTGCCCGAGCATGATCGCGGTCTGCGGGCTGACGACCGAGTCCATCGGGGCACCGAGCACGGGGATGCCGAAGCCGAACGCGTCGATGGTCCAGGCCGTCGACACATCCTCCGGGTTGCGGGTGCGCCGCGAGGGCACCACCGCGATGTCGTCGAACGTGTACGCGCGACGCGCGCGCTTGCCTCGGCCCAGCTCGATCTCCATGGTCACCCCGTAAGCCTACCGGGCGCGCGAGACACCGCCCACGGCTGGAAGACTGGAGGCGAGGACGGGAGGCACCATGTCGGATGCGGTGGAGGTCGCGGTCGTCGGCGGCGGCGTGATGGGACTCGCGACGGCCTGGGAGCTCACCCGCCGCGGTCTCTCCCCCGTCGTCTTCGAGAGATTCACGCGGGGGCATCACCAGGGCGCGTCCCACGGCGCGACCCGCAACTTCAACAACGCGTACGACGAGGAGCACTATCTCGATCTGCTCGTGCGCGCGAAGGCCGGTTGGGACGCCCTCGGCGACGTCGACGGCGCGCCGCTGCTGCGTCTGCACGGGCTGGTCACGCACGGTGCGGTGGACATCGCCCGCATCGCGCAGCGGCTGGACGAGCGCGGCATCCACGCCCGCATCCTGTCTGCGCGGGATGCGGCCTCCCGCTGGTCGGGCATGCGGTTCGATGCCCCGGTGCTGTTCTCACAGGACGCCGGTGTCGCGCGGGCGAGCGCCACGCTCGTCGAGCTCGAGCGTCGGATCGCGCAGGGCGGGGGCGAGGTGAGATGGGGCACCCCGGTGTCCCGGGTGCAGGAGACGGACGCCGGTGTCGACCTCGTGCTCGACACCGGCACGATCCGCGCCGAGACCGTCGTGGTGACGGCCGGCGCGTGGACGCGGCGGATGCTGCCCGACCTCCCGCTCCCCCGGCTCCGGGTGACCGAGGAGACTCCGGCGCATTTCTTCCCCGTCGGTCGCGCCGACTGGCCCTCGCTCAATCACTATCTCGACGCCGGCCGGTATCCCGGGACCGTCTACGGGATGCCGACTCCCGGCGAGGGGGTGAAGGTGGGGTTCCACGGCGTGGGCGACGTCGTGGATCCCGACGGCAGACCGCACATGACGACCCACGCGGAGTCGCTGGCCGACTACGTCGGCGAGTGGATGCCGGGCCTCGACCCGGCATCCGCCGTGCCGATCAGCTGCACGTACACCTCGACCGACGACAGCGCCTTCGTACTCGATCGCCGCGGGCGCATCGTGGTGGGGGCGGGGTTCTCGGGACACGGCTTCAAGTTCGCTCCCGCCATCGGCGGCGTCCTGGCCGATCTGGTCGTGGATCCGTCGGCGCGGGCGGCCGAGCCCTTCCGCCTGCGCTGAACCGCACCTCGAGCATCCTCACCACTGCGGTGGAGCGGGCGCCCCCAGTGCGCTCAGCGGCTGCGCACGACCCTCCCCTCGTCCCACACGGGGGCGTCGGCCTCGTACACCTCCCCGTCGGAGCCGAACACCAGGAACCGATCGAAGGACCGCGCGAACCAGCGATCATGTGTGACCGCCAGCACGGTGCCGTCGAACCGGGTCAGCGCATCCTCGAGCGCCTCGGCCGACTCGATGTCGAGGTTGTCGGTGGGTTCGTCGAGCAGCAGCAGACTGGCGCCCGAGAGCTCGAGCAGCAGCACCTGGAACCGCGCCTGCTGCCCGCCGGACAGGGACTCGAATCCCTGTTGCGCCTGACGCACGAGACCGTAGCGGTCCAACGCCGAGCTGGCGGCATCGCGCGGCATCCCCGCACGCCGTTCGTCGCCGCGATGCAGGATCTCGAGCAGGGTGCGGCCGACGAACTCCGGATGCGCGTGCGTCTGCGCGAACAGCCCGGGAACGACCCGCGCCCCCAGCGTGACCCTGCCGGTGTGACGGACGGCCTCGAGCTGCTCCCCCGTCGAGGTGACATGTCCTCGCGCGGGGTCGGGGTCGGTGCCGCCACGGGCGAGCAGGCGGAGGAAATGAGACTTGCCCGATCCGTTCGACCCCAGCACGGCGACACGGTCGCCGTACCAGATCTCGGCGTCGAAGGGCCGCATCAGGTCGGTGAGCTCGAGCCCCTGCGCGACCACCGCGCGTCTGCCGGTGCGCGCGCCGCGCAATCGCATGTCGAAGTCCTGCGCGGGCGGCCTCTCCTCCGGCGGGCCGGCATCCTCGAACCGCCGAAGACGCGTCTGGGCCGCCTGATACCTCGACGCGAAGCCGTCGTTCGCCGACGCCTTCACCTTGAGCGTGGCCACCAGGGTGCGCAGCTTCTCGTGCTGTTCGTCCCAGCGACGACGCAGCTCGTCGAGGCGGTCCATCCGGTCTGCGCGTGCACGGTGGTACGTCGAGAAGCCGCCGCCGTGCACCCACGCCGTGGCCCCGGCGCCGCCCGGCTCGAGGGTCACCAGCCGATCGACGCCGCGCGCGAGCAGTTCTCGATCGTGCGACACCAGCAGCACCGTCTTGGGCGTCTGGCGCAGCTGCTCCTCGAGCCAGCGCTTGGTCGGCACGTCGAGGTAGTTGTCCGGCTCGTCGAGCAGCAGCACGCCGTCGGGACCGCGCAGCAGCGCCTCCAGAGCGAGACGCTTCTGCTCTCCGCCCGACAGCGTGGTGAGCTCGCGGTAGCGGGCACGATCGAACGACACCCCGAGGGCCGCGACCGTGCACTGGTCCCAGACGGTCTCGTGCTCGTATCCTCCGGCGTCCGCGTACTCCGCGATCGCCGTGGCGTACGCCATCTGCGTGTCGTGCTCGTCGCGCGCGATCAGCGCGTTCTCGGCAGCCTCCAGAGCCTCGGCCGCCTGACGGATCCGACGCGGAGCGACCCGCACCAGCAGTTCGTGCACGGTCTGGCCGGGCTCACCGTGCCCGACGAACTGGTCCATCACGCCGAGACCGCCGTCGATCGTGACGACGCCCTCATCCGGTGCCAGGTCACCGCGGATGATGCGCAGCAGCGTGGTCTTGCCCGCGCCGTTCGGACCGATCAGCGCGCTCGTCGACCCCGAGCCGACGCGGAACGTCACCTCGTCCAGCAGAGGTCTGCCGTCGGGGAGGGTCAGCGAGACCCCCGTCACATCTATGTATCCCACCGTGCGTGGCCGTCCTTCCGCCCGCCTGGCGAGCCGACCAGGCTATCAGGATCGGGCGACGACGACGATCACTCCCGGTAGTCGACCACCTTGACGACCTCGGTGCGCGGGGTGGCGGGGAGCAGCATCCGGAACTCCGTGCCGACGCCTTCGCTGCTCGCCACCTCCATCGATCCGCCGTGGGCGAGCACGATGGCGCGCGTGATCGTGAGTCCGAGGCCGACACCGGGCACGGCATTGCGGGTCGCGGTCGACGCCCGGAAGAAGCGGGTGAACAGCATGCCCTGCTCGTCTTCGGGGATGCCGACGCCGGTGTCGCGCACGGCGAGCTCGACCGTGCCGTCGAGCACGCGCACGGCCGCGCTCACGCGCCCGCCGTCGCCGGTGAACTTGATCGCGTTGGAGAGCAGGTTGTCGAGCGCCTGGCCGATCCGTCCCGCGTCGACCGAGATCCACACGGGCGCATCAGGCACCTCCGCCGTGATGTCGATCCCCTCGCGCTGCGCGTGCGGCCCGGAGGACGCCACCGCCTCGCGGACGAGATCGACGACGTCGGTCTCCCGGCGCTCCAGCGGGAAGCGTCCCGAATCCACCTGAGCGGTGAAGAGCAGATCGCCGACGAGGTTCAGCAGTCGCTGCGCATTGCGTTCGATGATGTCGACGAACTCCTGCTGGTCGGCCGTCAGCGGTTGCGCCGGATCGTTCTGCAGAAGGTCGAGGAAGCCGATGATCGCGCTCAGCGGCGTCCGCAGCTCATGCGAGATCATGCCCACGAACTGATCCTTCATGCGCGCGACCTCGACGGCCCGTGTCTCATCGGTGATGACGAGCAGGTACCCGTGCTGCGAGCCGTGGGTGTCCTGGTGCGAGGTCAGCGTCACCCGCGCGGGCACGGTCGAGCCCGCCGCGGTCGAGACGTCGACGCGGGTGTCGACCGTCAGCCCCGCATCCGCCTCGTCGAAGAGCGCCCGCAGCCCCGGATGCACCTGATCGGCGGCACGCTCGGCCCCCGCGGGCGCGAACTGCCGGAGCACCGTCGGCTGGAGGAACCGCTCGACACGGACCCCTGCGAGCGCCTCGTGCTCGGACAGACCGAGCAGACGTACGGCACCGGGATTCCAGGCCGAGACCATGCCGCCGCTGTCGATGGCGATCACGGCCTGCCCGGTGATCGAGTTCCAGACGCTGGTGAAGGACTCCGACAGGGTTCGGTACTGCTGCTCGCTGGCGCTCAGCTTCTCGAGCATCGCCTGGTTCGCGACGAGGGCCGCGGTGCGTTCGGTGACGAGCGCCTCCGCCTGCGAGGTGCGCAGCCGCTGCAGCCGTGACATCTCGTTCACGATGGCCCCGACGGTGGCGAAGACGAACGGTCCGATGATGCCGCGGAGCCACTCGATCGGGTCGACGGGCGGATCGACCAGGTACGGCATCAGCAGAGCGATCGAGGTGAAACCCGCGACGATGAAGACCTGGCGGAAGCCCGGCGCTGCGGCGATCCAGATCACCGGGAGCAGCACCAGCGAACCCAGCATCGACGTGGCCCCGCCGGTGCCGGCCCGCAGTGCGCCGATGCCGAGCAGGTCGATCATCGGGACCAGCATCACCACCCAGCCGTCGTAGACGCCGCGGGCGCTCAGCACCGCGGCGAGCACGGTCATGAGGCCGACGAGCGACACCCCGACGATCACCGCGTCGAGGTAGGTCACCAGGGATCCCGGCAGGCTCGCGACGAGAACCGCGGCGACGCCCACAGCGATCGCGGTCGGCGCCTGCTTCATCAGCGGCGTCGGGTCGTCGAAGTACCGTCGCCAGCCGCGCTCCACCTTCGCCTGGACGAGGGCGGTGGTCCTCATCGGCGTACCTCTGCGAGCAGTCGTCGAAGGTCCGCGCCGACGATCGGCTTCGGCAGCGCGGCATCCGCATCGGGATAGTCGGCCTCATCGAGCACCGAGCTCACGATCAGATAGCACTCGGGGAAGCGCGCCCGCACGAGGCGTGCGCACTCGGCGCCGGTGATGCCGGGAAGCAGCAGATCGATCACGGCCACGAGGGGCGAGATGTCCGCGAAGGCCGAGATCGCGGATTCGGCATCGACCGCGGAGAGCACGTCGAAGCCCTCGCGGTCCAGGTACCTCCGCAGCAGAGCCATCTGGTCCGGGCTGTCCTCGACGACGAGGGCCAGCGGCCGCTCGCTCATCGGAGCAGCAGCTCTCGCACGATGACGATCACCACGACGATGCCGAGAGCGCGAAGCGCCTGCGGGATGAGGCGCTTCTCGCGGCGGGCATCCGTCGCGATCTCCTCCTCTTCGGCGCTGCGTGAAGGTGCTTCGGTCATGAGTCGACCCGTCCGATCTTCTCGGTCTTGATCCATACGGCGTCGGCGTGACGCCATTCCTTGATGTACGAGTCGACGGTGATGGCGCACAGCAGCGAGCCGTATCCGCAGACATAGATCAGCAGTCCCGCGAAGAACCGTCCGCCCGGCAGGGGCTCGACCGCGCGCGCGAGCCAGACCCCGAGCAGCGAGAGTGGCCCCCACAGATAGAACACCACCGCCCAGCCCCACCGCGTCTCGTCGGTGAACGCGAATCCGAGCTCGCTCAGCCCCGCTTCGAAGAGCCACGGGAACAGGGCTACCGCCATCAGGAACAGCGCACCGAGGCCGGGGAACATGAGGGCTTCGCGCCAGGACTGGCGACCGATCCGGGCGTCGAGCTGCACCGCAAACAGCATCGAGAAGAGATGGACGCAGGCGGCGAAGATCCACATGAACCGGAAGACGAACTCTGCGATGTCGCTGTGCAGGAGCAGCAGCACGAGCAGTGCGGAGGCCGCGAGGATCATGAACGCCGGAAGGAGCAGGATCGTGAACCACGCGAGCCCGAACGCGAAGCTGCCCAGGTTGTGCACCGTGCTCGGGCGGAACCACAGATGCCGGTAGATCGATGTCAGCTGCACGTTGCCACGGGCCCAGCGCAGGCGCTGCTTCCAGAGGCCGTCGATGGCGCGCGGCTCCTCTGCCAGCACCACCGCGTGCGGCTCGAAGACCATCCGCCGCCCGGCCAGCTGCCCCTCGAAGGTGGTCATCGTGTCCTCGGCGAGAGTGCCGACCGGGATCCGTCCGCCGATCGCCTCGAGGTTCGCGCGCGAGTGCAGCTGCGCTCCGCCGGCGAGGCAGGCGATCGCGCCGCCCACGTTCTGGGCGCGGCGCGCCGAGAGCTGGCTGATCACGTACTCGATCGCGATGAAGCGCGTGAGGTAGTTGCGGTCGCGGCTGCCCTCCGCGATGTACGCGGTCACCGCCCCGACCTTCTCATCAGCGAGGTGCCTGCTCATCTTCCGCAGCGAGTCGCGCGCGAAGATGACGTCGGCATCCATGATGAGCACGGCCTCGGTCCAGTCGTCCGAGAGCACGACATCGAGGCCGTGGTTCAGGGTATGCGCCTTGCCCTGACCGCCCTGGTCTCGCCGCAGATGCACCACGCGCCCCGGGTACGCCGCAGCCTTGGCCGCGACCACTGCGGGAGTGTCATCGGTCGAGGCGTCGTCGATGACGAAGATGCGCAGTCGATCTGCCGGGTACTCCAGCTGGGTCAGTCGATCGATCGCCTGGCCGAGTACCAGACCCTCGTTCCACGCGGGGATCAGGACCGCGACCGTCGGGTGGTACGGCACGGCCTTGCCGTAGTGGTTGCGGAATGCGTGCAGGGGCAGGACGAGGAACTGCAGCGCGGTGTTGATCACCGGGAGCGTGCCCACCAGCACACACAGGAGCAGGACGACCACGACCGCGGTCTCGACACCGTTCAGGACGGGCATCAGGGTGCGTCCCCGCCGTCGAGGAGTGCGGTGAGACGCGGATAGCGACCGACGTCGGCGGCGACATGGCTGTCGGTCGATGCCACGATGACGGCTCCGGCGTCGCGCAGCGCATCGAGCACGGTCACCCCCGGGCACACCCACTTCTCGTTGACCTCGACCATCGTGTCGGTCCGGGCGGCCTCCGCCGCCCACGCGCCGATGCGCTCGACCCCCAGATCGTCTTCGGACAGACCGATCTTGGGCAGGAGCGAGAAGCAGTGCGCGAGCTGATTGCCCGGGTGGCGCTGCATCGCCGCGATGAGCGCCGCGACGAACTGGTCGAGCACGTCGTCGGTCGACCAGCCCTCGGCGATGCGCTCCCGCACCGCCGACGGGCCGAGGGGCCCGTCGAGCCCGGGGAACTGATGGTCGGCGATCAGGATGCGGTCGATTCCGCGAGGCAGCGCGGGGATGTCGAGCTCGCCCGACGCGTCGAGGATCTTCGCCTCGACGCCCGTGAGCACCGTCAGCCCCTCGGGCACCTGCAGCGCGTGCACGGCTTCGAGGTACTCGGGAACCCAGGTCGTCGACCGGCGCACGTGATCGACGAGGCGGACGGTCTCGAGTCCCACCGCAGCGGCCGCCGCGACGTTCTCGGCGAGCGTCGAGACGGCGTCGTCCGAGAACGTCGAGTGGACGTGGTGGTCGCCGCGCAGCAGGGGGTGGGTCACAGCTCCTCCTGGTGCCCCGCGTGATCGGAGATGAGGATGTCGTCGACCTCGACGATGATGTCCTCCAGGTACCGCACCGAGGCGACCTCGCGGAACGCGACCGTCGCGGGGAGGTCGCGGCCGAGGAACAGGTCGGCGACCAGCGAGGGGATGTCCACGCCCGCCGCGATGGTGAGCGGGAGCGCTCCGGGGAATCGCGGATTGACCTCGAGCAGCACGGCACGCCCGGCGCGATCGCGGCGGAGCTGCACGTTGGCCACACCGACCAGACCGATCGCCCTGGCGATCTCGGCGGCGGCATCCTCGAGCTCGGCGTCGTGCACCGTGCGTCCGGCGATCGCGACACCGGAGTCGACCCTGGCACGGGTGCGCGGCACCGCGGCGACGACCGCTCCCGAGGCGTCGGCGATCACATCGACCGAGTACTCCTCGCCGGGGAGGAAGTCCTGCACGATGAGTCCCTCATCGGTCGGGAGCTCGTCGAGGGCGGCACGGTCGGGAACCAGCCGGATCCCTCGGCTGCCCGCGCCCTGGCGCGGCTTGGCGAACACCGGGAACTCCCAGTCCACAGCCTGCGCATCGGGTCCGGCGAGCACCGTGCGCGGGGTGAGCCCGGTCGGCGCGCACCGCTCGGCGAGGAGCATCTTGTCGAGTGCCACCGAGAGGGTGTCCTGCGAGGGGGCGGCGAGCACGGCGGGAGCGAGTTCGTCTCGGCGTCCGGCGAGGGCGATCAGCTCGACGTCCACCGTCGAGATCACGAGATCGAGGCGGTCGTCGGCGACCATCCGCGTGATCGCGGGGACGAAGTCCTCGTCGCGACCCGGGGGGACGAGCCGCCGGTGCGACGCGGGCACCAGGTAGATCCCGCTCGCCCAGCCGTCCATGTCGGCGGCGAAGACCTCGAGGTCGGAGCGCCGAAGCAGCGAGCGGATCACCGCGACACCGGCGGGTCCGCCTGCTCCGGTGACGAGTACGCGTGCGGTCATCAGTTCTCCAGACGTGTGAGTTCGTGGGCGCCGATGAACTCGGCGGTCTCTCGGATGACCTCCAGCGGCTCGATCGCCACTCCCCCGCCGAAGCGCGACCAGTATCGCGCCGTCGCGGTGACGAACTCCGGCTCGAGGTAGTCGCGGGTCGCCGTCTGCGATCCGAAGCACTCGAGCAGACGCAGCTTGTGCCCGATGTACTGATCGATGCGCACGAAGCGGGTCGGGCGGAAGTCGATGGTGGCAGAGGGGCTCTGGTAGCACGCGACGGTCCCGACGCGGCGGGTGGCCGCGATGGTCGCCTCGCTGACGGCGCGGTGGTCCTGGTGCCGATCATTCGAGGAGTGCGTGTAGACGATGGTCGGCTGGACCTCCGCGACGACCTCCTCGATCAGCCGCACGGTGGCGCCGCCGCCGGAGATCTCCGTGTCGACGAGGTCTTTGACGAACAGTCTCGCCCCGAGCATCTCGGCGGAGGCGAGCGACTCGTGCTGGCGGCTCTCGGCGTCTCCGCCGCGTGCCCCGCGGGAGAGCGTGAGGATCGTGATCTCGTCGCCCGCCTGGGCGTGGGCGGCGAGCAGGCCGCCCACGCCGATCTCGACGTCGTCGGGGTGCGCACCGATCGCGAGCACGACCTCGCGCGGGCGGCTCGCCTCCTTGCGCGCGCGTCCCTCCGCGACGAGCCGCGTGACGGCCTCGACCAGACGGGCGTTGTCGAGCGGTTTGGTGAGGAACTCGTCGGCCTGGGCGCGGAGCGCCGAGACCGCGTACTCGACGGAGACGTGGGCGGTCATCACGATCACGGGAAGGCGCGGATCGGCCTGGCGCAGCTCGGCGAGCAGCTCGAGTCCGTCGAGGCCGGGCATCTCGATGTCGGTCACGACCACATCGGGAGTGAACGTCGAGAGTCGCTCGACGGCGGTGCGTCCGTCGTGGGCGAGCACGACCTCGCATCCGGCTCGTCTCTCGAGAACGGTCTTCACAAGAAGGGCGACGTCGGGGTCGTCATCGACGACCAGGACGCGTGGGGCATCCTGAGGCATGTGTGCGGCTCTCAATGGGGAGGTCCCCTGCCGGACTGGGGATCCGGCGTGCCACCCCCTGCGCTCTTCGCGCCGGGAGCTCGAGGGGAAGTCGAGCGGTTGTAACTAGATACTCGCATATACGGGCGTCTTCGCGGGCAACGACGAAGGGGCCGGATGCGATCGCATCCGGCCCCTTCTTCGTGTCGCTCAGCGCTTGTAGTTCGGCGCCTCGACCACGATCTGCACGTCGTGCGGGTGCGACTCCTTGAGTCCCGCCGCCGTGATGCGCACGAACTTGCCGCGCTGCTTGAGCTCCTCGATCGTGCGGGCGCCCACGTAGAACATCGACTGACGCAGGCCGCCGACGAGCTGGTAGGCGACGGCCGCCACCGGCCCCCGGTACGGCACCTGACCCTCGATGCCCTCGGGGATGAGCTTGTCGTCGCTGGGCACATCGGCCTGGAAGTAGCGGTCCTTCGAGTAGGACGTCTGCTTGCCGCGGGTCTGCATCGCCCCCAGCGATCCCATGCCGCGGTACTGCTTGAACTGCTTGCCCGACTGGAAGACGATCTCACCCGGCGACTCGTCGGTCCCGGCGAGCAGGGAGCCGAGCATGACCGCGTCGGCCCCGGCGACGAGCGCCTTGGCGATGTCGCCCGAGTACTGCAGTCCGCCGTCCGCGATCACCGGCACGCCGGCGGGACGAGCGGCGAGCGAGGCCTCGTAGACGGCCGTGACCTGGGGAACCCCCACACCGGCGACGACGCGGGTGGTGCAGATCGATCCCGGTCCGACACCCACCTTGACGGCGTCCACGCCCGCGTCGACGAGCGCCTGCGCGCCCTCACGGGTGGCGACGTTGCCGCCGATCACGTCGATGTGGGCGAAGCTCTCGTCGGCCTTGATGCGCTTGACGAGCTCGATCACGCCCTGCGACTGACCGTTCGCGGTGTCGACCACGAGCACGTCGACACCGGCATCGCGGAGTGCCTCCGCGCGCTCCCACGCGTCGCCGAAGAATCCGATGGCCGCACCCACGCGCAGCCGGCCCTGGTCGTCCTTGGTGGCGAGCGGGTACTTCTCGCTCTTGTCGAAGTCCTTGATGGTGATGAGACCGGCCAGACGGCCCTCGTCGTCGATGAGCGGCAGCTTCTCGACCCGGTGGTGCGCGAACAGGGCGATGACCTCGCCGGCGGCGACGCCGACGGGAGCCGTGACGAGGCCCTCGGAGGTCATGACATCCTTCACGAACGTCGTCTGACGCTCGAAGCCCGAGACGAAGCGCATGTCGCGGTTGGTGATGATGCCGACCAGGCGCCCGTCGGGGTCGACGACGGGAAGACCGGAGATGCGGTACTTGGCGCACAGCGCGTCGACCTCTTCGACCGTGGCATCGGGCGAGGTCGTGATCGGATCGGTGATCATGCCGGACTCGCTGCGCTTGACGCGGTCGACATGCGCAGCCTGATCGGCGATCGAGAGGTTGCGGTGCAGGATGCCGATGCCGCCCTCCCGGGCCATCGCGATCGCCATGCGCGACTCGGTGACGGTGTCCATGGCGCTCGAGAGCAGGGGGGTCGCGACCGAGATGCGGCGGGTGATGCGCGACGAGGTGTCCGCCTCGCTGGGGATCACGTCGGTGTGGCCGGGAAGAAGCAGCACGTCGTCATAGGTGAGTCCGACGAAGCCGAAGGGGTCGTGCTGTTCCATGGATTGTCCTCCTGCGGGCGGTATCTCGGGCGAGGG
Source organism: Microbacterium foliorum (assembly GCF_003367705.1). Lineage (NCBI taxonomy): Bacteria > Bacillati > Actinomycetota > Actinomycetes > Micrococcales > Microbacteriaceae > Microbacterium > Microbacterium foliorum. Next base: position 961,730 of record NZ_CP031425.1, on the reverse strand, counting down.
TGTACCAATTCTAAGCGCCGGGAGGCCCCGGAAATTCCCGAGGGCCACCGCCGCCGCGAGGCACGGACGCGCGCGGGGTCGTGGGTCATGGGCAACTTCGTGATGGGATCGTTCCCAGCGTGAGCAGATCGTGCCTTGGTCGAAACAGAGCCGACACATTACGCTCATACCGTCGTACATCAAGGCCGATGCACAACTCCGTCGCTGGCCTGTGTACCGGGTGGAGGTTCTGTGCGTCCGACGATCTCGGCGAATCGAAGCGGAGTGCGGTGGATCACCGTCCTCCTGGCATCGCTTCTCGCCATCGCATTCCTCTGGTTGCAGCCCCCCTCCGCGGCCTCCGCCGAAGAGACGGACGACGGTCAGGAGATCACCGACTTCTACTTCGCCGGTGTCATCACCTTCGACGACGCACCGGTCGAGGGCGTGGTGATGACCATCGAGGGCAACGGCTTCGAGGGCGAGACCGAGACGGATGCCGAGGGCAAGTGGCGCCTGTACGTGCCCGAGAAGGAGACGTACACCCTCACCGTCGACGAGGAGACCCTGCCCGAGGGCGTGATCGTCGACGCCGCGCTGCTCCCCGAGGGCGCGCAGCCGATCGCCGGGACCACGGCGTCGTTCGAGGTCGAGTTCGGTCTCACCGGCACCAAGATCACCAACCTCTTCCTCGGCGAGGGCGAGCGGATCACCGTGTCGTTCATCGACCAGCTCGCCTCCCGACTCGTCGGCGGCCTGAACTTCGGCCTCCTGCTCGCGCTCGCCTCGATGGGTGCGGCGCTGATCTACGGCACGACCCGCCTGTCGAACTTCGCCCATGCCGAGATGGTGACGTGGGGCGGTCTGGTCGCCCTGGTCACGACGAGCTTCTGGCATCTGCCGCTGTGGCTCGGGATCGCCGCGGCGGTGATCGGCGGAGGGCTCTTCGGCTGGGCGCTCGACGCGGGCATCTGGCGGCCGCTGCGGCGGCGCGGCCTGGGCATCGTGCAGCTCATGATCGTCAGCATCGGCCTCTCGCTCGCCCTTCGCTACGTGTTCCAGTACATGATCGGCGGCGGCACGCAGCAGCTGCCCGGCGCCAGCCCCGAACCGATCCGCCTCGGCCCGATCTCGCTGTCGTACATCGACATGATCGCTATGGCCGTCAGCATCGTGGTCATCATCGGGGTGGCCTGGTTCCTCACCAGGACCCGCATCGGCAAGGCGACGAGGGCCATCTCCGACAACCCGCAGCTCGCGGCGGCGTCGGGGATCGACGTCGACCGCGTCATCCGCTACGTCTGGATCCTGGCCGGCACCCTGGCCGCGATCTCCGGCATCCTCTGGGCGTACTTCCGCCCCGGCGTGAAGTGGGACATGGGCATGCAGATGCTCCTGCTCATCTTCGCGGCCATCACGCTCGGCGGGCTCGGCACCGCGTTCGGCGCCCTCGTCGGCTCGCTCATCGTGGGCATCGCGGTCGAGGTCTCCACGCTGTGGATCCCGTCCGACCTCAAGTACGCGAGCGCGCTCGTCGTGCTCATCGTCATCCTCCTGGTGAGGCCGCAGGGCCTGCTCGGACGCAAGGAAAGGTTGGGCTGACGATGGACTTCGGAAGCATCTTCTCCAACACGGCCGTCTACCTGTTCAGCCCCGTCACCATCGCGTACGCGCTGGCGGCGACCGGGCTGGCGGTGCACTTCGGCTACGCCGGTCTGCTCAACTTCGGCATGGCCGCGTTCATGGCCGTCGGCGGCTACGGCTACGCCATCTCGGTCCTCTCCTTCGGGCTCCCCTGGTGGGTCGGCATGCTCATCGGGTTGTGCGGCGGCGCCCTGTTCGCCATCCTCCTCGGCATCCCGACGCTGCGGCTGCGCGCCGACTACCTCGCCATCGCGACGATCGCGGCCGGCGAGATCGTACGCCTGCTGTTCACCACCCAGGTGTTCGACGAGTTCACCAACTCGGCCGACGGTCTCGCGCAGTACAACGGCGGGTTCCGCGACGCGAACCCCTTCCCCCCGGGCACCTACGGCTTCGGGCCCTGGACCTACACCGCCAACGACCTCTGGAACCGCGTGTTCGGAGTGGTGCTGCTCGCGGTGTCGATCCTCGTGGTCTGGGCGCTGATGCGCAGCCCGTGGGGGCGGGTGCTCAAGGGCATCCGCGAGGACGAGGATGCCGTGCGCTCGCTCGGCAAGAACGTCTTCGCCTACAAGATGCAGGCGCTCGTGGTCGGAGGCATCGTCGGCGCGGCGGGCGGGATCGTGTTCGTGCTCCCCTCCGCCGTCGTGCCCGGCAGCTACACGACCTCGCTCACGTTCTTCCTCTGGACCGTGCTGCTGCTCGGCGGCGCCGCGACGGTCTTCGGACCCACGCTCGGTGCGATCCTGTTCTGGGTCGTGTTCGCCTTCCTCGCCAACCTGCTCCCGAGCATGGCGAAGGCCGGCCTCCTGCCCATGTCCGACAGCCAGGCGTCCACGCTGGTGTTCATCTTCGTCGGCATCGCCCTGATGCTGCTCGTGATCTTCCGACCTCAGGGCATCCTCGGAGACAAGAGGGAGATGACCTTTGTCAAATGAACTGACCCCCGACGAGAGCGCCGCAGTGGCGCCCTCCACCGGCAGCATCCGGCGCCCCAAGACCACGGGACTCACGAAGGGGCCTGCAGCCCCCGGGGTCGCGAAGGTCGACCCGATCCTCGTCGTCGATGCCGTACAGCGCCGCTTCGGCGGCCTGACCGCGGTCGACGTGGATCACGTCGAGATCCCGCGCGGCGCCATCACCGCCCTGATCGGACCGAACGGCGCGGGCAAGACGACCCTGTTCAACCTGCTGTGCGGGTTCGACAAGCCGAACAGCGGGTCGTGGTCGTTCGACGGCACGAATCTGTCGGGCGTGCCCTCTTTCAAGGTGGCGCGGATGGGCCAGGTGCGCACGTTCCAGCTGACCAAGTCGCTGTCGCTGCTGACGGTGCTCGAGAACATGAAGCTCGGCGCCCCGAATCAGCGCGGCGAGGGATTCTGGTCGAGCCTGTTCCCGTTCCTGTGGCGAAAGCAGGACCAGGAGATCGAGGTGAAGGCGCGTGAGCTCCTCGCCCGCTTCAAGCTCGACGCCAAGGAGAAGGACTTCGCCGCCGCGCTGTCGGGAGGCCAGCGGAAGCTGCTCGAGATGGCACGGGCGCTGATGAGCGACCCGACGCTGGTGATGCTCGACGAGCCGATGGCCGGCGTCAACCCGGCGTTGACGCAGTCGCTGCTCGACCACATCCTCGACCTCAAGGACCAGGGCATGACCGTGCTCTTCGTCGAGCACGACATGCACATGGTGCGTCATATCGCCGACTGGGTGGTCGTGATGGCCGAGGGGCGCGTGGTGGCCGAGGGCCCGCCCGAGGAGGTCATGGAGGATCCGGCCGTCGTGGACGCGTACCTCGGTGCGCACCAGGACGTCGATCTCGGTGCGGTGACCGGCCGCATCCCGGTGCTCGCCGACACCGCGGCCGTGAAGCTGCGCGAGCAGATCGAAGCAGAGGCCGAGGCAGAGCTCGGCGCCGCCGAAGACACCCAGGAGGGACGCGCATGAGCGATGACGCATCTGTGAAGAACGACCACGTCGTCGTCGAGCTGAAGGACGTGCACGCCGGGTACCTCCCGGGGGTGAACATCCTCAACGGCGCCAACCTCGTCGCCCGCAAGGGCGAGCTGATCGGCATCATCGGTCCGAACGGCGCCGGCAAATCGACTCTGCTGAAGGCGATCTTCGGCCTCGTGAACGTCCGCGACGGCGAGATCACCCTGAACGGCGACAGCATCGTCGGCCTCAAGGCCGACAAGCTCGTCAGACGCGGCGTCGGGTTCGTCCCTCAGACGAACAACGTGTTCCCCTCGCTCTCCATCGAGGAGAACCTGCAGATGGGGCTCTACCAGAACCCCAAGGCGTATGCAGAGCGGCTCGAGTTCGTCACCGGCATCTTCGCCGAGCTGGGGAAGCGCCTCAAGCAGCGCGCGGGCTCTCTGTCGGGCGGTGAACGGCAGATGGTCGCGATGTCGCGCGCCCTGATGATGAACCCGTCGGTGCTGCTGCTCGACGAGCCGTCGGCCGGTCTCAGCCCGGTGCGTCAGGACGACGCGTTCATCCGGGTCTCCGACATCAACAAGGCCGGAGTCACCACCATCATGGTCGAGCAGAACGCCCGGCGCTGCCTGCAGATCTGCGACCGCGGCTACGTGCTCGACCAGGGCAGGGACGCCTACGAGGGCAGCGGACGCGACCTGCTCAACGACCCGAAGGTGATCGGTCTGTACCTGGGCACGCTGGGCACCGACGCCGCCTGAGCGGCACAGACGAAGAGGGGCGGATGCTGCGGCATCCGCCCCTCTCGCGTGTCCCGACGCCGGACGTGTCCCGACGGCGGGCGGTCCCTACGCGGGCACGCACGACGAAGGCCCCGGATGCAGCGTCCGGGGCCTTCGTATGTGCGATCAGCAGGTGCGGTGACCGATGATCAGTTGGTGCGCTCGATCATGTTGTCGGCACCGTACTTGTAGATGCCGATCGAGGCCCCCTGGGGGTCGCCCGCCTCGTCGAACGTGACGTCACCGGAGTAGCCGTCGTAGTCGGCCGTTCCGCCGTCGTTGATGATCTTGGCGCAGTCGGCGAAGCTGGTGCACTTCTCGCCGTCGCCCGAACCGCCCGAGACCTCCTGCATCTTGGCCGCGATGTCCGCGCCCTCGGTGGAGTCTGCGGCCAGCGACGCCAGCGCCACGAGCACGACGGCGTCGTACGCCTCGGCCGCGTAGGTGAAGTCCTTGACCTCGCTGTTGCCCTCACCCGTCCAGTACGTCTGCAGACGGTCGGTGAAGTCGTCGGCGAGCGCGGGGCCGGCCTTCGTGCCCTGTGCACCCTCGAGCGAGACCGGGATCTCGTCGCCGTAGTCCGACAGGTTTCCGTCGACGAGGTAGAACTTGTCGGCGGAGATGCCGGCGTTCACCAGCAGCGGCGCGAGGGTCTTGAACTGGTCGAACGACACGATCGCGACCGCGTCGGGGTTCTGCGCCTTGATCGTCTCGACCTGTGCGTCGAACTGCGCGTCGCCGACGTTGAACGACGCCTCGGCGACGACCTCGCCGCCGGTGCCCTCGAACGTCTCCTTGATCGCCGCGTCGAGGCCGGTGCCGTACGCGTCGTTCTGGTAGATGATGCCGAGCGACTTGGCGCCGTCCTCGGCGATCAGGTTGCCGAGCACCTCACCCTGCAGCAGGTCGCTGGGGGCGGTGCGGAAGTAGAGTCCGTCGTCGTCCCACGCGGTGAAGTCGGGCGAGGTGTTCGAGGCGGAGATCTGCAGGATGCCTGCGCTGACGTTTCCGTCGAGGATCAGCTTGGAGACACCGGATGCCGCGGCACCCACGATGGCCGAGACGCCGGCACCCTGGAGCTTGGTGATCGAGGTCTCGTAGGCCTTGGTGTCGGTGTCGCCCTCGTCCTCGGCGGTGAGGTCGATGGTCACACCCGCCTTGGCGTCGTTGATCTCCTTGACCGCGAGGCCCACGCCGGACTCCATGGGCGGGCCCAGGAACGCCAGCGAGCCGGTCTGCGGAAGCAGCGAGCCCAGCTTGAGAGTCAGATCGGCGGCGGAAGTGCTGCCGCCGCCGTCGGACGAGTCATCCGAGGGGGTGCTGCTGCAGCCTGCGACGACGATCGCCGAGACGCTGAGCAGCGCGACTCCCGCGAGGAATCGGGCGCTGCGCGAGCGCGTGAATGAGGTCATGATGCTCCCTTGCGTGACTGGCCGTGGATTGTGACCACGGTCGGGTGGCTCTAACACTAGGACTGAAAGGCTTCGCATAGGGGTCGCCGATGTTTCGGTGCGTTAACGATCCGCCACCGGGTCACGCGCCGCATGATTCCGCCGTTCAGATCGGTTTCGAGCGCCCGTTCCGACGCCCGCGACGGGTGGCGATCACGAGGTCGACGAGGAAGACGGCGATCGCGACCCAGACGAAGACGAAACCCACCCAGCGCTCGATCGGCATGGGCTCGCCGAGCACCACGGCGCCGATGATGAACTGCATCACGGGCGTCACGAACTGGATCATCCCGATGACCGTCAGGTCGATCCGCCGGGTCCCCGCGGCGAACAGCAGCAGGGGCACCGCGGTGGCGACGCCGGCGAGAGCCAGCAGCACGGCGTGCCCCGCGCCGTTGGCCCCCATCGTGAGGCCGGAGCCGGTGGCGACGAGCACCAGCTGGACCACGGCGATGGGGATCAACCAGAACGACTCGAGGGTCAGCCCGCTGATCGCGTCGACGGCCGGGCCGATCTTCTTCTTGATGAGCCCGTAGACCCCGAAGGAGACGGTGAGTGAGAGTGCGATCCAGGGGAACGAACGGTACAGCACCACGATCACGATCACCGCGGCCGAGGCGATGCCGACGGCCACCCACTGCAGCCGGCGGATGCGCTCTTTGAGCACGAACACCCCGAGCAGCACCGTCATGATCGGGTTGATGAAGTAGCCGAGGCTGGTCTCGACCACGTTGTGGCTGAGCGTGCCGAACACGAAGACCTGCCAGTTGACGTAGATCAGCACGCCGGCCAGGGCCGTCCATCCCAGCAGCCGGGGCTGACGCACGATGGCACCGAAGGCCTGCCATCCTCGGGTCACCGTGAGCAGGATGACGCAGAACAGGAGCGACAGGAGCACCCGCCAGGCGACGACCTCCCACGGTCCTGTCGGTGCGAGCAGCAGGAAGTACAGGGGCAGCACGCCCCAGAGCAGATAGGCGCCGCCCGCGTAGGCGACACCGGCCGTCTGCGTGGCGCGGGTGGCGGTGCTCGTGGGGGTCACCGGACAACCCTAGTGCCGCGTCACCTCGGCCATCGGCGCGGCATCGTGCACGGCCGGAGAATGGCAGGAAAGCGCGCAGACCTGGCGGGCGCCGGACTCGTCACGCACACGGAAAGGGCCCGGATGCGAGATGCATCCGGGCCCTTTCGAAGACGTTGTCTCAGCGGACGACGACCGCGAGCACGTCGCGTGCCGACAGGACGAGGAACTCGTCTGCGCCGAACTTCACCTCGGTGCCGCCGTACTTGCTGTACAGGACACGGTCGCCCACGGCGACGTCGAGCGGAACGCGGTTGCCGTTGTCATCGATGCGGCCGGGGCCAACGGCCACGACCTCGCCCTCCTGGGGCTTCTCCTTGGCGGTGTCGGGGATGACCAGGCCACTCGCGGTGGTCTGCTCGGCCTCGACCTGCTTGATGACGATGCGGTCCTCGAGCGGCTTGATGGAAACCGACACGGTCTACCTCTTCTTTCTTGACGCTGACAGGAAGACTTTTTCGCACTCTCAACCCGAGAGTGCTAACACCCAGTGTAGGGCGTCGGCTGGCACTCATGCAATGCGAGTGCCAATCGCGCCGGCCTCGCCGCCGCCTAAGCTTGCCGGGTGGAGATGTCCGAGCTGCGTGCACTGCTGACCCCCGAGGGCCTGGAGCTGCTGGACGCTCTCGGCCCGATCGAACAGGGCGCCGATGTCGCCAGGGCCGTGTCGCGCCTGCGCGCGGCGGGCCACTCCCCCGACCTCGTGTCGGCCGTGGTGGGTCAGGCTGCGCTGCGCTCGCGCGGCCAGGCGAAGTTCGGCGACTTCGCCGCGCGGATGCTGTTCACGCGCGCGGGTCTCGAGCAGGCGACGCGCCTCGGCGTCGCCGCGCGGCATGCCCAGCGGATGCGCCGCGCCGGCGTCACCGCCGTCGCCGACCTGGGCTGCGGCATCGGCGGCGACTCCCTCGCTTTCGCCGGTGCCGGGCTCGACGTGTCGGCGGTCGATGCCGACGAGGTCACCGCGGCCATCGCCGCCTACAACCTCGCGCCCTTCGCCGACAGCGCCACGGTCGCGCACGGGACGGCGCAGGAGCACGCGCCGACGGAGACGGACGGCACGACGGCGATCTGGATGGACCCCGCCCGCCGCACCGCAGGACACGGCGAGACCCGCCGCGTCTCGTCCGACGACTACTCCCCACCGCTGGACTGGGCGTTCGAGCTCGCCTCCCGCGTCCCCTCCGGCATCAAGCTCGGCCCGGGGCACGACCGTGACGCCCTCCCCGCCGATGCCGAGGCCCAGTGGGTGAGCGCGGAGGGCAGCGTCGTCGAGCTCGTCCTGTGGACGGGGGCACTCGCACGCGAAGGGGTGCGCCGCGCAGCACTGGTCATCCGCGGCGAGCGCTCGCACGAGCTGACCGCCGGTGCCGACGCCGACGATGCGCCGGTGCGCGAGCTCGGGGCGTTCCTGCACGAACCCGACGGGGCGGTGATCCGCGCCCGTCTCATCGGCGACGTCGCGCGCTCCCTCGAGGCGGGGATGCTCGACGAGCGCATCGCGTACCTGACCTCGGACTCAGCGCTGACCAGCCCGTTCGTGCAGAGCTTCCGGGTGCGCGAGACGATGCCGGCCAACCCGAAGGCCATCAGCGCCGTCCTCAAGTCCCACCGGATCGGCACCCTCGAGATCAAGAAGCGCGGGATGGACATCGACCCCGCCGCCTTCCGCAAGAAGCTCGCGCTCAGAGGCGATGCCGCTGCCACCCTGATCCTCACCCGAGTGGGCGACCAGCGACGGGCGATCCTCGCCGACCGGGTTCCCGCGGCCGGATAGCCGGAGCGCGGTCAGCCGGCATCCGTGCCAGAGGCGGACGCCGGCGCGTCGTCGCTCACCACGAGGTACGGGGTGCCGCTGCGGGTGAACGAGAGGAGCACATCCGACGTGACGGTCCGGCCCGCCCCCTCGTCGAACGTCACCGTTCTGATGCCGATCCCGGCCTCGCGGGATTCGCCGGCGCGCACGCACTGGGTCGCGTCGAGGGCGTCGACGACCAGGCAGTCTTCGGTCACCGCGCCCGTGGTGCGCTGACCGAACCAGACGGGCTGCTCCTGGAAGTCGCCGACGATCGAATAGGTGTACTCGTCGAACCCCTCGTCCGCGAGCTGCTCCGCCCGATCCCGCTCCGCCCCCTCGAACTGCGACATCCAGTCGTTCCCGCTCGTGTCCCAGCGCTGCACGACCGCCACGAACTCACCCGTGGTCGCGCGCGCCGCCGTCGCAGAGAGCTGCTGCGCAGGCTCGTCGTCGTCGCCCGCCGGGGTGACGACGCTCACTCCGAATCCCCAGCCTCTCTCGAGATCCTCGGTGGGAGCGCACTGCGTCGACGACTCCGCCGCGACGTCGAGGGTGAGGCAGCTCAGCTCACCGTCATCCTTCGTGGCGAGCCAGACCAGCGCATCGTCGTCCTGGCCGATCGCCCTGAGGCTCCCCGGGTCGTACCCGCCGTCGTCCTGGAGCGCCGCCCGCCGCTCCTGCTGCGCCGCGGTGAGGGAGATCCCGTCGCCCTTCTCCGCGAACACCGCCCAGCCCACGCCGAGCCCGACCAGCAGAAGGGCGGCCGAGGCGGCGACGAGCGAGGTCCACCTCCTGCGGCTCCCCGCAGGCGGCACGGTGTCGGCCGGAGCGGCAGGCGTCGCGGTATCACCAGGAGTCGCGGCATCGTCAGGAATCGCGTCACCAGCAGGAGTCGCGGCACCAGCAGCAGGCACGGCATCACCGTCAAGGGTCGGATCGACGGCAGAAATCGCATCGTCGAGGGGCACAGGATCGCCGGCGTCGCCGGCGTCTCCTGCGGTCCGTACGACACGGGCCGATTCGAGGGCGGCCAGACGCGCGGCATCCGTGTCGGAGAGTCCACCGCCGCGCCCGTAGGCCCTGGCCTGCAGCGCTCGCAGTTCGGCAGCGTCACTCTCGTGCGGCATCGTCGCCCTCCCCGTCCCTCGTGACCGTGAGGTATCCCTGACCGTAGCCGAACCGGTACTCGTAGCGGGTGATCCCGTCGCCGTCGTCGACGACGAGTCCGAGCGACCTGTCGGTCTCGGCCAGCATCAGACTGTCGTCGCACACCATCGGCGGCGAGGGACTCGAGCCGTCGATGACCAGACAGTAGCGCTGCGTCGCCTTGTCGACGCCGACCCAGATCGGCGTCTCGCCGTCGTAGCCGACGACCATGATCGAGCGCCGGTCGAGGCCGACATCCTCTGCGAGGGAGACCGCGACAGCCGCCTCCTCGGGAGTCGCGAACTGGGCCGACGACTGCGGCATCGACATGTAGCTGCTGGTGACGATCGCAGGTGCGCCGTCATCGGTCAGGTACATGTACGCGTCGACATCCAAGGTCTGCGAGTCGTCGACCACCGTCACGAGGCTGGCGCTCACCCCCTGCGCCAGCGCCTGCTCACGAGTCGTGCAGGCGGGGGCCGTCGACTCGGCATCCCCCAGCACCACGCACACCTGCGTGCCGTCATCCTTCGTGGCGTACCAGACCACCACGCCCCGCTCCTCGCGCAGCGCGCGCACCGAGCCGGGGTCGTACCGCCCCGAGGCCACGATCGCGTTCTGCCATTCCTGCTGCGTCGACGTCAGCGACATCGACGAGATGCCCCGATCGGCGAACAGCAGCCATCCCGCCCCCAGGCCGAGCACCACGCATACCGACGCCAGCAGCAGAGCGCTGCGCCCGCGCGTCCGAGGCGAAGACGGTGCGGATCCCTCCGCGCCGTCGTCCTGCGAGCGCGGCGCGGGCGCAGGGGCGGACTCTGGCGCCGGATCGACCGAGACGGATGATGCACCATCAGCGCCCGAGGGACCCTGAGCCGTCGGCTGCTCGGATTCCGCACCTGACGAGGATGCCCGTCTCTGCGCCTCGAGTCGGCGCAGCCGAGCCACCTCGTCGACCCGCAACGCCCCGTCGCGGCCATACGCACGCTCCTGCAGCGCACGAAGCTCGAGCGCCTCCTCGGCACCGAGCATCCGCTATCCGAGCCTTTCGAACTGCATACCCGCCCAGACGAGCCATCCCAGGCTGTAGACCGTCGCGCACAGCCCGAGCACGAGCGCCCAGCGCGCGATCGAACGACTCTCGACGGGACGCCGAAGCGACATGATCGCGGCGACGACCGAGATCACCGCGATCGGCAGCCCCCAGCCGACGAAGAACGAGCTGGCCAGTGCCACGATCGCCGCCATCAGCGCCCAGGGAGCGAGCCGGGTGTCGTCGACCGCGGCAGTCACCGTCCCGGTGTCGGTCGAGGGCTGCCAGTCGGTGTCGCGCCTGACCTCGTCGAGCATCGGACCGGTCACGATCACCGGCTCGACACCGACCGGCCCGGTGGGCAGCCGCGTGTAGCCGTCGCGTCGGGCACCCGGCAGTCGAGCGGCACCCGTCGGGCGCTCCACCTCACCGCTGGGGATGTCGATGCGGGCCGGCGGCACGACCCTGCCCGCCGCCGGATCGGTGCCCGCGGCGTCGGCTCCCCGTGTCGCATCGCTCATCACGACACCACGCTCCGCTCCGCGACCTGGATCTCGGTCACGGGCAGGGTCGAATCGGCGCCGAAGGCGAGCGTCGACGGGCGGCGTCCCGACGAGATCAGCTCGGCGGCGAGGGCGGCGATCATGGCCCCGTTGTCGGTGCACAGCGACAACGGCGGGATGCGGACCGTGACCCCGGCCGCCGCCGCACGGGAGAGTGCGACCTCACGCAGGCGGCGATTGGCGATGACGCCTCCGCCCAGCAGCAGACGGGGCACCCCGAGATCGGCGCAGGCGGCGAGCGCCTTCGTCACGAGCACGTCGACCACGGCCTCGCGGAAGCTCGCCGCGACATCGGCGACCGGTACGGGCACACCGTCGGCCTCGCAGCGCTCCACCCAGCGGGCGACCGCCGTCTTGAGACCCGAGAACGAGAAGTCGTAGCGGTGGGCGGCCAGATCGGAGGCGCGGGACAGGCCCCGCGGGAAGCGGATGGCGTTCGGGTCGCCCTCCCGCGCCGCGCGATCGATCTCCGGCCCACCCGGGTAGGGCAGCGACAGCAGCCGCGCGACCTTGTCGAACGCCTCGCCGGCGGCGTCGTCCATGGTCTCGCCGAGCATCTCGACGTCGGTGGTGAGGTCGCGCACGTGCAGCAGCGACGTGTGCCCGCCGGAGACCAGCAGCGCGATCGTCGGGTACTCCAGAGGATCGGAGTCGGGGGTCAGGATGTCGGCGGCGATATGCCCCACGAGATGGTTCACGGCATAGAGCGGCGTGCCGAGGGACACCGCGAGGCCCTTGGCAGCGCCGACCCCGACCATCAGGGCGCCGGCCAGGCCGGGGCCGCTGGTCACGGCCACGGCGTCGAGCTCGTCGAGTCGCACGCCCGCCTCGGCGAGCGCGGCGTCGATCGACGGCTGCAGCGCCTCGAGGTGCGCGCGCGCGGCGACCTCGGGCACGACGCCGCCGTAGCGGGCGTGCTCGTCCATGCTCGAGGCGATCGTGTTCGACAGCAGAGTGCGGCCGCGGACGATGCCGATCCCGGTCTCGTCGCAGCTCGTCTCGATGCCCAGCACCAGCGGCTCGGTCATTCGGCGCCCTCCTTCGCGGCATCCTGCAGAGGTCCGGTCTCGTCGTGCGCGCGGCGATCAGGCAGCGCGAGCCGCATCACGATCGCGTCGACGTCATCCGGCTGGTAGTAGCGCGGGCGTCGCCCGATCTCCTCGAACCCCTCGGAGAGGTAGAGCCCCTCGGCGCCGGGGTTGTCGGCCCGCACCTCGAGGAAGACCTCTCGCGCGCCCCGCTCGGCCGCCGCGGCGAGCAGCGCGCGCAGCAGCGCGCGCCCGCGGCCGGCGCCCCGATGCCTCTCGTCGAAGGCGATGGTCTGGATGTCGGCGTCGCGGGACCCCTGCAGCGCGCGCACTCCCCCGTAGCCGATGACGCTGCCCTCGTGCTCGTCGACCAGGTAGCGGCCATGCGGGCTGGAGAGCTCGTCGGCCATCGCCTGGGGGCTCCAGGCGTCGGTCGGGAAGGAGCGTCGCTCCACCGCCATGATCGCGTCCAGATCGTGGGGCGTCGCCGCGCGCAGCGTCATCGCCCGACTTTCTTCGGCGCGCCGGGGACGGTGACATCGGGCTGGCGCAGGTAGAGAGGTTCGTCGGCCATGAGGATCCGCCCGGCGGCGACGGATCGCGCGCCCACCCGCGCGAGATCGACGGCGGAGAGCGTCTCGACGTCGATGCGGCGCGTGGCTCCCAGATGCTCGTCGGCATCGACGCGCGGCACGAGCACGGTGTCGGCGATCACGACCGGGAGTCCGTCGGCATCGGTTCCGTCGAAGACCGTGATCGCGACCTCGCGACGTCGGGCATCGGTGACGATCGCGAAAGGCCCGGCGATCCGGTCGTGCTCGATCGCGGTGAGTGCGGCGGCGGCGTGGCTCGGCACAGGGACGACCGGGATGCCGCGGCCCATCGCGAATGCGCGTGCCGCCGCGATGCCGATCCGGAGTCCGGTGAAGGGGCCCGGTCCCATGCCGGCGACCACGTGGCCGATCAGGGGAGCTCCGTCGCCCATGCTCTCGTCGCCCGCGGCCTCGTCGAGGGCACGGACGAGCATCTCGCCGATCACCTCGGCATGCCCGAGGGGATCCGCCGCCGAGGCGTCGGAGAGGCGGACGCCGTCATCGTCGATGAGGGCGACGGCGGTGCCCAGAGAGGTGTCGACGGCGAGGATCACCTCTCCAGGGTAGCCGGGGTTCACCCCGCGCTCGTCGAGCGTCCTTCGCGGGTGATCGTCACGCGGCGCGGAGCATCCGTGTCGAGCTCGGACGGGTCGAGCTGCTCGTCTCCGCCGACCGGCCGCTCGAGTTCGATGTCCCACCAGGTGTCGGCGAGCTCCTCCGCCATCCCGCGCCCCCACTCCACGACGACGACCGAACGGGCGAGGTCGAGATCGAGGTCATCGAGCTCGGCATCCGATCCCAGCCGATAGGCGTCGACGTGCACCAGCGGGGCGCGTCCGACGAGCGAGGGGTGCGTGCGGGCGATCACGAACGTGGGACTCTGCACGGGGCCGCGCACACCCAGCCCTCGCGCGAGCCCGCGCGTGAAGGTCGTCTTTCCCGCGCCGAGCGGCCCGGTGAGGATGAGCAGGTCGCCGGCGGTCAGCCCCTCGCCGATGCGCACCCCGAGCTGCTCCATCGCGGCGGACGTGTCGATCTCGTGATGTCCGAGGAACGCCGGATCCACGCTCATGCCGACCGCCGGGGCACGCGGGCGCCGATGCGCGTGACGATCTCGTAGTTGATGGTCGAGGCGGCGTTGGCCCACTCCGCCGCCGACGGCACGCCGAGGGTCGGGTCGCCGAACAGCACCACCTCGTCGCCGATCGAGACGGGGGTGTCGCCGACGTCCACGACGAACTGGTCCATCGCGATGCGTCCGACGTTGAGATGGCGCCGACCGGCGATCGAGACCGGCAGTCGCCCCGAGGCCTGACGGGGCACGCCGTCGGCATACCCGAGAGGCACCAGCACCAGCGTCGTGTCGTGCGGGGCGCGATGGTCGTACCCGTACGACACCCCGGTCCCTGCCGGAACGCGGCGCACGGCTGCGACCGCGCCACGCAGCGTCATCGCCGGACGCAGACCCAGCTCGGCCGACGAGCGGTCCTCGAAGGGCGAGAGTCCGTAGATGCCGACGCCGATCCGCACCGCGTCCAGTCGCATCTCGGGCAGGTCTATGGCCGCGGCGGTGGCCGCGATGTGGCGGATCTCGGGATGGATGCCGAACGAGGCCGCGACCTCCACCCCCTGCTCGAACTTCGCCAGCGCCTCACGGTCGTCCTGCGGCGACGTGTTCGAGAGGTGGCTGAAGAGACCGATGATCCGCAGCCGTCCGATGCGCTCGAGCCGCGCCGCCTCGGCCAGCACACGACGCCAGTCCGCCGGAGCGATGCCGTTGCGTGACAGCCCGGTCTCGAACTTGAGGTGCACACCCACCGGACGGTCGACCGAGGCGACGGCACCCGCCGCCTCCAGCTGGTCGAACGACGAGATGCCCACCTCGATGTCGTGCGCCGCCGCCTGATCGAACCTCTCACCCGGAGCGTGCAGCCACGCCACGATCGGGGCGGTGATCCCCTGCCGGCGCAGATCGAGCGCCTCGGGGATCTCGGCGACCCCGAGCCGCGTGGCGCCCCCGGCGAGCGCGGCCACGGCTGCAGGCGCAGCGCCGTGACCGTAGGCGTTCGCCTTGACGACGGCGATGACCTCGACGCCGGTGAGGCGACGGAAGTGGCGGACGTTGTCGGTGATCGCATCCAGCTCGATGCGTGCCTCGCGGAACGGGACGGTCACAGCGGCTCTCCTTCGGCGACGACGAATGCCGCGGCGAGTCCCGCGTCATGGGTGAGGGTCAGGTGCAGTCGGGTGATGCCCCGCTCGGCGACGACGTCGGCGGTGCTCCCGGTCAGGACGAAGTGCGGGCGGCCCGACGACTCCGAGGCGATCTCGATCTCGATCCAGTGCACCCCGTCGGATCCGCCGAGGGTCTTGATGAGCGCCTCCTTCGCCGCGTACCTGGCAGCGAGCGAGGGCAGCCGCAGACCGCGCTCGCTCGGCGCGAAGAGACGCTCCAGAAGTCGTGGCGTGCGATCGAGTGTCCGCTCGAATCGCGGGATGTCCACGAGGTCGATGCCGGTCCCGATGATCACCCGTTCAGCCTAGTCGCGGCATCCGCCGCTCCCCCGACACGGCGCCCTCGCCCTCGCCCTCGCCCTCCCTCGCCCGGGTGGCTGACAATTCCCCGGTGGGCGGCCCCTGTCGGCGTCATACGTCAGCCAATCGGGGGATGTTCAGCCATCCGGCCGTGCCACGGCTCCTCCCCAGATGCACGGCCGCAGAGAGTGTCCCCAGATCACGGCATTCTCCGTGACCAGGGGTCGACGGATGAACGAGGATCGGCGGATGCCCACACCTCTGATGCTCGTCGAACTGCAGGGCGGAGTCGCCCGCGGGTCACGGCTCGCGCGATTCGGATGCACACGCAAGGACCTCTCCGACGCGGTGCGGCGCGGCGCGCTGTCCCGGGTGCGCGCCGGGGTGTTCGCGGCGCCGTCATGCGCAGGGAGTGTGCGAACCGCCGCCCTGCACGGGGGTGCGCTCTCCTGTTCCGGCGCGCTGCGCATGCACGGGGTCTGGGTTCTCGCCGACGACGAGCATCCTCATGTGTGGCTCGGTCTCGCCGGACGAAGGCATCCGCATGCCCACTGCGAGTGCGTCGAGCACTACCGTGCGGGCTCGATGCGACTGGGACTCGCCCCGGTCGAACAGGCGCTCGTGCAGGCGTTCGGATGTCACGGCGAGGAGTTCTTCTTCGCCGCATACGAGTCGGCGTGGGCGCTGGGCCTGATCGGCGCAGACGCGAGGCGCCGCATCCGTGCAGCTCTTCCGGTGCGCGCTCGGTGGCTTGCCGACATCGCACGCCATGATGCAGACAGCGGGCTCGAGTCCATCGTCCGACTGCGGCTGCATCTGCTCGGCATCCGGGTGGAGACACAGGTGTCGATCGACGGGGTCGGGCGAGTCGACTTCGTCGTGGAGAGGCGCGTCATCCTCGAAGCCGATGGCAAGGACAACCACGCCGGCCGTTCCGAACGCCATCGTGACCTGATTCGGGATGCCGCGGCATCCCGTCTGGGATTCGAGACGCTCCGCTTCGACTACGCCATGATCATCCACGAGTGGAGCGTCGTGATCGCCGCGATCTCGGGCGCGCTCGCTCGGGCGCGCTCATGAGCCGGATGGCTGGAGGATTCCCCCATGGCTGACCTCGAGCACACTCCGGTTCAGCCAGGCGGGGAACTGTCAGCCATACGGCCGGGGCACCGCAGACGGAGGGCCGAGAACGAGAGCGGGAACGGGCGCCGGCGCCGGCGTGGGCTACTCGACCGTGACGGACTTCGCGAGGTTGCGCGGCTGATCGACATCGAGGCCCTTCGCCGTCGCGAGCGCCATCGCGAACACCTGCAGCGGCACGACCGCGAGCAGCGGCTCGAACATCGCACCGGCGAGCGGGATGCGGATGACCTCGTCGGCGAACGGCAGAACGGCCGCGTCGCCCTCTTCGGCGACGACGATCACGCGAGCGCCGCGAGCGCGGATCTCCTGGATGTTGGAGACCACCTTCGAGTGCACCACTGCGGAGTGCCGCGGCGACGGCACGAGGACGAAGACCGGCTGCCCCGGCTCGATCAGGGCGATCGGGCCGTGCTTGAGCTCGCCCGCCGCGAAGCCCTCCGCATGGATGTAGGAGATCTCCTTGAGCTTGAGCGCACCCTCGAGGGCGATCGGGAAGCCCACGTGGCGGCCGAGGAAGAGGACCGAGCGGGTGTCCGCCATCCAGCCCGCCAGCTGGCTGACGTGATCGTGTTCGCTCTCGAGCACCTTCGCGATCTTCTCGGGAAGGGCCAGCAGCTCGGCGACGTCCGCCGATGCGTCCTCGACGGCGCCGCGCACACGACCCATGTGCAGACCGAGCAGCAGCAGAGCGGTGATCTGCGCCGAGAACGCCTTCGTGGAGGCGACCGCGACCTCGGGGCCGGCGTGGGTGTAGACCACGGCATCCGACTCGCGCGGGATCGTGGCCCCCTGGGTGTTGCAGATCGACAGGGTGCGGGCGCCGCGCTCCCGCGCGTACTTCACGGCCATCAGGGTGTCCATGGTCTCGCCCGACTGGCTGATCGACACGACGAGCGTGTCGGCCCCGATCACCGGGTCGCGGTAGCGGAACTCGTGGGCGAGCTCGACGTCGACGGGCACGCGCGCCCACTGCTCGATCGCGTACTTGCCGACGAGCGCCGAGTACGATGCGGTGCCGCAGGCGGTGATGATGATGCGGTTGATGCCGAGGAACAGGTCGTCGAGTCCCTCGAGCTCCGGGATCACGACCTGATCGCCGCGGATGCGGCCACGGATCGTGTTCGCGACGGCCTCGGGCTGCTCGGAGACCTCCTTGGCCATGAAGCTCGACCAGCCGCCCTTCTCGGCGGCGGCGGCGTCCCACGAGACGTCGAACGGCTCGGCCTCGACGGGGGTGCCGCCGAAGTCGGTCACGGTGACGGCATCCGGGGTGATCGAGACGATCTGGTCCTGACCGATGGCCAGCGCCTTGCGGGTGTGCTCGATGAAGGCGGCCACGTCGGATCCGAGGAAGTTCTCGCCCTCGCCGAGACCGATCACCAGCGGAGAGTTGCGGCGGGCCCCGACGACCAGTCCGGGGTGGTCCTGGTGCATCGCGAGGAGCGTGAACGCCCCCTCCAGACGGTTGACGACGCCGCGGAAGGCGAGCTGCAGGTCGCCGCCGTTCGAGCGGTACTCGCGACCGAGAAGAGCGGCCGCGACCTCGGTGTCGGTCTCGCTGCGGAAACGCACGCCGTCGGCGAGCAGCTCGTCGCGCAGGACGGCGAAGTTCTCGATGATGCCGTTGTGGATGACCGCGAGCCGGTCATCGTCGGCGAGGTGCGGGTGCGCGTTCTCGTCGGTGGGGCCACCATGCGTCGCCCAGCGGGTGTGTCCGATCCCGGTGCTTCCGTCAGGCAGCGGGGCGTCGGCGAGGGAGTCCCGCAGCATCGCGAGCTTGCCTGCCTTCTTGCGCATACCGAGGGTTCCGTCGCGGTCGATCACGGCGACGCCGGCGGAGTCGTAGCCCCGGTACTCGAGACGGGCGAGGCCCGCGAGAAGGATGTCCTGGCTGGGCCGCGGGCCCACGTATCCGACGATTCCACACATGGGGTCAAGAATAAGCGCGGGAGTTTGCGAAGGTGCCGAACGAACCCGCCCGAGCCGGGGCGACGCGGATGCGGCGTCTCAGAGCTTGCGCAGCAGCACGCTCTCGACGCTGTGGTCGACACCCTTGTTGAGCACCAGGCGCGCGCGGTGCTTGGTCGGCATCACGTTCTCGACGAGGTTCGGCATGTTGATCTCGTTCCAGTATCCGAGTGCCGTCGTGATCGCCTCCTCGTCGGTGAGGTGAGCGAACACGTTGAAGTACGACGACGGGTTCGAGAAGGCGCCCTGCCGCAGCGCGAGGAAGCGGTCGACGTACCACTTCTCGATGTGCGAGGTGTCGGCGTCGACGAAGATCGAGAAGTCGAAGAGGTCGCTCACCGCGACGTCGTTGGGCGCCGCGGGCGGCTGCAGCACGTTGAGCCCCTCGACGATCACCACGTCGGGTCGACGCACGACCACGCGGGCGTCGGGAACGATGTCGTATCGCATATGCGAATAGAACGGGGCACGCACCTCGGCGGCGCCGCTCTTGACCTCGGTGAGGAAGTCGATGAGGGCTCGGCGGTCGTAGGACTCGGGGAATCCCTTGCGATCCATGAGGCCGCGGCGCGCGAGCTCTGCGTTCGGGTAGAGGAATCCGTCCGTCGTCACCAGCTCGACCCGCGGCGTACCCGGCCAGCGGCTCATCAGCTCCCGCAGCAGACGGGCGATGGTCGACTTGCCCACGGCGACCGAACCCGCGACCCCCACCACGAAGGGCGTGGTGGTGTCGTCCTCCTGCAGGAACGAGCTCGTCGCCGCCCCCAGTCGCTTGGTCGAGGTCGCATAGAGGCTGAGCAGGCGACTCAGCGGCAGATAGACCTCGCGCACCTCGGTGAGGTCGAGTCGATCGCCGATGCCGCGCAGCTCCACGACCTCGGTCTCGGTCAGCGGCTGGTCGAGTCCCGCGGCCAACCGCGCCCATTCCTCACGGCCGATCTCTCGGTACGGAGACAGCGGCAGCGTGGGATCGGCGGTGGTCACGGATACATCGTAACGGCGCGGCAGTAGTCTCTACCCGTGCGCCTCGGAGTCCTCGACATCGGTTCCAACACCGTCCACATGCTCGCCGCGGATGTCCGGCCGGGAGGGCGGCCGCTCGCGACGACCAGCGATCGCTCCGTGCTGCGGCTGATGCGGTACCTGACGCCGGACGGCGCGATCTCCGAAGAGGGCGTGGTGGCACTCGAGTCGGCTGTGCACCAGGCTCGTCGGGTCGCCGAGGCCGAGAACGTCGACGAGCTGCTGGCGACCGCGACCAGCGCCGTGCGCGACGCCCGCAACGGCGCTGAGGTGATCGCCCGGATCGAGCGGGCGCTGGGTCAACCGCTGCAGGTGCTCGACGGCGAGACGGAGGCGGAGCTCACCTTCCTCGCCGTCCGCCGCTGGTTCGGCTGGTCGGCCGGTCAGCTGCTGCTCCTCGACATCGGCGGCGGATCGCTGGAGATCGCAGCGGGCGACGACGAGGTGCCCGATGCGGCGGCATCCGTTCCTCTCGGCGCGGGGCGGATGACCGTGCAGTTCCTGCCCCACGATCCTCCCGGCGAAGACGACGTGGAGCGCCTCCGGGAGCACGCGACGGCGACGCTCGCCGAGATCCGCCCCCGGTTCGCGGCCCTGCCGCGGCCGGACCACGTGGTCGGCTCGTCCAAGGCGATCCGCTCGCTCGCCAAGCTCGCCGGATACCCCGTGCCCGGATGGTCGGGCATTCAGCGCATGGTGCTGCCGCGCGCGTCGCTGGGGTCGTGGATCCCCCGGCTCGCCCGCCTCCCCGCAGGTGCGCGCCAGGAGCTGCCGGGGATCACCGCCGACCGCACCTTCCAGATCGTGGCCGCCGCCGTCTCGCTCCACACCGCGATGACAGCTCTCGAGGTCGACGAGCTCGAGGTGTCGCCGTGGGCGCTGCGCGAAGGGGTGCTGCTGCGGTACATCGAGTCGCTCCCGTGGGGTGTTTCCGCCTGATCACGCCGTGATCATCGGCCCCGTTCGGTCCCCGCCTCGAACAGGCCCTGACCCATCGCGACGGCGATGGCCTCGTCGCGCGAGGACACCCCGAGTTTGCGGTACAGCGATCTGCGCTGCGACTTCACGGTGTTCTCCGAGACGTGCAGGCGTTCGGCGATCTCGCCGACGCTGGCGGTCCCGCGCAGTTCTGTGAGGATCACGCGCTCCCGCGAGGTCAGGCGCGGCACGGCAGGTCGCGCAGTCAGGCTCGGCGTCGCGACATCGATCACCTCGGGCCCGAACAGCGCCCTGTCTTCGGCGGGAACGAGGAGGAACGGCGTGCGGAGACCGTGGGCGTCGGCGATCGCCCTGGCACGACGCGCGGCCGTCGCGGCCTCCTCGGGCCGGCCGGCACGTCGGAGGATCAGCGCTTCGAGCACCGCGAGGTGCGCCCGCGCCTCGGGCGCCTCGACCTCGATGCCCGCGAGCCTGCGCTGGGCGCGTTCGTGGCGTCCGTCGAAGATCTCGACTCTGGCGACCCCGAGTGTGAGCATCGCCGCATCGCCGCCCTGGTCGACCAGTCTGCGGGCCGACGCCATGTCGCCGGCTGCGAGGGCGAGCGCGGAGTCGGTGAGGTCGAGCAGCCGCCGCTGGGACCGCGGCTTGCGTCGTCCCCTGCGGCGCCGAAGCGCCCGGAACTCCTCGAGCCCGACCTCGGCGCGGCCGAGGCGGATGTCGAGCAGCGCGCGCAGGTGCGCGAGCGTGGGCCAGTGCTCGACAGTCTCGATGATGTGCCAGACGCTGTTCAGGGCGACCTCGGCCCCGTCGAGATCATCGCGCTCGAGGGCGATCTTCGCTTCGGCGATGCGCAGCGGAGTGCCCTGGTACTCGTTGAGCAGCACCTCCGGCCATGACCGGGACCCGGCGATGTCCACCCAGGTCTGCGCGGCGACGAGGTCACCGGACGAGGCGTGCACCATCGCGGCCCCGCCGATGGCGACCAGCTGACCGCTGGGCCGACGCGCCGTCGCGAACGCCCGCTCGAACTCCGCGAGCGCATCCTCGGGGCGGTCGCCGTACATCAGGGTGATCGCGCTGTGCGAGTGCAGGTCCTCGACCAGGCCGTCGATCTTTCGCAGCTCGTCGGGCGAGAGGCCTCGGAGGATCCTCGCCGCGGTCAGGGCCGCGTCGACCCCGTCGTCACCCAGGCCCAGCAGACGGCGGACGACCGCTTCGATGACCCGCAGCAGTGCGCGGTCCGCGCCGTCCGCCGGCGCCCGTCTGGCGCCGATCAGCGCCATGCCCATGAGCTCGACCGCTCGCAGCCGGTGCTCGCGCCGGGCGTTGAAGATCAGCGCCTGAGCCATCGCGATCACCGGCCAGGTGCGCAGGTCGAGGAGGCGGATGTCGCGCAGCGCTGTCGAGATCGACGCGCCGTGAGCACGGATGAGGGTGAGGCCGCCGCCCTTCAACGCCGCGTCCACGAGGTCGAGCGACCCGGCGGACGCGCCCTCGAGCAGCGCTCCGTACCAGGCTCTCTGCGCGAGGAGCGTGCGCCCCGCGCGGGCGTGCACCGACGGGGAGCCAGGCGTCGGGTGTGCCGCGGCGGTGGCCGCGCGCACCGGCGCGGAGAGGACGAAGAACGGATGCCCGGGGTCACCGGCCCACTCTCCCTGCCCTGCGGCTTCCGCGCGGTCGAGGACCCCGGGGGATCCGCCGAGCGCGGCGACGACCTCCCGGGTGAGCACCTCTGGCACGGCGAGGTGCGCGTCGGGCGCATCGAGGGGCTGCGGATGCAGGTCTCGCAGCGCGGCGCTCACCTGCTCGGCGCGCAGGTTCTTGAGCTGTCCGATCGCGCGCACGGCCGCCGGCAGCCCTCCGGTGACCCGGTGCGCACCCGCGGCATCGAGCGGGGACCCGATCAGCGCCAGGTACGCACGGGTCTCCTCGGCGGTGAAGCAGAGCTCTGTCACGAAGTCCGCCTGCAGCTCCGCCGGAACCGCCCGCCGATCGTGCACGGCAGCACGCAGCAGCAGCAGAGGATCAGCGGCGAGCAGCCCGTGGATTCGCGTCCAGTCGTCATCCGACAGAGTGTCGGCGTCGTCCACCACGAGCACGCCCTCTGTCGGGTCGGGGATGTCGCCGCGGACCGCCCACTGCGCTGCGCGCCCCTGCGCCCAGTTCCTCAGCAGAGTCGAGGCCCCGGCGCCGGACGGGCCCACGACCACCACCGCACGAGAGGGGATCGACAGCGCCGAGAGCAGGCGCGGGCGCGCCAAGTGCTGTTCCCACCGCCCCGATGACATCTGATCACTCTAGCTAGAGTGCTGGGGGGTCACGATGAAGGGAACGGCATGCCGCGCGAGCGCTCGAACCGGTCGGAGAGGCGCACGGTCCTCCTCCTCGCCGCTGTCAATCTGGTGGGGCTCGGGTCGCTCACGACGCCGGTCATGGCCGGCATCCCGCTGAAGATCGACGCGCTGTTCGGCGCCGACCAGCGCGCCGGAGCGCTGGCGCTCGTGCTCGCGATCGGAAGCGTGGCCGCTCTGATCGCGAACCCGGTCTTCGGCGCCCTCTCCGACCGCACCCGCGGCCGCTTCGGGCGCCGCAGGCCCTGGATGCTGGCCGGTGCGGTCGCGGGCATCATCGGCATCGTCGGGCTGTCGGCGGCGGAGTCGTTCGCGGCGATCATCGCGGCCTGGGTGTGCGCGCAGGTGGCGTTCAACGCCACCCTGGCGGCGGCCGCGGCGCTGTTGGCCGACGTCGTGCCGGAGGAGCGGCGCGCGGCCGCCTCGGGGATCTTCACCGCGGCGGCGTTCCTCGGTGTCCTGCCGCCGCTCGTGCTCACCGCCCTGCTGCCTCGCCAGGTCGACCTCATCGCGCTGGTCATGCCGGCCCTGGCCATCGCGGTCGTCGGGGTCGCACTGACGATCCGGGAGTCGGCGGCGAGTGATCGCGCACGCCTCGATCTCCGGGCGGCGATGTCGCCGACCTTCGTCGCTCTCTGGCTGCAGCGGCTGGGGATGCAGTCCGCGCTGGGCCTCACCACCGCCTTCACGCTCTACATGGTGATCGACCGGATGACGGGTGATGCGGTCGGCGCCACGCCCGTCGCCATGATCGCCACGCTGCTCGGCGGCGCGGGCGTCGTCGTCGGTGCCGGTGCAGGCGGCGCCTGGGCGTCGAGACGCGGACGGTACCTCGCCTTCCTGGTCGCGGGCGCGCTCGGACTCGCCGGTGCCGCGACGATCCGCGCCTTCGCCGATGCCCCGGTCGCGCTCTGGACGGCGACCACGCTCGGGGGGCTCGCGGTCGGGGTCTATCTCGCCGTCAACCTGGCGTTGGCCATGCGGGTGATCCCGCAGGGCCGGGGCGGCGCGTACCTCGGCGTGCTCAACGCGGCCGAGACCATCCCTCAGATCTTCGCCCCCATGGTCGCGGCGATGCTCCTGCACGTGGGTGCAGGCGACCCGATCTCGGGGGCCGCCGACGACTACATGCTCCTGTACCTCACCGGCGCGGTGGTCGCGGTGCTGAGCCTCGCGGCGATCCCGGCTCTGCGCCGGGCGGCGCACGGCGGCGGCCCCGACCTGACCGACTCCGACCTGGCCGACTCCGGCGCCCCGGTTGCCTCGTCGTCCGACGACGCGAACGAGGGCGCCACCTCCTCTCGGAGATGACGCCCTCAGTGCCCGTGATCCGGGACCTGTGATCAGTCGCGGGCGAGGCGCCTGCGCGTCAGCAGCAGACCTCCCGCGAGCAGCAGCAGCACGGCCAGGACGATGACCCACGGCGCGAGCTCACCACCCGTGACCGCGAGCGGCGGCAGGACCGGGTTCACGGTCTCGCTCGACACCGGCGGGATCGTCGCTCCGCCGGGAGGCGTCGCGGTCGCGAGCGCCACGTTCCGCAGCGAATGACCCTCAGCGCTCTGCGAGACGGTCACCGCATAGGTGATGGTCACGGTCTCACCCTGCGCGAGCGAGCCGACCCAGCGGAGCTGCGTGCCCTCGACCGTGGGAGCGGCGACCTCGTGGCCGCCGACCGTCGCCGTGATGCCTCCGGTGAGCCGTGCCGCGTTCAGCACGCCGCTCAGGTCATCGGCGATGACCACCTCGTCGAGTCCCGTCTCACCGGTGTTGATCCCCGTGAGCGTGTAGGTGACGAGGTCACCGGCCGCCACCGCGGATCCCGACCCGGGGTCCGACGTCTTCGCGAACGAGAAGGCGGGCTGGGCGACCGGGTGCTCCGTCACCGCCGGCGGAGGCGTCAGCTCGACGCCGCCGGGCGGAACCGCGGTCCCCGAGGCGGTGTTCGTCAGCAGCTCGCCGCCGGCATCGCCCCGCACGGTCACGGAGTACACGATCGTGACGCGCTCGCCGACGCCCAGGTCACCGACCCAGGTCAGCTGCTCATCGGTGATCGTGGGCGTGGTCGCCGGCTCGCCGGCGACCGTCGCCGACACGTCGACGTTGTAGTCGGCGTGAGCCAGCACTCCGGAGAGGTCGTCCGACACCGAGACGGGGTCGAGCGCGGTCTCGCCGGTGTTGATGCCGGTCACCGTGTAGGTGATGACGCTGCCCGGCTCGACGCGGGTCCCGGATGCCGGGTCCGCGCTCTTGACGATCTCGAACCCCGGCTCGTCGACGGGGTTGCTCGTCGTGGCAGGCGGCACCTCGATGGGAGTGCCTCCCCCGGGCGGAGTGACCGCCGCGCTCACGATGTTCTCGATCAGCTCTCCCCCGGCGTCACCGTCGACGGTGACCGAGTAGACGATCGTGACGGTCTGGCCGATCTCGAGTGCACCGGCCCAGGTGAGCTCGCCCGCGTCGGCCGTCGGTGCCGCCGCCTCGACTCCACCGATCATCGCGATGGCATCGTCGTTGTAGGCGGCGTGCGAGAGCACGTCGGACAGGTCGTCGACGATCGTGACGTCGTCGAGCCGGGTCTCCCCCGTGTTGACGCCGGTCACCGTGTAGGTGATGACGCTGCCCGGGTCGACCGAGGTGCCCGTCGCCGGGTCCGCGCTCTTCGAGAGCGAGAATCCGGGGAGGTTGACCGGGTTGGTCGTCGTGCCCGGCGGCGGGGTGAGGGTGTCGCCACCCGGAGGCGTCGCCGTGCCCGTCGCGGAGTTCTCCAGCACCTCGCCCCCGGCATCCGCGGCTACGCGCACCGAGTAGGTGATGGTGAGGACCTCACCGGCGGCCAGCGATCCCGACCAGGTCAGCATGCCGTCGACCACCGACGGGGCCGTCACCGCCCTTCCGTCGATCATCGCGGTCGCGTCGGCACCGTAGGTGCTGTGCGCGAGGACCTTCGAGAGGTCGTCGACGATATCGACGTCGAGCGACGTCTCTCCCGTGTTCGCTCCGACGAGGCTGTACGTCAGGCGCTGCCCCGGGTCGACCGCGGCACCGGATGCCGGGTCCACCGACTTCGCGAACGTGAAGCCGGGCTCGTTGACCGGGTGCTCGGTGGTGACGGTCGGCGGCACCAGCGGAGTCCTCGGCGTGGTGGGGCTGTCAGGATCGCTGGGGTCGTCGGGGATCTGCGGCGTCGCCGTGGCCGACACCGAGTTCGAGACGGTCTCGCCACCGGCATCCGCGTCGACCGTGACCGAGTAGGTGATCACGACGTTCTGGCCGGGCTCGAGGGTTCCGGTCCAGCGCAGGGTGGAAGCGTCGATCTCGGCCGTCCCCCGGCTGGCGACGAGGTCGTCGTTGTAGGCCGCGTGGGCGAGAGCGCCCGCGAGGTTGTCGGTGATCTCTACCGGACGCAGCACGGTGCCGCCGGTGTTCGTGCCGGTGACGGTGTAGACGACGGTGTCGCCGGGATCCACCGTGGAACCCGTCGCGGGGTCCGCGGTCTTGCTCATCGTGAAGCCTGATCCGACGACCGGATGCTCGGTCACGACGGCGGGCGGCGTGATCGTGTCGCCGGGCACCTGAGGACCGTCGGGGTCCGCAGGGTCAGGAGTGGTCGGCGTGGCGGAGCCCGAGACGGTGTTGCGCAGGACCTCGCCCGCCGCGTCGTCGTGGACCGTCACGGAGTAGGTGATGGTGACGACCTGGCCGGGCTGCAGTGATCCGGTCCACGTGAGGTCGGCGTCGGCGAGAGATGCCGCGCCCTCGTCGAGCACGGTGTCGTCGATGCGGGTCTCGATGTCGTCGTTGTATGCGGCGTGCGCGAGCACGGCCGACAGGTCATCGGAGAGCTGTACGGGGTCGAGCACCGTGGCGCCCGTGTTCGTGCCCGTGACGGTGTAGTCGACGACCTGACCGGGCTCGACGATCGATCCCGAAGCGGGGTCGGCCGTCTTCTCCACGGTGAAGCCGGGGACGGGGTTGCGGGTGGTCTGCGTGGGAGGGACGATCGGATCGAACGGCGCGGGCGGCGTGCCGGATGCGGTGACGCTGTTCTCGATGTTCGCGCCCTCCGCGCCCTCGTTCACGATCACCGAGTAGGTGATCGTGACGCTCTGACCGGCCGTGAGCGTGCCGACCCAGGAGAGCTGGTCATCCGTGACCGTCGCCGCACCCGTCGTGATCTCGACGCCGTCGACGGCGGTGACCACATCGTCCTGATAGGTGGCGTTCGTCACCACACCTGTCAGGTCATCCGAGATCTCGACCGGATCGAGGACCGTGTTGCCGGTGTTCTCGGCCTCGACGGTGTAGGTGATCTTCTGACCCGCGGTCGCCACCGTGCCGTCGACGGGATCCGAGGTCTTGCGCAGTTCCAGACCCGGGGTGAGCAGGTCGTTGACGAAGACGCAGGTGACGTCGGTGCCGAGGCTTCCCTCGGGCTGGACGACCGTGTTCGAGGCGCTGAGGGCGACCGGGGAGGTCGACCCGTCGGCGTGCTGCTGCACGCAGCTCAGCGAGCTCGCGTAGCGGTCGAGCTCGGCGGTTCCCGCCGCGGATTCCGACAGCGCGAACGAATCTCCCTGGTTGGTGAAGATCGGCCCGGCGTAGTCGGGCTGCAGTCCGGTCGCCCCACCGGCGGTGGTGGCGTCGGTGCGCGGCACCTGATATCCGTCCGGGGAGTCGACCCGCAGGCCGAACTGGTCTGTTCCCGCGGAGCGTCCGCCCGGCAGATCCTTCTTCAGCGTCAGGGTATTCGGGAACGTGCAGCTCGACATGTCCGTGGGCGAGAAGTCGCCGAGCGGCGTGCTGTTCACCGTCACGCCGCGGGGAAGGTCGACCTCGATGATGCGGTTGCCGCCGCCCGAGACAGACACGAAGATGTGGCCGAGGTTGCCGAAGGCGATGCCGTTGCCCTGCACGCCGTCACCCATGAAGTGCACCTGCTTGGCGCCGATGACCGCCGTGCTCGGGGTCAGCGTCGCGGGGATGTCGGCCGAGTAGATGGTGTTGTCGGCGACCAGCACGAGCTGTCCCGATGCGCTGAACGCCATGTCGCCGTTGGCCCCGAACGCGCCGCTGCCCGTCGTGGGCCGCAGCTGGCCGACCTGCACATAGGTCTGCGGCGTGACGCTCTCGTCCCAGGCGTACAGGTTGATGCCGCCGTTGGTCGTGTTGCTCGCGAAGTAGTAGACGCCCGTCTCGGGATGCACCGCCCCGCGCAGGACCGCGGAGTCGAGCCGGAAGGTCGTCCTGGTCGTCTCGTTCGTCACGCGATCGTGCTTGGCGAGCGTCTTGTCGAACGAGCTGTTCGTGACGGTGTACGCGTAGCGTCCGCCGGCCGAGATGCCGAGTCCGTTGTCGGAGTGATCGGCGCCGAAGGTCTCGGTGCTCAGCGAACCGCCTTCGCCCTCCGCGCCGCCGTCGAGGGCGACGTCGAACTCCCGCACCTGCGTGGAGCTCTGCACGAAGACCGCTCCCGGCGTGCACAGGAAGGGGTCTGCGGCGGCCGCCGGAGCGGCGGTCGCCACCGCCCCGACGACGACGAGCGAGGATGCGAGGACCGCAGCGCTCGAGAGGAGGCCGACGGCCTTCCTCACTCGCCCGCGCCAGCGGCGCGCGTCCGGCGCGGCCTGCGAATCCGATGATGGGTGATGGTGCTCTTGCGCAGCACGGAATCTCACGTGTGTTCTCCCCTGGAAACGAGCCCGCGGCGTTCGCGCGCGCGGGTGAGGTCCAGGAGAGAACAGAGGGACGGATGTCACGCGGCGTCGGGTCGTCGACGCCCTGCTGTCTTCCGGGACCTCCGCAAGACTGGCCACCGTGGCGCCGGCCGATCGGCGAAGCCCGGGCTTTTCACCCCGGACTTCACCCCGCGCTTCACCCGGGCGTCGCGCCCGCGCGAATCGGGGTCGCGATACAGGCGCACGACGCACCGGCGCACGAAAGGCACGCGCCCATCGGGGTCACCGAACAGGCCCGCCCAGCGAGCGCACGACGCGGGCGTCAGGGGACACCGCGGACACGGCCCTCAGGGTCAGAGCGAGAGACGCTCTCGCACCACGTCGACCAGGCGCTCGGCGTAGGTGTGCGCCGAGTCGGCATCCGCAGCCTCGACCATCACCCGCACGAGCGGCTCGGTGCCGGACTTGCGCAGCAGCACCCGGCCCGTCTCGCCGAGCTCGGCGACCACATCGCGGACCGCGGCCTGCACGACCTCGTCGGAGTCGACGGCATCTTTGTCGACGCCGCGCACGTTGATGAGAACCTGCGGATACACCGTCATGACGGCGGCGAGCTCGGCGATCGACTTCTTCTGCCGTGCCATCTCGGCCACCAGGTGCAACCCGGTGAGCAGACCGTCGCCTGTGGTGGCGTACTCGCTCATGATGACGTGCCCGGACTGCTCGCCGCCGAGCGCGTAACCGCCCTCGTTCATGTCCTCGAGCACGTAGCGGTCGCCGACGGCGGTCTGCCGCACGGTGATCCCGTGCTCGCGCATGGCGATGTGCAGTCCGAGGTTGCTCATGACCGTCGCGACGAGGGTGTCGTCGGTGAGATGTCCGCGTTCCTTCATCGACACCGCGAGGATCGCCATGATCTGGTCGCCGTCGATGTGGTTGCCCTCGGCGTCCACGGCCAGGCACCGATCGGCGTCGCCGTCGTGCGCGATGCCGATGTCAGCGCCGAGGCGCACGACGGCCTCGGCGAGGTTGTCGAGGTGGGTGGAGCCGACTCCGTCGTTGATGTTCCACCCGTCGGGTTCCGCGCCGATGACGGTGACGTCGGCGCCGGCATCCCGGAACGTCTCCGGGGAGACGCCCGATGCCGCACCGTTGGCGCAGTCGAGAACGACCTTCAGCCCGTTCAGGCGGTTCGGCAGCGAGCCGAGCAGGTGCACGACGTAGCGATCCTCAGCGTCGGAGAAACGGTCGATGCGACCGACTCCCGCGCCGGTCGGGCGCAGCTTCTCGGCGCCCATGGCGGCTTCGATGCGCTGCTCGACGAGGTCGGGGAGCTTTCTTCCGCCGCGCGCGAAGATCTTGATCCCGTTGTCGGGTGCCTCGTTGTGCGAGGCGGAGATCATCACGCCGAAATCCGCATCACGGTCGGCGACGAGGAAGGCGAGTGCGGGCGTCGGGATGACGCCGGCCTCGAGCACGTCGACGCCGGAGGAGGCGAGACCGGCCGCGACGGCGGCCGTCAGGAAGTGACCGGAGACTCGGGGGTCGCGGGCCACGACGGCCGTGAGCCGCTTGCCTTCGGCCTTGCGAGCCTCCGCAGTACGGCCCTGGCCCAGGACGACGGCAGTCGCCTGGGCCAGGGTGAGCGCGAGGTCGGCGGTGAGGATGCCATTGGCAAGCCCTCGCACGCCGTCCGTGCCAAAGATCGGCATCGGAGCGGTGGACCTTAACGCTTCGAGTACTGAGGCGCCTTACGGGCCTTCTTGAGTCCAGCCTTCTTGCGCTCCTTGACGCGCGCGTCGCGCGAGAGGAAGCCGGCCTTCTTCAGGGTCGGACGGTTGTTCTCCTCGTCGATGCCGTTCAGCGAACGGGCGATGCCGAGGCGCAGCGCGCCGGCCTGACCCGAGGGGCCACCACCGGAGATGCGCGCGATGACGTCGTATCCACCGGCGAGGTTGAGGATCGTGAACGGATCGTTGATCAGCTGCTGGTGCAGCTTGTTCGGGAAGTAGTCCTCGAGCGTGCGGCCGTTGACCGTGATCGTTCCCGAGCCGGGGACGAGACGCACGCGGGCGATGGCCTGCTTGCGACGGCCGACAGCGGCACCCGGGACGCTGAGCACGGGGCGGGGAGCCGCCTCGATTGCATCGGTCTCGGGAGTCGACGTCGAGAAGTTCTGGGGGGTTTCGGTGGTGTCCTGGATGTCAGCCACGAGTATGTCCTTAAGTCTTTACGGCGCTTACTGGGCGACCTGGTCGAGGGTGTACGTCTTCGGCTGCTGCGCAGCGTGCGGGTGCTCGCCACCGACGTAGACCTTGAGCTTCGACAGCTGCTGACGGCCGATGCTGTTCTTGGGGAGCATGCCACGGATGGCCTTCTCCACGGCACGGACCGGGTTCTTCTCCATCAGCTCGGCGTAGGTGACCGACTTCAGGCCGCCCGGGTAACCCGAGTGACGGTAGGCCAGCTTCTTCTGGAGCTTCTGACCCGTGAGCGCGACCTTGTCGGCGTTCACGATGATGACGAAGTCACCCGAGTCGATGTGGTTGGCGAAGGTGGGCTTGTGCTTGCCACGCAGGAGCGTAGCGGCGTGCGAGGCCAGGCGGCCGAGAACGACGTCAGTGGCGTCGATGACGACCCAGTCACGCTGGACCTCGCCGGCCTTCGGAGTGTAAGTGCGCGTCACGATAGTGCTGCTTTCTTGTTCGAACGGAGAAGTTCGTGAATCCCACTCCGGGGTGGTTCTTCCCTACAGGGAGGAACACGCCAGTGGAGGGCTCACGTTCGTTAGTACTCGGCAGTCGAGTACCAAAGAGACAGCCTACGTCATCGGGAGCGATCCCCCAAACCGAGCAGCCTCGAGCGATCAGTCGAACCGCGTGGTGACCAGGATCGGCCGATGATCGCTCAGCCCCTGCGGCAACGTCGTCACACGCTGGATCTCGAACCCGACCGAGGTCGCGAAGTCGTAGTGGCCACGGAAGACGCGATACCGCGTGTACGTGTGATCGTCGCTCATCGTGAGCGCATAGCCGTGCTCGCGCACCGTCTTGCCGAGGTTCTCCTTGAACACCGGGTAGTTGTAGTCGCCGACCATCAGCTGCGGAAGCCCCTCGCCCAGAGTGGCGAGCTCGGTCAGCGCCGCGCGGATCTGGTGACGACGCAGGGAGTTGAGCGCTGTCAGCGGAGCGGCATGGAACGAGGCGGCGATGAACTCCCGGCCCGCGTCGATGTCGCGCAGCCGCGCACCCAGCACGCGCTCGTGCGCAGGCTTGGCGATACGGTCGTGCAGCGACTTCTTCAGCTCGATCGTCCGGATGCCCTGCAGGTGGAACTCGCTGGCCCGATAGAACATCGCCAGCCCCAGCCTGTTCGCCTGAGTGGCGTCGGCGAGGATGAGGTCGCCGATGGACTCGGGGAGATCGGCGACGTCGCACTCCTGCAGACACAGGATGTCGGGATCGTGCTCCGTGACGAGAGCCACGAGTTCGCTCGCGGCCCTGTGCTTCTGCAGGTTGTAGGAGATGACCTTCATCGCTCTTCACGCTAGTGCGTCAGTCTTGGATTCCGGTGGCAATGGCCGATCCTTCGCAGGAATGTCAACTGCCGGTCACTCGTCGTAACCCCAGCGGATCCCGAGCACACCGGGCCCGAATCCGTGCCGCACGAGATGGACGGAGCCGCCGCGCACCGAACGGATCGACGACACGTACTCGGCATCCGTCTCGATGTACTCCTCGCACCAGCTCGGCACCGCATCCGGGTGGAAGCGCACCCAGATCAGGCTCTCGCGCGATTGCCTCGACGTACCGTGCCAGGCCGACTGCCGCTCCGGGTAGCCGGCGGGAAAGGTCTCGGTGAACTCGAACAGGGTCGTCGCCCCGGTCTCGATCGTCTCGTCGAGCGCGATCACCACCCCGGAGAGCAGGCGTCCGGGGTGCAGGTATTCGCGGTCGACGCGTCCGCCCACGACATTCGAGATCACCGACATCACGTCGGTCTCCCTCGGAGCGACATCGATCAGCGGCACCTCCGAGATCGTGCCCTTCGTCGACTGCACGAGGCACCGCATGATGATCTTCTCGAGGGACCCGGAGGCACCCACGAAAGCCGTGATGTGGGTGGACAGGTCGCGAAGAGCGTCCTGAGGTGCGGCGTGCAGCTCCTTCAGAGTCTCCTCGGTCTCACGCTGCTCCCGCTCCTCGTCGAACGGCAGCCGGGGCGGTGGCACCGGCCCCAGGCGAGCGGACGCGCGCAGCAGTCCGCCCAGATGTCCGCGATTCAGACCGAGGCGGTCCTCGATGCCGTCGACGACGCTGAGCGACTGCGCTCCTTCGGGCTGCCGGTCGCCGGAGCGCCAGTAGCTCAGCGTCGCCATCGAGACCGGATTCCCGTCGTCGATCAGCTGACTGCGCAGGCGCGCGAGGGTGATGCCCCGTTCCGAGATCGCCGCGCGCAGGGCGGCGGCGAAACGACCGCCCTGGTCATCGATCCGCTCCGTCATCGCGCTCCCCCGCAGTCCGTCATCGCCGCTGTCGACGCCGTCGCGCGGCCGCAGGCGTCTCGTCGCCGATGGGGCCGACGTCACCGGGGAACAGTGTGTCTCGTGCGAGCTGTCGCTCTCGACGGCTGCGCCGGGCGTCGCTCCAGCCGACGACGAGAGCGAGCACGATCAGAGTCGCCGCGACGAGGACCACCGCCCGGGCGTCCATGCCCGTCCACTCCGCCCAGATCGCTCCCGTGCCGACCATGAGCCCCGCGGCCCCGACGGACGACAGCCCCAGCTGCAGGCGGACCATCGCCCGGTTGCCCGAGAGCACGCGCTCGATGAGACTCACGTCGACACGACGAGGTGCGCCGTCCGAGACCCACCGGGTCAGCGCCCGCTCGCGCGCGAACTGCAGAACGACACCGCCGACCCAGGCGAGGATGCCGAGAGCGGCGCACACCGCGATCGCGGCACCGCTGGTGAGGCTCAGCACGTCGATGCCGTTCTCGATGGGCTCGTCCCAGTAGACCGGATCGCAGGTGCGACACTGCTGTCGCATGAAGACCGAGAGCATGAACGCCGCGAGGGAGATGACGGTCGCGGTCAGCAGGACGTTCGCGATGCGAGCGAGCACCCGCGCGCTCGGAGCCACGAGCCAGCCGGGCACGACGGCGCGCATGGCGGCGTCGCGACGGTCGGCGTCGGCCGTGACCGCCGGCGGGACGAGCCTCTTCCACCGACCCCACTGCTCACCCATGCGCGCGGCATCGCGCTCGACCCATCGCCGACCGAGCCGCCGCACCCCCGCCGCACCCGACGCGAGCACGACGAAGACGAGGAGCACGACCCACATCACCGCATCCTCGCGAAGGTCCTCGGCGAAGAGCAGGGCGAGCGCGCAGAGGACGCCGATGCCGACGAGCGACCAGAACACGGCCGTTCCCGTGGTGCGCAGCAGCGCGGCGGGTGATGAGCGAAGCTCGAGGCGCAGGGCGCGCTGCGGCACCGCCTCCGGGTCGCGTCGCCCGGCCGCCTCGACGGCCCGCAGAGCGGCGAAGCGCTCGATGACCATCACCGTCGGGACGACGATCGCCAACACCGCGGCCGCGAGCAGGAAGACGCCCATGCTCGCGCGGAACAGCGGGTCGAGGTCGATCTGCACGTACAGCGAAGACAGCGCCTCCTCCCCCACCACGCCCACCACGACGATGCCGACGAAGGTGTAGAGCGTGCCGACGACCAGGCCGATGCACGTGTCGAGCACCGCACGCCAGAACGCCCATCCGGGAGAGGACACCTCGATGATCACCGCGGGCCGGCTCACGCGCGTGTCCTGCCGCGGCGAGCGCGGGTCTGCTCCGCCCTGGTGGCGAGGAGCTCGTCGGCGGGATATCCGACCTCGGTGAGCGTCAGGCCCCGCGCGGCCAGCACCTTGAACTCACTGGTCCGCGTGAGTGCATCGCGCAGCACCGCGAGGTCGTCGACGCCCAGGCGCCCCTCGCCCACCGCCGCGCAGGCGCCGACCAGTGCCCTGACCATGCTGTGACAGAAGGCATCGGCTTTGACCTCGGCGACGAGCACACCCTGCGCATCCCTGCTCCACCGATAGTCGAGCAGGGTGCGGATGGTCGTCGCCTCCTCACGCGGCTTGCAGTATGCCGCGAAGTCGTGGAGTCCGATGAGCGTGCACGCCGCCTCATCCATCGCGGCGACGTCGAGCGTTCCCCGGTGCGATGTCGTGTCGTGGCGGCGGATCGGATCGTAGCCGGACGCGTCGTCGGCGAGCCGGTAACGATAGCGCCGCCATACGGCGGAGAAGCGCGCGTCGAACCCTGCGGGAGCGATCGAGCTGCGTGTCACGGTCGCATCGGGGTAGGCGCTGAGGACGCCGCGCATGCGTCGGGCGATGGAGGACGCCGGATCCTGCGGCGTGCGGCCCTGTCGCGATTCGATACGCGCCCACTGCTCGTCGTCGAGATCGACGTGCGCCACCTGCCCCTGCGCGTGCACCCCCGCATCCGTGCGGCCGGCGACCACGAACTGCACGTCGGAGCCGACGATGCGCGCGAGCGCCGCCTCGAGAGTGCCCTGCACGGTGCGCAGGGTCGGCTGCTTCGCCCACCCGCGGAAGTGGGTGCCGTCGTAGGCGATGTCGAGCCGGATGCGCACGGATAAAGCCTAGGCCGTCGCCGTTCGCCGCCCGATACCGGTCAGATCCCGCCGTCGATGGAGCGGATGAGGTCGCCCGGCTCGTCCGGCACCATCACCTGGGTGTCGCGGTTGAGGCTCTCGCCGCGGAAGAACCGCTTCGACCGCGGGAACAGGTACCAGATGAACATGAGCACCAATCCGATGGCGAGCGAGCCGATGCCGATCACGAAGGTCCCGCCGATGCCGAAGAGCACGGTGTAGCCGTAGTCGACGTCCCACATGTCGATCGCCGACTGCACGAAGGCGCCCGTGAGCATGAGTCCCCCGAGCAGCGGGAACAGGCCCTTGAAGAAGAAGTCGCGCGCCGAGGAAGTGAGATCCTTGCGGAAGTACCAGACGCAGGCGAATCCGGTGATGGCGTAGTAGAACGCGATCGCGAGCCCCAGCGACAGGATGGAATCCTGCAGGATGTTGTCGCTGATCAGCGTCATGCCGACGTAGTAGGCGGAGGCGACGACACCCATGACGACGGTCGAGAACGACGGCGTCTTGAAGGTGGGGTGCACCTCCTTGAACTTCGCGGGCAGCGCGCGGTAGACCCCCATCGCGAGGGTGCCTCGTGCTGTCGGCAGGATCGTCGTCTGCGTGGAGGAGACCGCCGAGATGATCACGGCGACCACCAGCATCCAGCCGAACGGGCCGAGGAGGCCGTCCTTGATCGCGAGGAAGAAGTCGTCGGCGTTCGCCTCGTTGCCCAGACCCGTCCCCGTGTCGCCGAGTCCCGCATACATCATCGCCGCGATCGTGACGCCGACGTACGTGAACAGCAGGATGACGGTCGTCAGCAGCGCGGCGCGCCCCGGGATCTTCTTGGGGTCCTTCGTCTCCTCGTTGAGTGCGAGGCAGGTGTCCCAGCCCCAGTAGATGAAGAGCGCGAGAAGGATCGCCTCGGTGAAGCCCGACCAGTCGGTGAACGCGAACGGGTTCAGCCACTCGAGGTCGAACGGCGTGGGATCGGGTGCCGTCCCTCCGAAGAACTGCCACAGCGCGGCCACGACGAAGATCGCGAGGGCCAGGTACTGGATGGCCAGAAGGATGTTCTGGATGCGCTCGCCGATCTCGACACCGCGCCAGCTGACCCATGTCATGGAGGCGATGAAGAGCACCGCGACGAGGATGATCCGCCAGTCGTTGTTCTCGAGATCGAATCCGATCAGCGACCAGAAGTACACGGATGCGATCTGGGCGAGATTCGCGAGCACGACCATGCCGGCGACGGCGACGCCCCAGCCGCCCATCCAGCCCACCCAGGGACCGAACGCCTTCGTCCCCCAGGTGAACGTCGTCCCGCAGTCGGGCACGGCGTTGTTGAGCTCGCGGTAGGCGAAGGCGATGAGGAGCATCGGCACGAAGGCGATGATGAAGGCGATCGGCGCCTGCGCTCCGACGGCGAGCACCACGAATCCGAGCGTCGCGACCAGCGAGTACACCGGCGCAGTGGACGCGAGACCGATGACGGTGGACCCCCACAGGCCGAGCGAACCGGTGGCGAGCCCCTTGCCGTCGGGGCGTTCGAGATGGATCGGCGTCGTAGCTGACATGCTCAGAAGATACGGCCGCCACGCTTATCGCGTCAATCGTTTTCTTTTTGCGACGATTTCCGATGGTGTGATCCCGCTACTGCGACGGAATCGGTGGAACTAGGCGCGTCCCGTCATCGCGTCGGCATGGTCGGCCACCCATTCGACGAGAGGGAGCATCCGCTGCATGAGATCGCGACCGAGCGGCGTCAAGCTGTACTCGACGTGCGGAGGCACCGTCGGGAATGACTCCCGATGCACGAGGCCGTCGTCGGCGAGGGTGCGCAGAGTCGAGGCGAGCATCTTCTCGCTGATCCCGCCCACCTCTCGGCGCAGCTCGCCCCAGCGCTGGGTGCCGTCCGACAGCGACGACAGCACGAGCACACCCCACTTGCTCATCACATGGTCCAGGACGACCCGAGTGCTGCACCCGGGCTCGAAGACCTGCGGCGTGGATTCCCGGATCTGCGCATAACTAACCGTCACGTTGGTACCTTACGTCAAAGTGGGTACCCACGATACGGAATGCCTCGACACCGTCTCGAGGTTGATGCTCCTGTCACCTACGAAAGGACACCCCATGACCATCCTCGTCACCGGCGCGACCGGCAACCTCGGACGCCTCGTCATCGCCAGCCTGCTCGAGCGCGGAGCGGACCCCCAGTCGATCGTCGCCGGCGCCCGCGACGTCGCGAAGGCAGCCGATCTGGGCGTGCGGGTCGCTCGTCTCGACTACGCGGAGCCGGCCACGATCGCCGCCGCACTCGACGGCGTCGACTCGGTGCTGCTGATCTCGGGCTCGGAGGTCGGCCAGCGCACGGCTCAGCACCGGGCGGTCATCGATGCCGCAGCGGATGCCGGTGTCACCAAGTTCGTGTACACCAGCGCCCCCAAGGCCACCACGAGCGACCTCGTGCTCGCACCCGAGCACAAGGCCACCGAGGAGCTCATCGCCGCCTCGGGTCTGCCGTCCGTGATCCTGCGGAACAACTGGT
Source organism: Microbacterium foliorum (assembly GCF_003367705.1). Classification (NCBI taxonomy): domain Bacteria; kingdom Bacillati; phylum Actinomycetota; class Actinomycetes; order Micrococcales; family Microbacteriaceae; genus Microbacterium; species Microbacterium foliorum. The sequence continues at coordinate 923,851 of NZ_CP031425.1, read as the reverse complement.
ACACCGAGAACTACGCCGCGGACCTCTCCCGCGCATCCGAGACGGGCGTGCTCGCCGCCGGCGCGGGGTCTGGACGTGTGGCCTCGGCCAGCCGCAAGGACTTCGCCGACGCCGCCGCCGTGGTGCTGCTCGAAGACGGCCACCTCGGTCAGGTGTACGAACTCGGCGGCGACGTCGCCTGGAGCTACGACGATCTCGCCGCGGCCATCGCCGAGATCTCCGGCCGTGAGGTCGTCTACCACTCGCTGACGCCCGACGAGCAGCGCGAAGGCCTCCTGGCCGCCGGTCTCGATGAGGGCACGGCAGGATTCGTCGTCGCCCTCGACGCGGGAATCGCCTCCGGCGCACTCGGCGACACCGACGGCACCCTCTCCCGCCTCATCGGTCGGCCGACCACGCCGCTGGTGGACGGCCTGCGCGCGATCGCCTGAGACCGCCACGCAGCACGAAGGCGCCGGCCCCTGAGGGGTCGGCGCCTTCGACGCATTCACACGAGTGCGACGGTCTCCGGAAGACGAGAGGACTCGCGCGGATGCACGTAGGCGACGGTGAGCATGATCGCCGTGACGGCGAGACCGTCGGCGGCGAGCAGATCGGCCACGGCCGCCCGGACCGCACGCAATGTCTCGATCGCGTTCGCCGTGTACTCGATCCCGAGGGAGGATTCGACGCGCACGCCGCCCTCGCCGGCGATCACGGCCACGAGCGGCTCGTTCGCCGCGGTCACACCGAGCGCCGCAGCGCCGGTGCCCACCAGGTTCGAGACGAGCGAGCCCGCCCGGTAGACGTTCCGCACGCCGGGAGCGCCCAGCACGGCCGCCTGAACCCGCTCGGCGAGCCCGTCATACACCATCGTCGTCATGATCTGTCCTCCGTCGAACGACTCACCCTCTGGACGTCACGCACCGTGACGTCGATCGCGGTCACCGTGAGATCCGTGTGCCGCTGCACCCGCTCGGCCACCTCGTCGCGAAGCCGCTGGACCGCCACGGGGATCGACTCTCCGTAGAACGCGTTGACTTCGATCGAGATGCGGATCCGTGCTCCGGGAATGGTGACGTCGCCGTCGAGCTCCGAGTGGCCGACGAGGATCCCGGGAACCATGTTCTCCGCAGATCTGATCAGGCCGCGAACCGCGCCCTCGGTGATCCCGAAATCGGTCGAGGGGTCGGGATCGTCGAACGGGATGCGGCGTCCGGCTCGCGCGTCGAGCGCGATGCCGCTGAGGATCCTGTCCACCCAGCTGTCGTCGACCTCGGGCATCGCCGCAGTGTCGGCGGCGATGAGCTCGCCGCCGAGTCCGCGGAGCTGCTCGAGAGCGTCGAGAGCCAGCTGGCACCCCGGGGATCCCTCGATGGACGGGTCCGCAGGCTCACGCCCGGCTTCGAGGTAGTCCGTCAGCTCTTCGAGGGTGTGCCCGTCGAGATCGCCCGGCTCCAGGCCGAGCTCATGCACTTCGACCCCGGCAGTGCCCTGGACCTCGGAAACCTCGGGAGCGCCCTGGGCCTCGGGAGTGTCGTGGATCTCGGGAGTGCCGTGTTCGTGTTCGTCGGTCATCGCCATGCCTCCATCCGCACGATCATGGATTTGCGAGCTCGAGCGAGGAGGCCGCGCGCCGTCGACACCGAGATGTCGAGCTCGGTCGCGATCTCGTCGTAGGAGTAGCCGCCCATCTCCCGCAGGACCCAGCATTCGCGCTGCGCGGCGGGGAGCTCCTGCAGGGCCGCCCCCAGCGCCGCCACGCCGGCTCGCGCCTCGGCGACACGGTCGGGCGAGGTCTGAGAAGGAGCGGACTGTTCGACATCGTCGACGTCGACCGTCGGCCGCAGCGCGCGGATGCGATCGACGGCCTTTCGGCTCACGATGCGCATCAGCCAGCTCTTGACCTTGGACGGATCGTCGAGTTCCGAGAAACGCTGCCAGGCGGTCACGAACGCCTCCTGCACGATGTCATCGACATCGGCGGAGGCGTTCAGCATCCGCTGCGTGTATGCACGCATCATCGGCGTATACCTGCGCACGAGTACCGCGAAGGCGGCGATGTCCCCATCCATCGCCCGACTCGCGACCAACCGGTCGTCTGCTTCCTCCAGCGCAGATCGAAATCGTTCCCCCACCATTCGACGACCCCCTCGTGTGACCCCTGTGAGAGATTCGGAGCGGACCCGCGATCGGATGGGATCCCCGATCCGATCGCGCGGTCACCGCACCCGAACCATCTCATGTGCCGACTGCCCTGCGACTCAGAGAACCCGCATGTCGGGCTCTGCGGCGACGTCGTCATCGTCCGAGGGGATGTGCACGTCGTTGATGGTCACGTTGATCTCGACCGCCTGCTTGCCGACGTAGTCGGACATCGCACGGGCGACTGCCGCCCGCACGTCGTCGGCGACCGTGTGCAGCGCCGCGGGATACTCGGCGACGATGGTGATGTCGACGGCCACCTGGGTCTCGCCCACCTCGACCCGCACGCCCTGCGTCAGGTCCGTGGAGTTGAGAGCGTCGCGGATGGCGCCGACCGCACGTGCGGCTCCGCCGCCGAGGGCGTACACACCGTTCACCTCGCGCGCCGCGATTCCGGCGATCTTCGCGACGACGTTGTTCTCGATGATGGTCTCGCCCGTGGAGGCTACCTCGGTCGTCGTGGTGCCGGTCGCCGTGGCCGGGGTTCCGCTCGTGACGTTCGCCATGATGGTCTCCTTCGTAGTCAGTGTTCCCGCCTGTGGGGCGGGGCCGCAGTTCAGCGACACCACTAAGACGGATCTCGGGGCCCATTCGTCACAAAACAGTGCGGATTGATCACGCGACCGCTCCGAGAGCCGGGGCCGTCGCACAGAGAAGCCCGCTCCCCGAGGGGAACGGGCTTCCGATGCTCAGGGCAGGTCGGAGACGTCGACGTCGTCTTCGTCGTCGTCACCCGCTGCGCGCTGCTCCTCGCCCGGGGTGGCGGAGTCCGGCTCGGGGTCACGGTCGGTGGTCACGAAGTCGGCGTCGACTCCGGTCGCGTCGATCTCTGCGTTGTCGTCGGGTGCTGCCTGCGGGTCTGACATGATCGCTCCGATCTGCTGCTGCGGAATAGGAGTGCCAGTCTCGCCGCGATGACGGCGCTGCGGCATCCCCCTTGACAGAGGGAGATCCATGGCGGTCGTGGCGTCGCGTCGTCCCGGATACGCGAAAACCCCCGGCGAACCGGGGGTTTGTCGTGATGTAGCAGGAGCGGGGCTTGAACCCGCGACCTCACGATTATGAGTTAGATTCCGTGGCCTGACGGGCACTTGTTGGTCGCCGATTGCCCCGCGATTCCGCGAATGTCGTCTTCGTTGGTCGCGGCTGGTTGAGGATGGTTTCAGCAGAGCTACCGGCACAAAACCGGCACGCCGAGTCCGTCACACCTGGGTCCAGTCAAAGCCGTTTCGGTGCTGTTTCGGATTCGCTTTACAGATGAACATGGGCTCGCCGTCGGCCCACTCCAGACTCATCACGCCGCGTTTCTTGGCAGGCGGACACCACGGGCAGCGCACCTCGGGACTCGCCCAAGTCAGCGCCCGTTCGCCGTCACGCATGATGAGAACCCCTAGCACCCAGGAGCCAACGCGAACGACTGAGTGCTGTTGCATACGGGCGGCCGCAAAATGGACGGCGAAAAACCCAGCGACCACTGCGATCAGGATGACGACGGCGAAGACCAGCAGGTTTAGCGCAATCGTGAGATCCGCTCTCGCCGCGAAAAATCCGATGGCTGCGGACACAAGAGTCACGACGGCGGCGACCAACTCCAGCCAGCCCGAGACTGACCGTTCCTTGACCGCAAATTCGGACTTTGGTCGCGTATCCCAACTGTTCCCGGTCTTCGTGACTTTCTTGACCCGCTTGACCTTGACTCTCGCGTTCGGTCCCGCTGCCGCGATTCCGTTAGGACCGTTCGCGATCGCCGAGCTCGCGCCCGCAACCGCCTGCCCGCACCACGCGCACAACGGCGCTCCGGGCGTCAGTTGTCTTCCGCAGTTGCCACAATTCATGCTCTTGCCCCCCCGGCTGTGTGAGATTACCGAGAAGCCTACCGGCCCGCAGAGGCGGGATGCGTTGTCGCCGAGGAGCGCCCGGACCGCAGCGGAGCGAGGACCGGACGCACCGCAGTGCGACAACGCATCCCGCTCAGCCGGCCGGAGGCCGGCCTTGAACGAGTAAAGAAAGTTCTCACAGCTCGACTGCTGCGCTATGAGACTCGGTCTTGCGTGAAAGGTCGAAGCTGAGGTCATCAGCAGAGTCCTCGGTGGACCACGTGACGTCAGGCCCTCGAAGCGTCTGCAAGGACGGGAAGCCCGCAACGACGGCATCCGTCGCAAGCTTCTCAATCATGCTCGCAACGGTCTCGGGCTCACCCGACTGTCCAGACAGAATCTCTTCAAGCGCTGCGGTTGTCTTCGAGGAGTAACGCGTCGTCACCGCCTGCGGGCTCGCACTCTGAGCGCGGGCAACGTCAGCCATCTTTGGGCGCGGTTGGTGAACTTGATGCGCGTAGGCCGTGAGCAATGAGCGAAGATCTTTGCTCGCCTGCAAGACCTGTTCCGCCTCAGCGAGAGTCGCGAGCAGTCCGATCGCGTATCGGGGAGCCTGGGCCTGACGGCATAGATAGCTTCCGATAGTTGGAAGCGAACTATCGGGAGCTATCGGCAAGAACAGATGCTTCCCGTCTGCTCGGCAACGACATCGCGTATCCTGTTCCGTTATGCCAAATCAAGAAGCTACCTACGTCACGCTCGACGGCGAGAAACACCTCGTCCGGTTCAGCGCTGATCTCGCTGGGGCCAAGCGCGCGGCACTGGGATATCCAACGCAGGGCACTCTCTGCGCATGCCCGGACTGTGGTTGTCAGAACGAGGCCGACATGGGGACGCAAGACGATCCGATCTGCGGATGCTGTCTCGCGGACTGCCCCGACTTCCACGGCGCTGACAGCCCATAGATTCGTCCGTCTTCGCAGCCTCTTACTGGCTGCTACCGGCACAAAACCGGCACAACCCTCCCCGGTACCACTCCGGTGGTCGTCCCGCATACGACAAAACCCCCGATTCCCGGGGGTCTTGATCTGTAGCAGGAGCGGGGCTTGAACCCGCGACCTCACGATTATGAGTCGTGCGCTCTGACCAGCTGAGCTACCCTGCCGCACCGCATCCGCATCGCAGATACGAACACCGTGAGCCCCGAGTCAGGATTGAACTGACGACCCCTTCCTTACCATGGAAGTGCTCTGCCACTGAGCTATCGGGGCGTGCTGCCCCTCGCGGGGCAACCACACGAGAATACCATCACAGTGGCGTCCTCATGAAATCGAGGTGGGTCAGTACGAGTACCGGCCCGCATTCTCGCGCAACCACGGCAGCGGGTCGATCGTGCTGCCGTTGATGATGATCTCGAAATGCAGGTGCGCGCCGTACGAACGTCCGGTGTTTCCGGTGTGGCCGACGATGTCGCCGACCTTCACCGTCTGGCCGGCCTTGACCTGGAGCGAGCCGTACTGCATGTGCGAGTAGTGGCTCGTGACGATCTGTCCGTCGATCACGTGGTCGATGTAGACGGTCACACCGTAGGCGCCGCCCTGCTCGGTGGCGATACGGACGACGCCGTCGGCCACCGCCTGGATGGGGGCTCCCTCGCCGGGGACGAAGTCGATGCCCTCGTGCAGGCGACCCCACCGCATTCCGTAGCCCGAGCTCATGCCCACGCCCACCTTGAACGGCCACTGGATGGCCGCCTCGGGGTCGTTGGTGAAGACCTCGTTGGAGTAGTTGATGCCCTCTTCGGAGGCGACCTGGATCAGCGACACGGTCGAGAAGCTGTCGGAGCGCGTGAGCGCCTCGTTCTGCACGTCGGACGAGGTGACGAACGCCTGGATCTCGTCGTCGGCGGCACCCGCCTTCTGCGCGCCCGATGCGGCCACGAGGGAGGTCGCTGCGAGCGACGGGGATCCCTGCACGGCGGCGACGGCCTCAGCCGGCAGCGTCATACCGACGGCGAGGAGTCCTGCGAGGCTCATCACACCGACGGTGGCGCCGACCGCGAGGAACTTGCGCACCTGAGGACGTCGTCGCGCGACGTGCACGGTGGGCTCGGCCTCGGCGTCGTTCTCGGCGTCGCGGTCCGATGCCGCAGCGGGCATCGGGATGCTGCCGGAGGCCACAGAGCGGAACGCGCGGGACGCGCTCTCGAAGGCGTCTTCTTCCTCCGACGACGGCGACGGGCCGTTGTCGTCGGATCCGTCGGCGTCACTCGCCTCGGCGGCCGGGACCGGCGCTTCCGGGGCGTCGACCGCGTGCTCGAGGACATCGTCGGTGTCGGGGATCTCGACGACCTCAGCCGACTCGGCCGCCGCTGTCGCTGCGGCGACGGCGGCCGCCGCGACGATGACCTCGGCGGTGTTCAGGCGTTCGCGGGCGGCGCGACGCGACGAAGGGCTCTGAGGAGCGACGGGAGCAGCCTCGGATGCAGCATCCGGTACTCCGGCCGCGGGGGCCTCGACGGCCGTGGTGCGGGGGCGGCTGGAGCGCCGTGTGGGCGCAGGGGCAGCCTGGGAATTCTCGAAGGGCAAAGCAGATTCTCTCGGTCAGACGTCAAGCTCGGGGGCGCTTTGGGCTGTCATCGATTCGGGCCGATGAAAGTAACGATCGCATAAACCCTAGCCTGGTCCACCTGAGAATGCCATGAATCGTTCACTTTTCGTCCTCGAGGAGTTCCCGGATGCGGTCGTGCACAGCGGTTCCGCCGGCGACGAGCATCGGCCGAGAAGACCCGGCGCCATCGATCGAGACGCGCCCTCCAGCTTCGGCGACGAGAAGTGCTCCGGCCGCATGATCCCAGGGCTTGAGACCCCGCTCGAAGTATCCGTCCAGGCGACCGGCGGCGACGAATGCGAGGTCGAGCGACGCCGCCCCGGCACGGCGGAGGTCTCTGGCGATGGTCATGACGCGTCTCACCGTGGCGAGGTCGCCGTCATGAGTGGTGGGGTCGTAGCCGAATCCGGTCGCGAGGAGCGCACCGGCCGGAGTCTCGGTCGTCACCGCGAGACGCTGCGCGCCCAGCCACGCTCCGCTGCCACGCGCGGCCGTGAACATCTCCCCCGATGCCGGCGCGTAGATCGCGGCGGCGAGCGCCTCCCACTCCCCCACGACGGCCACGCCGCGCACCGCGGCGATGCTCACCGCGTACGACGGGATGCCGTAGGCGTAGTTGACCGTACCGTCGATCGGATCGACGACCCAGGTGATTCCGCTGCTGCCCTCGTCGGCTTCTGACTCCTCACCGAGGAATCCGTCGTCGGGGCGAGCCGCCTGAAGGCGTGCCCGGATGAGCGCCTCGACCTCGCGGTCGGCGTCGGTCACGATGTCGGCGAGCGTCGACTTGGTGGCTGCGAGGTGCACGCCCTCCGCGCGCCGACCGCGTGCGAGGTCGCCGGCCTCACGCGCGACGTCCGCAGCGAGGGCGACGAGATCCGTCTCGATGCTCACTGCGGAGGACGCGGCGGTGCCGGCGGGTAGGCCGAGGGAGCATCGGGGGCCGGCGGGTGGGCCGAGGGGGCCCGCGGGACCGGCGGAGCCGCAGGCGCCTGGGCGTACGGATCCGGGGCGGTCGGGAACGGCACGGTCGGGAAGGGCTGCGGCGCGGGCTGCGCAGGCAGAGCATGCTGCGGCTGAGCCTGCTGAGGCGAGACGACGGAAGCGTGGCCGGTGTAATAGGCGTTCCAGTCGGGCGAGCCGTCAGGAAGCACGGGCAGCGGTGTGCGCCCGTCGGCGTAGGTCGGCCACGCGGGAGCAGCGCCCTGTGCGTGAACGATCGCGGCGTTCGCGGGCCGACGCGGTGCGAACAGCGCGTTCAGCAGCGGGATGAGGGTGGTGCCCACGGCGGCGAGGATCGTCAGAGCGACGACGATGCGCCAGTAGAGCTCGCCGTAATCGAAGGTGTGCGGGAACGTCAGGAAGAAGATCAGGAGCCCCACCAGGCCGCCGAGGAAGACGATCGTCGCGATGTAGATGATGCGGGTGAACGTCGTCACGTGGCGCTGCGCCGCGGGGGTGAACAGCCGTACGTGCAGCAGAGCGAGCTGAAGGATGCCGATGACGAGCAGAAGCTGGAAGAACCGCTCGGCGCCGGTGAAGAACTGGTCGTCTTCGGGCAGCCAGATCTTGACGGCGCCGACGAGCAGCGCGACGATCCAGGTCACCATGCTCGACAACGCGAGCCAGTCCGGGCGGTTCGGGGCGAGTCCGGCTTCGAGGATGGCGATGCCGGCGAACGCCGCGAGCAGGAGGATCGTGAGGAACGCCCGTCCGATCAGACCGTCCTGGTCTCCGATCAGCACCCACACGACGCACACGAGCGCTGCCGCGATCAGTGCACCGATGGCGATCCAGATCGCTCCACGGATGAGGAGGGACATGTTCTTCTTCTCGACCAGTGCAGGGGGCTGCTGGGCGATCTCCGGTTGCGACATCGCGTTCCTCTCGTAGAGCGGGGTTGCGTTCATCCTTGCACGCGTCGGCACGGTACCCGAGTTGTCGACACGATCCGTGGACGCATCCTCGGAATAGTCAGGCGGTGTAGATCAGGTTGCTCTGCGGGTGGAGGCGGCGGCGAAGGCGGTGATCCGGGCCTGGGCGTCGGCCGTGCTCATCGAGGCGCCGATGGACCGCGCCTCCTCGCTCAGCTGCTCGACGAACGAGCGTTCGGGCTGCGAGCGCACCAGACGCTTCGCATCGCCGTAGGCGTCAGCGGCGCCCGCCAACCAGAATCGTGCGACCTCCTCCGCGCGCGCACGCACCTGCTCCGCCTCCTGCACGGCATCCTCGCCCTCGACGAGCTCGGCCACCAGGCCCCACTCCACCGCCTCCTCAGCCGTCAGCAGGCGGTCCTGCAGCACGAGCTGCAGCGCACGCCGCTGCCCCACCGCACGGGCGAGCTGGGCCGAGACCGAGAGGTCGGGGGTGAGGCCGATGTTCGCATAGAGGCTGCCGAGGCGCGATCGCGCACCCACGATCGCGTAGTCGCTGCTGAGCAGGATGCCCAGACCCCCGCCCGCCGTCGTGCCGTGCGCGGCGGCGACGACCGGCACAGCGGACTCGGTGAGCGCGCGGATGCCGGTGTTGATGACCTCGGCGAGCGCCGTGATCTCGTCGCCCGACCCCATGCTCGTCGCCATCTCGATGACGTCACCGCCCGCGCAGAAGGCGGGACCCGTGGCATCGATGAGGATCGCCTTGACGTCGGACCTCGTGGTGGCCTCCGTGGTGGCCTCGCGCCACGCGTGCGCGAGGTCGGAGTTGAAGGCGTTCAAGCGCGACGGACGGTTCAGGGTGAGCCGAGCCATCCCTTCGTCGACCGAGAACAGGATGGCGTCGTTCATGGCTTCTCCTTCGAGCGCAGGACGTATGCCCCCAGGGTAATCGCGATCAGCGCTGCTCCCGCACGCGCTCGGCGAAGGCCTCCATGCGTCGTCGCGTGCCGTCGAGGCGGAAGTCCACCTGCCCTGCCGCTCGGATCTCATTCGGTGCCAGCGGATGCGCGAGCCGCACGTTCTCGTGGCAGGAGAGATCGGCGCAGATGTACGTGCCGATCGAGTCGCCGCGTGCTCCCGCCTCGCCCGCTCGGCGGGCCGAGAACAGAGCCACCTGATTTCCCGGCTGCATCGTGTGGCAGATGTTGCACATGCCGGAGCGGGCCCTGGCGGGATCGGACACACGCAGGACGATCCCGGAGACCACCCCGTCGTGCTGCGTCAGCACGTAGCCGCGGCGTCCCGCACTCGGATCGCGCCAGGCGAAGAAGTCCAGGTAGTCCCAGTCGATCAGAACGAAATCGAGAGGCATCTCCATGACCCGCAGCTCGTCGTCATCCGCATTGACGAAGGCGGCACGGACGTCGGTCTCGGTGAGCGCTCGCATCCGTCCAGTCTAGGAACTCCGCACGACCGAGGACTCCGCGCCGCTATCCCGCAGCCTGCTGCATCGAGGCGTCGGCCTCGGAGACGATGTCTTGCATGGCCACTGCGGCGGCATCCGCATCTCCGCTCGCCACGGCGAACGCGACGTCGCGATGCCACTGCACGGCGTTCTGATCGGCCACGTGCGGCATCAGGTCGTGCGCGGTCCTCCCCCGCAGCACGGCCTCGACCGTCCCGCCGAGGGCGGCGAGCATGCTGTTGCCGGACGATTCGAGCAGGAGCCGGTGAAAGCGGACATCCGCCGACAGGTAACGCTCATGATCGGCGTCGTGATCCTCCTGGGCCATCGCCACGACGTGCGAGACCAGCTCGACCTTCTGCTCGGAGCTCGCCGCCTCCGCGGCGAGTCGGGCCGCGAGCGGTTCGATCACGGAACGCAGCTGGCTCAGCTCCCGGAGCTGCTCATCGCGACCGGGACCCGCGAGGCGCCATTCGATGACCTCGGGGGCGTAGACGTTCCACTGCGCGCGGGGGCGCACCTCGACGCCGGACTTGCGCCGCACCCAGACAAGCCCGAAGGATTCGAGAACGCGCACGGCCTCTCGCGCCGCCGAGCGCGACACTCCCCTCTCCTGCGCCAGCTCCACCGTGAGCATGCGGGAACCCGGCGGGTGACGGCCGTCGACGATGGCGCGACCGAGCTCCGAGACGAGTGCATCGTGCACGGGGCTGACAGGGGCGGTCATACCTCGAGTATGCACCGCACGAAGCTTCACTTGCGTCGTGTGGATGCATCGTGGCTGATATGTTGCGCATGACGTGGTATGCGTGCTTATTATGTACGACATAAGGACGTAGACCACGCCCGGATCAAGGAAGCTCATGGCACTCATCACCCCGGTGGCCCACGCGCTCGCGACGGCGGCCACCGACACCCCGACTCTGGATCGCCCCGCAGGGCAGCTGATCACGGCGGCCGTCCTCGGCATCGCCATCATCATCGTCCTGATCACCTGGGTGAAGCTGCATCCGTTCCTCTCGCTCACCATCGGCGCGCTCGCCACCGGCGCGATCGCCGGAATGGACATCGCTGCCTCGGTCACCAGCTTCTCGGCGGGCTTCGGCACGACGATGGGCGGCGTCGGCATCCTGATCGCGCTCGGCGCGATCTACGGAAAGCTGCTCGCGGACTCCGGCGGAGCAGACCGCATCGTCGACACGCTCGTCAGCCGTGCGAGCGCCCGCTCGCTCCCCTGGGTCATGGGCCTCATCGGCGCGGTGATCGGCCTGCCGATGTTCTTCGAGGTCGGCCTCGTGCTGCTCGTGCCGGTGATCATCCTGGTCGCCCGCCGCTCCGGCCAGTCGCTCATGCGCATCGCCATCCCGACGCTTGCGGGCCTCTCGGCCATGCACGGGCTGGTGCCCCCGCACCCCGGCCCGCTCGCGGCCATCGACGCGCTCGGCGCCAACCTCGGCCTGACGCTCGCGTTCGGCGTGATCGTGGCGATCCCGGCCGTCATCATCTCCGGACCGCTGTTCGCCCGCTTCGCCGCTCGCTGGGTCGACGTGCCCGTGCCCGAGCTCTTCGTCACCGAAGAGGACGAGGGCGAGACGCAGCGTCGCCGCCCGTCGTTCGGCGCGACCCTGTTCAGCATCCTGCTGCCTGTGTTCCTCATGCTCGCGAAGGCCGTCGCCGACATCTCGGCCGCAGGCTCCGACGCGCCATGGAAGATCGCGCTCGACTTCCTCGGCACCCCCGTCATCGCCCTGCTGATCGCGGTGCTCGCCGGCTTCTTCATCCTCGGCCGTGGAGCCGGCTTCGACCGCGCGAAGATCAATGACATCGTCGGTTCGTCGCTGGGCCCGATCGCCGGCATCCTGCTCATCGTCGGCGCGGGTGGCGGGTTCAAGCAGGTGCTCGTCGACACGGGTATCGGCAACGTGATCGCCGAGTTCGTCTCGGGGTCCTCGGTCTCGGTGCTCGTGCTCGCGTGGCTCGTCGCCGTGGTCATCCGCATCGCCACCGGCTCCGCGACCGTCGCCACCATCACGGCGGCCGGCATCTTGCAGCCGCTCACCGAGACGCTCGACTCCCCGATGGTCGCGCTGCTCGTGCTCGCGATCGGCTCGGGCTCGGTGTTCCTCTCCCACGTCAACGATGCGGGCTTCTGGCTCATCAAGGAGTATTTCGGCCTCAGCATCCCGCAGACGCTCAAATCGTGGACGGTGCTCGAGTGCCTCATCTCGGTCACCGGCCTCGGCGGCGTCCTCGTCCTGAGCATCTTCGTCTGAGCGCGCCATGATGACCGTCAACGCACCCGTCCTCGTCTTCATGGGCGTCGCCAGCACCGGCAAGTCCACGGTCGCCGCGATGCTCGCCGGCCGCCTCGGCTGGGCCTTCGAAGAGGGCGACGACCTGCACCCCGAGGCCAACGTCGCCAAGATGGCGGCCGGCCATGCCCTCAACGACGACGACCGGTGGCCGTGGCTCGATCGCATCGCCGAGTGGATCGACGAGCGCATCGCGGCCGGCGAGCCCGGCATCGTGACCTGCTCCGCTCTCAAGCGCAGCTACCGCGACGTCCTCCGGCGCGAGAACGTCACCTTCGTGCACTTCGCCGGCGACCGCGAGCTGATCCTCGAGCGGATGCTGCGCCGCCAGGGGCATTTCATGCCCGCGACCCTGCTCGATTCACAGTTCGCGACGCTGGAGGCACTGGGCGACGACGAGAAGTCGATCACGATCGACATCGCGCTCACGCCGGCCGAGCAGGCGGCGCAGATCGCGTCGCGCCTGCGCCTGCATCCCGACTACTGACACGCACTCGTCCCGTCTCAGAGACGACACGGAAGCCCCGGACGCCCTCCCGCGTGCCGGGGCTTTCTGCGCGTCAGCCGATGAGCAGCCCCAGGCCCCGGATGCCGGCCACCACCAGATCGTGGTCATCGGCGGAAGGAAGACCCGACACCGTGGCGACGGCGACGAGCCCGACCCCGTCCACGCGAAGAGGAACCGCGCCGCCCGCGACCGCGTAGGTCGCAGGATCCAGCCAGCCGGGCTCGTACATGTCGCGGCCGCCGTTCTCGATGCGTGCCTCGAGCAGAGCGGTGCTGGTCTCGAACCGCAGTGCCGTCGCTGACTTCTTCGCCGCCCAGACGTCGTTGTCGCCGGTCGCACCGGGCAGGGAGGCGTGGAAGAGGATGCCGGATGCCGTGCGCACATCGACGGCGACGGGCAGGCCGTCGGTCAGAGCTCTCTCCGCGATCGAGCGCCCGAGCTGCCAGGCGTCCCGGCGATCGAACCGGCGCAGCACGAGGTCGCCGTGCTCCGCCTCCAGCTGCGCGAACCTCGCGTGATCACTCATCGGCATGCCTCTCTTCTGGACGACTCGCTTCAGACTGTAGCCGCCCACTCACCCAGCGCACGCCGAATCTCGAGCATCCCGATGACCGCCAGCAGCGTCGTCGTCGGGCTGTGTCGCGACCGGAACGGCTCGCTCAGCCCGACTCAGCCGAGCTCTCCGGACCCGTAGGGCCGCACAGGCTGCTGCTTCTGGAACGCGTACTCTCCGCCCTGTCTTCCTCCGAAGGGGCGCCCGTGGTCCGCGAACTCCTCTCGGTAGTACGCCATCCGCCACGTACCGATCTCGATGCGAGACCCGGTCCGCAGGATCCTGGCGTCATCCTTGCTGTGCGGGAGATTCGGCCGGCCGCCGCCGGTCGGCGCATAGGAGTAGAGCACGTATTCGTCGTCATCGTTGTGCCGGACCTCGGCGTGACGGGCTTCCAGCCCTTCCAGACGTAGATCGGCGTCAGGCCCGGACCCGATCACGGTGGTTCCGGGAAGAAGGTCGAACTCTCGTGGCCTGCTGAGGTTCCAGTCGCCGGAGCCGACCGCGAAGATCAATCGGGGTCGGCCGGACCCAGGGAGATAGTGAGTGGTCGTGACCCGTCGACGAACGCCCCGGGACACGGTCGGGACGAGCGGGAACAGCGTCGAGGGAGGTGACGGCAGACGGAAGACATCTCCGCGTTCGCGATGCTGCGCCTCGGACAGCAACGTGGCGAGGTGTCCGAGTTTGATGTGGGAAGACCCGGCGATCGCCCGCCCGACGGGCCCGGACTTCACGTCGCCGAGCTGAACGAGAGTCCCCCGCGGTCCTTCGACGCGCACGGTGATCCCGCGCCGCGCGAGCCCGTCGGCCAGAGGGCCGAGCTGAGTCAGGTCGCGGCGGCTCACCCCGGCGAAACGGGGAGTCGACTCGAAGGTGACGACGACCTCTCGGCCCGCGGCTCGGACGGTGAATCGCACCGGATCACCGCCGTCAGGGCTGGACTGCTCCACGGTGAGGTCGATATCGAGACGGAGCATCGGAATCGGTGTCCCTCAGGCCGAGCCCGAGTCGCCGGAGGCGCTGTCACTGGTCGTCACGCGCAGAGTTCCGTTGAACTTCCAGGTCGCCCGCGGGGCATCCGGCCCGATGTCGCGGGGCACCTCGACGGTCATGTCGTCGAACGTGTAGTTCACTGCCGCGCCGCGACCCGTGAGATAGGACCACATCTCCCGACCGAGATCGGTCCAGTCGGTGATCGATGCGCCGGTGGGCCCTGCGGCGGAGTCGAACAGTTCCGCGGGTTCCGTCGACTCGCTCATGGGATGCTCCTTCGCTAGATCCATGTCTGTGAATACGAGTATGCGCCTGGGCTCCATGGCTGTCCAGAGGTATCTGCACAGGGGCGAGAAATGGTGTCGAGACGCCTTCCTGTGCTTTTCCCCGAGTGGCAGAGCCGGCGTGTCAGCCCGCAGTGAGATCTGCGAACATGCAGTGCTCTGCAAGAACGGTCATTGCGGGGGCGGGGCAATGGTGAAGAGCAACAGCGACAAGAGCGACAGGCCCACCGTCGCGAACAGCAGCACTCCGACCGCTACGACGAACCCGGCAAGCGAGAAACCAGTACCCCGCAGCGAATCGTCCGCTTTGAGCGCCTTCCTCGACGCGAGGGCGAACCCGATCGCCGCGCACGCCAGAAGGGTGCCTGATAGCCACCACCCGCTCGTGAGCACCGCCCCCAGCGCGAGAAGGCAGCTTGCGAAAGCGTTTCGGTCGTATCGGCCTTTTCGTTGTACTTCCACGTCGATCCTTCTTCGTGTGCGTCCAGCAGGCGACGGTCAGCCTGCTGGACATACACGCATTGCTCAGTGGGTGGTCGCCCCCGCCCGAGTTGACACGCAACGACAGGGAAAGGTCTTCCGGGAGGCTACCGGAGCTCCATGAGCCATGAAGCGTCGCCAGGGCGGGCGGTGACGACGTTGAGCTCGCTCGAATCATCGTGAGCGACTTGTCGGACACCGCTCCTACGGCGACGTTGATCTCGCCGTTGCGGGTGTTCGAGATCGCACCCTCGCTCGCGATCCGCGCTATCGAAAACCCCATGCACACCGGGATCGCGTCGGGTCATCCATCTGCTGTCGCCACTCTCAGCGATGAACACATCTGTCTCGAAATCTGTAGCTCGAAGCATCGAATCCACAGGCCAACGGCACCACACAGGTCACGCGAACATCCCCCTGAAGATGGACATCGGCTACGGCTCGCTCATTGTCAGACACGCCCTAGACGAGGTGCTGCGCGATGCCGAGCATGATGCCTGGGCATTGCGTTACTGACGCCTCCCCGCGGCTGCTCGCGCGCGTCGTCCCGGTTACGGCGGCATCAGATCCAATCCATCGGTCAAGCGGGCGATGCCTGAGAGACGCTTTGGATAGCGTCCCGGAGTTCCTCAGAGCGGTCGCTGCGGATAACCCGCGAGCCCTCGTTCGTCAGCGTCAGCCACACAGCGGAGCCAGAGGACCACAAGACGAATCGGTCCGAACCGACGATGCGCCACCCCAGGCCACCGGCCTGCGAAGGACTCACATCTGCGACTTCGACCTTGTCAACGTCAGTGACGGGAATGTGCATGACACGGAACAGTGAGAGATGCGCATCGATGTGCGTTGCACTCACCGAGACCCTGATTCGCCTGTCAAGGCCGACCAGTCCGGCACCGAGGATCAGAATGAACCCGGCGATGAGGAGCGCGATGACCCACCCGCCGATCTCCTCGACGTTGCCGACCACGACCGGCGTCGAGATCGCGGTGATAACGGCCAGGAAGACCAGCGTCGATACTCCTGCGACCGCCAACCACCGCGGACCGATAAGGGTTTCACGAAACACCACGGGATACCTCCTCCGTCAAGTCTCCCTTGTGGGGAACGTGGTGCACCACATGTTCGCCCACCGCGGTCAGGGGCTCGTGTGTAGATATCCGCTAAACAGTCGTTCCCCGCGAGGACCGCATTCTCCTTCGGACTGAAGCGGCCGATACCGCATAGTTGAATGGTCGCGACTGTCGGCCAGCTAGCGATAGCGTCGGTCGTTCTCCGCACTCACCGTTCACCTGAACGACGGATCCGAGCGGGGCAGTGACCCGACGAGCTTCTTATAACAAGTCTCGGACTGAGCCGTGTCGATGCGGTCGGGGGTGGAGCGTCATGCCGCCGGTGACGTCGAGTACCGCGCCCGTCGTGCGCGAGGCTCTGTTTGATGCGAGGAAGCTGACGGCATCGGCGATTGCGTCGGGCCTCGACACTCCTCCGAGCATGGACAGAGAGCTCATGTACGCGACCGCTCGGTCGTCAGCGAAGGCAGAGTGTCCGTTATCGGTGAACCCTGGCATGACCGCGTTCACCCGGATCCCTTGTGGGGCGAGAGCCTCCGCCATGTTGCGGGTGATGGACTCGACCGCGGATTTTGTCATGGCGTACACGATGTCCCCCGCACTGGCGATATGAGCGCTTGCCGACGAGATGTTCACGATGCTGCCGCCGCTCACCATCTCTCGGGACAGTAACTGGCCCAAGAAGAATGGCGCTCTTGTGTTGACGGCGACGAACTCGTCAAAGCTCTCCGGAGTTGCCTCGAGGAAAGAGGGCCCTAGCATCCTCGCTGCGTTGTTGACCAACGCTTCGACTCGAATGTTCGAAGCGGCGGCACACGTCTTGACCGCGTCGACCATCCTATGGATGTCATCCATAGACAACAGGTCAGCTTCCACGAGGTCGCAGCTGCCACCCGACGCTCGGATGGTTGACTGCAACAAAGTTGCTGCCTCTACGTTGCTCCGATACTGCGCGACGATGTGGAAGTCGTCTGCGCTCAGAGCTCGGGCGATGGCTGCGCCGATGCCCCCGGAGGCTCCCGTCACTACTGCGAGCTTGTGCGTCATGAACTACCTTTCAGCTCGTTACCGAACCGGTGATCTTGATCCGACGGATATCGTGCTGTGTCACCTCGGCAACGAGCCTGCCGGTGCCGGACACTTTGAGTCGCAAGGTGGGACTCGGTTCCAGCTCCGCGTAGCGCTGGAAGGTGAGCTTCAACGAGCGGACGTTCGTGGAGGGCGTCTGTCGAAGGGCGACCCTCTCCACGTCCGCGATGGTCTGGATAGCAGTGAGGTGATCTGATGGATGGTCGGAGACAAGGGGGTCGTCCGGGTCGATACGGATCGGTTCGGAATAGGTGTAGTTCGATCTCAATGAGATTCCGTTCGTTGACGTGGGAGACTGCCGCCGGATTCGCTCATATACCGTGCGAGGCAGAAGAGACGATGCAGCCTTACCCACCGCAATCAGCCCCGTAGCCCCCTCTAGCGAGAAGTATTGGGTGAGAGAGCGCGAACGGCCGCCCCCACCTGTGGCCACAAGATGCGCACGAATGATGCCGCGAGCACTCGACGCATCCCCCGGGGCGGTTGGCGCGACCAATCGCAGGGAGATTTTGTCGAGGATGAACACATCACGCTCCGGCACGCCGAGCTGGCAATGAGCTTGGAGGATCCCAATCTGACGTTGCACCTCAACGAAGTCGACAAAACGAGGACTACTGCTCGCGTCGGGAAGATCGAAGTGCGCGGTCAGGGAGTGAGCAGTCTCAGCGACCGTGCGGTGGATCCACACGTTCGCCGGCCTCGACTTATGAATCTCTTCAGCTCGGACTGGACCTGCAGAGAATTTTCCGCGTCCCGTGTCGTTGTCCGGGGAGAGGAGCTCGGTGCTTCCGGTGGGCATCGCCAGTTAGGCGCTCACGCGGAAAGGACCGCTTCAAGTGCGGGAGCAAGTCGCTTGATCCTGGAAGGCAGGGAAGCCCAGTGGTCTTCTAGACCCGATAGCACTTGCGAACCAACGAACACCGCATTAAAGAACTCGGCGTACACGTCGACATCGACGTCGCTCCGGATGGACTGGTCTTCGACTCCTCGAGCAATCAGCGCCCTAGCGATGCGCACCCATTCCACATACGGTTCACTCACTTCCGCGGTGACCTCAGTCGACGGCTGCCCGGCGAGCCGAATACCTGCTTGCACGATCTCGTCGCGGGCAATGAGGTTTCCGAGATTGACCATGAGCCGGAGCAGGATGTCCAGCCCCGTTCCGGGCTCGGCCTCAGTCTCCACTAGGACCGCGGTCATTCTCTCTTGCTGCTCGGCCAGGACGGCCCTTGCCAGGTCGGCTTTGCTTCGGAAGTGAAAGTACAACGCACCTTCGCTCGCTCCAGACTCAAGCGCAACATCCCTGTAACGCGACTCGGCGTACGTGACGCGAGCGAACACTCTCGCTGCACCAGACAGGATCGCTTCGCGAGTGTCAATCGAGCGCTGCTGCTTCAGCCGCGGCATCCTCTGCGTGGCCATCGAACCTCCTCGACTCACGGGACCCTCTCACCGTACCCATCCTAATCCGGGCGCTCACATTGTTTACACACAGACGCGGACGAGTGCCAACCGGCTGGATCACAGACTGATCCGGGCACATCACGGACGGGCGCGACGGGAGGGCACTCTTGTCCCTTTGCCGAGTGGAGACGTTCCGCGCTGAGCGGTATCTGATCCGCGCCTCGGGGCCCGCTCCTTCAGTTACTTCACCAAGAACGAAATCAAGTCGTGCACATTGCTTTTCAATGAGCCTGCTGGAGACACGTTTTCTTTGAAAAGAAAGTTATCCTGAATAGGCACAATTCAAATCGCGCTGAGGGAGAAAACCATGTCGAAGAGAGTTATCGTTGAGCTCATCGATGACCTGGACGGGGAGCCCATCGATGGCGAACAGGGAGGCGGGACGGTCCAGTTCGCTCTTCAAGGCAGGCAGTTCGAACTCGATCTGAGCGCCGCCAACCTCGCTAAGCTGGAAGCAGCAGTCGCGCCCTTCGTCGAGGTCGCTCGATCATCTAGCGAAAGCGTCTCATCCACCGCACCCCGGCGGCGCAAGTCCACGAACGAGCTTGCCGAGATCCGTGAATGGGCGCGCGCACAAGGAATCGCAGTCAGCGGATACGGCCGAGTGCCAAGCGAAGTTCGCGCTGCATACGCGGCAAGCAAGGCCACCCGCGCTCGCTGAGCCGAGCATTCCCCAGAGCGCGCGCGGGGTCGACAAGTGCGGCCCTCGCAGAAGTCATTCATGAGCGGAGCGCTCCGCGTCCTTCGAGGTGGGTGCGATCTCATCACGCAGCGGGGGAAGGCCGACGGAGCGGAGGATTCGCGCTTTGGGGAGATGCGCGCCGCATTGCGTCCGAGTCACGGCACATCCACGGCGCCGGGAGCGCTCATCATGTTCGATTCTTGAAGTCGCGGAACAGGCGTTCCTCCCCGATCCACAAGGGTGGCACCGATGCTCCCAGTGCTGCGATCCCGACTGCGACGGCGAGCACAAGAAAGGTGGACGCCCCCACGGAAACTCCGACAGCCTGTCCTACCCACACCGAGATACTTGCGCTCAACACGGCCCCGACAGTGGCCCACAGGATCGTCTCGACCACGGCCGTCGCTGTGACGGCACCGCGACCGGCGCCGGAATGGAGGTTGCTCGCGATCTCTAAGCGCCGACGAAGCATCCCGGCGAACCCGAGAATTCCGAACAAGACCACTATCGCAGGATAGGAGTGAATCGTAATCCGGTTCGAGAATTGCTCGTGGAAATCAGCTGACTCCCCCGCCGTCGGGTTAGCGGCGACGATCTGTGCGCTTTCCGCTCCGGCCTCATCAGATATTAGGGCGCTGAAAAGCAGGTGGTCGAGAGACGTCGTGTATGGCCAGATATCGACCCAGCATTCGGAGGCCCGCTCGGGCGCGCCGATGGTCAGCAACGCGTTGTTCAGCCGAGGATCGCGACCGTCCTCCTCGGACTGGTTGAACACCTGGAGAACCGGCGCCTCACCCAGATCCGTCTGGAGGACGGCTCCAGCCTTGATCTCCCAACGATTCGCCAAGGTGCTGGCGAGATAGAACCCCGAGTCCGGCATGGGGTGCACGCCCAATAAGTCAACGAACCCAGCGCTCACCTCATACGCCGGAATCTCGGTTCCGGGCAGCGCGGCGACACGATAGGGATCTGCGCGGAGCAGAGATCCGGATGCCTCAATCCCGGGAAGGCCGTCCAGCTTCTCGCACGACACGGGGTCGATTGCCCCCTCAGCAGCGAGGATTCGGACCGACCCAGAGCTCGCTCTGAAGGCCTGGGCTCGATCTTCGATTTGGGCTATGGACAGGGTGTCAGCCGCCAGAAGCAGCGTCGCCAGCAACGCAGCGCACAGCGCCAGGAGCCCTCCTCGCGTTGTGCCGCTGGTGAAGTTCCGCCAGGCCTCACTCGCGATTGCTGACGCCCTAATCCGGGCACCTCCGAGGTGATGGAGGCGCTCGACGCGAGATCCATTCTGAAATCACAGGCTGCGATTGTGTCCTGGTCGTGACTGGCAACGACCACGAGGGCGCCACTTGCGGCAAGGTTTCCCAGGACCGCATTGACAGCAGACGCGGACGCTCGATCCAGCTGTGCCGTCGGTTCGTCGACGAGCAAGAGGTCTGGCTTCGCCGCCACCGCGCGCGCGAGCATGAGTCGTTGAGACTCCCCTCCGGACAGCTCCCCGAACAGTGCCCCGGCCCGCCCGCCCAGACGGAACATGTCAAGGATCTCAAGGGCCTCGGCGCCTGCAGGCCTACGCGAGCTTCCACGGGCCAAGAGCGGATAAGCGACATGATCCAGTGCTGTTCGCTGCGGTTGTCCGTGGGGGTTCTGGAACACCCAGTGCACACGCCTCAAGTCGCGTCGCTGAATCTCTCCCAGTGTCGGCCGCTCCCAGCCGGCGAGTATCGAAAGGAGAGTGGACTTGCCAGAGCCGGAGGGTCCTGTGAGCGCCCACGACTCGCTTCGATGCAGGGTTTGAGTCAGACCGGAAAAGAGAAACTCCGACCCGTCCCAGGAGTGCGCAACACCGTCGAGCGTGAGCGACGATTCGATGTTCGGGGTCATCATGGCGTACACGTGGTGACGTCGATTGCGTCACTGAGGCGCACAGCACGCGGCACGTCAACACCCTCTGGGAAGGTTACGAGCGTTCTTCCGAGGCTCGAAGAAAGAAGCGACACCACATGGGCCTCGCCGTTGTCGTCTTGCACGCATGCTGCAGCGTCTTGAATTCCGAAGATTGCAGCGGGTGGAACCGCTACGGCCTGACGCGCATCCTTCAACTCTGTCGATGCCGCGATTGTCTCCGAATCGAGCGCCTCTGCAAACTCCGGGGACGATGCAACCCGCGCGACGGCCTCTGGATCGGAGATCACGCCGCTCTCTGGAAGATCCACATCAACACCTGCGACACGGGCAGCGCGAGGTCCTGGCACCGGCGCCGAGGTCGAGGGTACGAGTTGGAGGGAGCGCAATGAGCCAGGCACCACCGCGAAAGGTGAACCTTGGGAATACTGCTCCCCCACAGACACCTCGCATTCCGAAGGGGCACCGCCGCTCGCCGGGATCCACACGAAGTCCGCGAGCCGGAATGCTCCGTCGGCGGGATTCACGCCGTTGCGTTTCTGAAGGTCCGCAAGCGAGTCGATGACCGCGCCACGGTAGGCACCCTCCGCATCAATCGTGTAACCCAGTGCACGTAACGCTGCTCGCAGCGCATTCACATCGGCGCCTTCGGTCCCCGGAACGAGATCGCGGTAGAAGGGGACTGACGTCGCGAGAGCAATCACTGGGTTGCTGTCTACTCTGGCCACCGTCGTTCCGCTGCCGAAGGGGACGCCGGGGGTGCAAGACGACTCCGTTATGACACCGCTCCTCCCGAGGGAGAGCTGGGCCTGCGCGCTGAAAGACGGTCGCAACGCGACCGTCCTCGGGTCAGCGAAGGATGTTGACGTCACCGGGAATGTGGTTACGGGCCTCGGAGCTGACAAGTCGGAGGTGGGCGCCGGCAGCATCACGTATGTCGCGAGCACGCCCACTGCCATTCCCAGACCAACGAGGAAAGCGATGGACCGCGGAAGCCATCTCGACCTCATTCGTCGATTCCGACAGTGACGCCGATCCCATAGAGGCACGATCCGACCCGGGGATCTGTTACGTCAAAGGACAGCTCGGACAGCTTGCCATCAGACGAGAATGCCTGCCGATAGTCTTCTTTGTCGAAATCGGGAGGCACCACTCCGGACGCCGCGAGACACTCCGCAGCCACCGTCGCGGTGTCGCGCAGCAGGCTTGGGTTGCCCTGTTGCAGCTCGTACAGGCGGATGACGTTCCCGCCGGTTGTACTCATGCATTCGTAGTCCATTGCCATCAAGTCGTCAACCTCCTGCGAAGCGGTCAACGCTGGCGGCTGGAACTCGATGAGGCCATTCAGGTGGTCCGTTCGCTCGAGTGCGTATCCGGCCCCTGACATACACGTCGCATACATCGTCGTCGCTTCGGCGTAGTCAGACTGGCCGATCCGCCCGTCCTCCACCCCGCGTTCCAGCACTGCACGCTCGAAGTCGTTGACTTCTCCAGCGAGCGCCTCCTCGAACAGCACCGACATCGAACTCGCGATCTTCCCTGAGTCCGTGTCGTCGCTGCCCGAGGCACTGCACCCCGTCGCAAGAAGCGCAAGGACGATAAGGCTCGAGACCCCAAATACCCTCTTCGTCATCTCAAATCCCATAAGTCCTCTTCGCTAGCGGGCGATCTTCGTGGAGAGTGTCGCTATGACTGTGCGGACTTCCAGATGCCACCATTCAAGTACAGACGTGCTTGATGTGTGGTGTTGAAGCCCTGCACGATAGCAGCAGTGTGGGTGGTAGAGGAAGCTCCCCATTTCACCGTGCCACCCAGCTGAGCGTACGCCCTCCACGTGCCGTAGTTCGTGAACGAGTTCATCTCCGCTACCGCTTCGACCCAGCTGGAGTGAAGGTAGTACACGCCGTCGATGGCGTTGGCAGGAGCCGCCGTGCCACCGATGATTCCAGCCGAAAGCGCGACAGCTGCCACTCCCGCACCGATCTTCTGTCGCAATGACTTCCTAGATTTGATGCTCTTCGATTGAGACAAAAGCCCCCCTAATGTGTACCGCACAGGTGAGTACCCATGCGGTACACCACTAGAGGAAAACTGAGAGCCGACACAACGTTACCTATAAAGGTACTGTGTGGCTGCAGATCGATCGATAAGGGTGCACTGTTTCGCACTTGCGAAAAGCCGTAGCGCGGTACACATCCGAACTCAGAGTCGTGCATCCCCGTCAAGAAACCTGGGGACACAGTGAGCAAAGTGGCAACCGACGAACCGCCGTCGCGGTCGGCGCAGCGATAGCTGCGATGGCTGCGATGGCTGTTGCCGCCGTCTCCATCACGTAGGCGGTCAGTACCGTGCTGTCAACGCCGGAGGATCCCCTCGAGGCGAAGGACCATGTTTACGCCACTATCGCCGAAGGCGAAGTGTCATCGTCTGAGATACCCGCCGCGCCGAACAAGGCATCGGTCTCGCATCTCGGTGAGCACGTTTCTCCTCGCGGACCGGCTATTCAGCGTGTAGTGGGTCCCCTTCCCCCGTTACCGACGGAAGAGGACCCGCTACAAGGTCGCGGATTTCAGCTAGCCGAGCGCTGCAAAGTTGGCCATCGATACCCACCCGAGTCCGAGCGCGAGAACCACGGCGTGGATGAGAACCTGCTGCATCGCGGTTGTTCTGCGCCACAGCCCCCATGACAGGGCAAGTGCCACGGCCCCGAGCGCTGAGCCGATGAAGGGTCCGATAGTCGACGGCCATCCGGTCTGAACAGAAACGGTGCCCCCGTCTTCTGTGGGGTACGTGCACAGTCGTCCCGCGGGGATGAAGGTGCGTTGAGACGCGTAGGCCGTCGCGTCTTCAGTGACGATTGCTCCAGCCGGGACGTCTGTTGGGCACTGGCTCTCGATTTCACGGGAGTCGACGTACTGCCCCGCGAATGCGATCCACACGAGCACCATCCCGATCACGCTCAACGCGAGGATTCCCCATCCCGTAGCGCGTGATGACGAGGACTGAACCATTCGCTGTCTCCTAGCAGTAGGTGATGGGTGCGTCCTGCCCGCGGTTCGCAGACTGCCAGCATTTGTTGGGTGCGATGAAGCCCCGTGAGGCGTTCAGAGTGATCCGCTCACCGTCCGTTCCCGCAGCGACTCCCATGCAATCCGTGAGAGCCATCAGCGGGACATCGTTGCACCAGGACTTGTTGATCGACTGGCCAGTGCCGGAGACTCCTCCTGTATTATCCAGGCCGCGGCCGGCTGTGATCGAGAACAGCACTTCCTGCTGACCGTTGGGGTAGCTCGGGATCTTCTGGGGCTCCTTGATCCCGATTGCCATGGAGCTTCGGTTGCAGTCGTCGGAGAGGTCGTTGCAGTCCGCGTACACACCGAGGCTGCTCGACATGCCGACCAGCCCGGATCCGGTGTTGACCGAGGCGTACCAGGTCCAGTTGTAGTTCTTCGCGAATGGGCGGTCTTTGTAGTCGAAGGCGCAGATTGGTCGGTGGTCCGCAGTCCACCTTGTGGGCAGGACGAGTCCGGAGGGAAAGAGCTCGTGCTGTCCACAGGTGGTCAGGGGGGTCACGCACAGAACGGCCGCGTCATCTATAAGTGGCTCGCGGACGACTACGACGAGAACCTGCCGGCCATCGAGCCTCGCAAACGGCACAAGCGCCCGCACCACACCAGTGACGCGCACGAAGAAGAAGGGCCGCGGCATGCCCGCCGGTCGCCGGGCCCGCTACGGACTCCCAATCTGATGCTCGACGCCCCCGGCTACGGTCGGGGGCGTTGAACGAGCGTCATCCACGGATACATGGGGATCCCAACGCAGTTTGGAAGACCCGCCCCAACCGGTAATAGAGCCCACCCCCTCAGCTTCCCGTCTCAACATGCGGTTCACCGTGCTCCCCGCGTGAAAGGTCGTTCTGGCGACGTAGGAGGCGAAGGAAGTCGATGGTTTAGCTTCTCCGATCAGAGACGGTGCCTCCAACCCCGTGCGGGTCGCTCAGCGCGAGATAGCTGCCGTGCCGTGGTCGCCTATCGCACCACCGTAGACGGGACGGGATCCGAAGCGCCCAGCCGCACCAGAGTGGTCGTGACTGCCTGAGTCGCGCTGTGTTTCAACAGCTCGAGATGTTGCGGGTCGTGGAGGCGCGCGAGCTCGACATCAGTTGCTTCAAACAGGTCGCACAGTCCCTTCGCTTGCAGCATGAGTTGGCATGTCAGCCCGAAAGTCGCGGAGCTGCGGGGCGGGACCAACATTCGAGCGCTATCGCTCCAATCGAGGATCACGATCTCACCCGCCAACGACCGATGCACGTTTCCCCGATGGAAATCTCCGTGGATCACTTCGGTCGTCCAATCCTCGATGCTCGAGGCTTCAGCTATCCCTTTGACTCGTGCTGCAGCTTCGACGAGGCGGCTGTCGGTTCGCGCGATTGATGACAGCGCTTGAGCGAGCGACTCCGGTGATACAAGGGGCAACGCACCAAAAGCCGCGGACCCGAGAAGGAAACGGCACATCTCGGCGCAGAGCATCGATGCGTGTTCGAAGTCAGGTGCAACAGCAGCGATGCCGACATCAGCCATCTCGATGGCCCCGCAACTTTCGCAGGCGCCCAGAACGCGTGGCACGTTGCCTCCGTAACGCTGTCCGAGCGCACGTAGGACTGCCGCCTCTGTTGTTCCTTTCACTGGCGAAGCACTCACTTTGATCCACTCGCCGCTGTGCTTCCGTGCAAGAAAGCTCCACGGCGTGGACCGCCGCGACAAGAACACGGCGTCGAGCTCTAATGTTCCAGCGTCGCAGCAGCTCGTCATAGTCTTGTGCCCGCTCCGGCATTGTCATCGTCCAGCTTCGGCGCGCCGCTGTTCGGCGCGCTAGGGGCGAATCCGCGCACACTCGGAAGCAGTGCCCCCAACGCAGCCAGCACGACGCACACTCCGCCAAGTACATACATAGTCGAGACGACTCCCGCGACCGTGGATACTCCACCTACCAACGCGTACCCGACCGGTGTCGCGACCGTGGAGGCGAAGATCGCGAAAGACCCCACCCTCGCGAGAAGCGGGCCCGGGATGCCTCTCTGTGCGCTGAGGTCTTCCATCACTCCGAGGATCGCGAGCGCCCCTCCGGCGAGCGCTTGGAATACTGCGATAACCCAGAACGGCGCTCCGGACACAAGGTTGATCGGTTGCGCCGAGACAACGACTAGCCCGACGAAGTACCAGATCGCTGGTTTCTTTGGACGCAATCTTGTGGCGATGAGTCCACCGAGGACTCCACCAGCGCCGAAGGCCGAGACAAGAACTCCCCAGCCTGCACCACCACCCAAGTTGTCCTCTGCCCAAACAGGCCCAAGTGTGTATACGGCGGGGAGTGCGGTGAGATGAAGCACGACGCCGGCGGCAATCATCCACAGGAGCCACCGGCGAGCAAGCAATGCCTTGAAGCCTTGGGTGAACTGTGTGAGAACTCCCCCGCCCGACTCCTCCCCCTCTTGTTCCGCGGAACGGGGCTTGGTGGTCCAGATCAGGATTGCTGAGATGACGAAAGACACGGCATCGATACCGATGGCTAGAACGCTGAGATTCATCGCCACGAACAGTCCAGCCAGAAGTGGCCCAGCCAGATGTCCGCTCGTATAAGCGGCAGACATGTAGCCGTTCGCCTTCTCAAGAGCAGAGTCTGGAACGAGCCGAGGGAGCAACGCTCGAGAAGACGGCACCGCGACGCCCTCGGCAAGGCCGTAGACGACCATGAGAGCTGCCAAGGCAAGCACTGTCGGACCAGAGGTCATGAAGAGAAGCACGACGAGACCTTGACTCGCGGCACGAACAAGGTCACTGATGAAGAGCGTGACTCTCGGGCCGATCCGATCCGCGACCACGCCGCCCGCAAGAACGCTGACGGAGAAGCCTACGGCTCGCGCGCCTAGAACAATGGCGACCGCTCCCGCATCTCCTCCGTCCCCGAGGATCAAGAATGGGAGGACCACGAAGCTCAGTCGGTCGCCCACTGCGGAGACAGTCTGCGCGGCAAAGAGCTGTCGAAACCCACCGCGCCAAAGACGGTCACTGTTGCCGCTACCCAAGGGGGTGCTCCTCCGGCTTGAGCCCGTCGGGCGTGTGCAAAACTTGACCGTGCAGGGAGGGATGATTCCGGCGGAGGCCGTGTCCCTGCAGAGCAAACGGTACAGCTTCCGGAGCCACGACACGCGCAAACCAGTACCCGTCGACGGCACTCGGCGCGCAACGCGAATAGATGCTCAACGGCTCTTCGAGGAGTGCCGTCCTCGGCTGACTTAGCGACCTCTCGACATGCTCACGAACCGCGACCGCTCGATGAGGATCGGTGTAGTACTCGCCGAGCGGGCCTGCGATTCTTCCGCTGTTCACAGCGGCATTGAGGCGCATGACGTCGATTGCTTGAACGCATTCGTCGAAGGCCCGCTTCATCGGGAGTTCGACGCCCTCGTCTTCGAAGCCAGCGGCTGCTCCCACGACTACTCCTTCGGGCGAATCGCGGCCGCCGACATACACAACGCACATGAGGACGAAGTACCCGGGGCGAGACTCGAGGACGACCGTTTCATAGTCGCCGACGCCGACACCAGTCATGTTGTAACCGGCGGTGAGCGTCGTCGTTAACACCGCGAGCGGGCGCGCGCTGCTCACTCCGTACCACCAGGCCATGAAGGCGTCTCGTTCGATGAGCTCGAGTGTCGCGGACCGCAGGGCAAGTTCTGCGGAACGGTGGACAGCGGTGCCGTTGCTCGTGAGGTCGTAAAAACGATCCTCGTTCGATAGCGGCTCGTGAACCCACACCGGCTCGGCTTCGTTCACACTCGTGTATTTTTCCCACCGGACGGGAAGCTCAGCCGTAACGGGAAGCACCCCATCAGGTCTTTCGCCGGGCAAGTCAACGCCGAGTGCGCGCGGCTCCAGTACCGGCCCACACAATTGGGTTTGAGCCGCCATCACACCCGAGGCGCGACTCAGGATCGTTTGTCTCTCAACAGCCTCACCCCGCGCGCTTTGAGCGCGCTCCCGAACCGAGCGTCCTCGCCCAGCGGCCCACGACATTCCACGCCCGCTTGTGACCAAGGGGATCCCAGACCACGACCGGTAGCTCTCGAGCGCAGCCGGCACGACATGAATCGGAACGATCACTCTGCCGCCTCTACCGCGGACCCAGCCGGCGACAGCATCTCTCGCTGCCATTCGGCCACGGCCTCCACAACGCGCTCCGCATGGTGCGCGGCATCCGACACGAGCTCGGGCGTAAGCGCCAATCGGTTCGTGATGACGACCGCCCCGAGCGCGGAATGACCACCGTGCAGGTTCTCGGTCGTGTGCCACCACAAAGGTCGCACGGACTCGTCGTGCAGCCCATAGTCCCGCAGGAGCGCACCGAACAGCGGATCGTCCTGGGCCTCCCACACCATCGGCGGACGCTCGACGAACATCATCGCGGCCGCGTACTGCACAGGCCCGGCCACCGCCGCGTCGTGCAGCGCCTCGATGAAAGCAGTTGTTCCCGCCATCGGCGGAAACGCACGGACCTCCTCGAAGCTCAGGTCGAACTGGGCGAGAACAGGCCTATAGATTCGCCAGTGCCAGGACTCGTCTCTGAGAAAGCGCTCCCACATCTCTCTTTCCTCGCTCGACATGTCGTGCTCTAGGACGGGAGGGACGTGATAGTCGGCCGCGGCGGTGAAGTGAAAGTTCTCGATGATCCACTGCCGCGCGATGCTCTGAGAAAGAGCGCCCGTGATGAACGCGTTCATCGGATGTTCCGCCGTGAGGGCTCGACCCGCAGCGCCTTCAATGGCGTCGACGATCCGCGCGATGGCGTCGGCCGCAGGCACCTTCCTTGGGTCGGCCGCTTCCGCCGACCGGATCATTCCTGATGCAAGCAACTTCTCGAGCAGCTGTTTCCAGGTGGCAGAAAGCCCGGCAGTGGGCCAGCCGGTACGTAGCCGGTGGACCACCGCTTCCGTAGCCGCTTCGGGCACCGCCAGATCAAGCCGAAGCGCATGCTTGTGAAGGCGGATACCCCCAGGCATCAGATCGACCTGCACTCCTTCGGCTAGCTGGGCGGTATCCGGCAACACGACTTTGAAGGCGGGCTGCTCGATCAGCGGCAGAGTTGTCTTCATGAGCGCGCGCCCGAAGATACGGTTGCGTCGTCGCGCACGGCCTCCAGCCGTTCACGGTATCCCGCCAGATACTTCTCCGGCTGGTTGCGAGGGCCGAACGGGAGGAACACATGGACGTGGACCGAGGACGGGACGAGAGAGGCGTCGTTGCACCAACGACGAACTGCTGTCTCGTAAACCAAGTACGGCTCCTCTCTACCTTCTATGAGAAGTTCGAGATCCGAGGCCCACACCTCCACGCCAGCGGCCACCTCGCGTCGGATGTCGATCTCTCCTCCGACGCGCCGGAAGGAAAGCCATCCCTGGTCTAGGACGAAGTGGAGCGCGTCGTCACCGTTCAGGACTCGCAGAGCAATGGTCGGAGACAACCGATTCCCGGGCTTCAGCGACAGTTTGTACAGGCGCTGCACGAGTCGATGTCCGTACGCGTCGATCAGTCGGCCGAAGTCCTCCTGGATGAAACGAGTCACCGCGTTCAGGCGACTCTCTGGCAGGGCGCGCACACGGGACCACGGCTCGCCGGACAGCGCATCGGTGTAGCCGCGATAGTCGCGCTCGGTCGTAACGCGCGACTTGACGTACGGGGCTAACTGCCCGTCCGATTCTTCGCCACCGAGACCGATGTATGTTCCTGGTTCCGGCGCCTCCCACGAGATATGCGGGTAAGTGAGCTGCAGGATCGGCAACATCGTTTCGTGGGTCACGTTGAAGAAACGGTGGTTCAGCTCGGAGTACTTTGGCGGATAGGACCAACCCTGACCGGACATCACAACACGCGTCGGCTGCAGTTCTTGCACACCCGCAATCATGTTCGTCGTCATCATTCCGGTCGCGAAAAGGTCATGGCCGAAGGACCCGGTGAGTTCGGGGAGGGGCTCGAGGTAGTTGTTCGTGAAGTTGTCGACGCTGCGGTGCGGGCAGTGCTCCTCCAGCCACTTCACGGTCTCCGCGTGCGGCATCCCGTCGACGCTGGTGAAGAAGCTGGTGCCGTCGTCTCCGCGCACGAGGTACCCGTACGCGTCCGGTTCGAGCAAAGACCATTCGAGTGGGAGAAAAGTGAACTCGACATCCCCATAACGCACGTTTCCGTATGCTCCAACACGGACGACTTCGTACCCGAGATCCGTGAGAAGCTCCGACATCGCGCGACTGCTCCGCTCGCTGATGTAGACGACGCCGCGCCACGGCAAGCGTTCGAGAGTATCGATGTCGAAATGGTCGGAGTGTTCGTGAGACAGGATCAGTCCACCGATCTTGGGCAGTTTCTCCACGTCGATCTCACGGTCCGGCCAGATAGGCAGCTGCACACCAGCATTTCCGATGTTCCTGAAGACCGGGTCGAGGAACACAGCCCCTTCGCTAGTGTCGAATGCCCAACCCTGGTGCCCTAAATACGTAACTATCATTTCTTGCTTTCCTCCGGTACCCCAATGACCACCCCGAGCACGGGGCTTGTCATCGTGTCGTGAAGGGACGCCGCGCCTGCGACAGCCCCCATAGCGCACACCCTCAATCCAAGGTGTCGCGCATTGTCTTCCAGACGCTGGTACACCTGCCCCACCTCAATGAGCGACAGATCGTACGCGTTTCGATACCCCCGGCGCGCAACTAGATCGATGGCGAGCACGATCAGCGCCGGAACACGGTTGACGTCGCTCGTATCGACGCATCGAAGTAACGTCCCCTCGCCCACGGAGGCGGGTACCAAGACGCCGTTGTCGGCCTCGTACACAAAACTCTCCGTGACGCCGTCCTGCCGCGAGAGCATCGCGTGGACCTTGACGCCGCCTACTCCGCCCGCTTGAGCGACCCCCGGCGCATCGGCCGTGCCGCAGGAAAGACGGATCAGCTCCACCATCTGCTCATCGGTAACCAGCGAACTTCCGAATGAACGCACGCTCACTCCGCGGTTACGTTCAGGCGATGGCGTTGGGGCGTACGAGTCATCCGCATGGCGCGAAGGGATCGCGTCCGCGGGAACGCGCGCTTGCAGGTATTGCTGCGCTTCGGTGGCCGTCCAGGAACTGCCCCGCAGTGCTTCCGCAAGACGAGGCGAGTGCCCGAACAGCGTCAGCGCGCCGACCACCCGCCTCGCCTCTGTCACGAGCGCATCACATGCAGCGAGCGGCCGTCCAGCCGCCCATCTCGGCGTCCAGCGTCTCGATGATGTGAACGGGCGCGGCGTTGTCCGGCTCGACACTGAAGTCGAAGTCCACCTCGCTTGTTACCTTTTCCATGATTCCTCCTGTCGTGCAGATCGAACGACCTGCGAACGTCATCGTAGTCACAGTTTCCGGATTTGTGCGCACAGAGTGAACGCGCCGATTCGGTGTCGCTATCGCGGCACACAGTCGCGCGTATGTGACACGTCAAGACGATTTGGAATCTCGGGTTCCGTCGATTACGGTGCTACCACCGGTCCGATTCTCGAACACGAGGATGCCGGCTGCACGCGCGCGCATGGAAGCCGACGCGAGTTAGCTCCACGACGATTGGCGCCACCATTCGGTACAGCACAGTAGATCTCTTCGAGTCGATGAATCATAGGCTGGGGTACGGTCTTCTTCGCCCGCCGGGCCTCGGAATTTCATCGGCATCGACCGGTCGCAATCCGCGCGCCGAGGCCCTTCACCATCGCATGTTCGGGACTTCGGATGCCTCGACGGTCACAGAGATGTGGCTCGACAGTTTGGAAGCGGGACGAAGCAGTGAGGCCATCCTTCTTGGGGTGCCCAGCGACACTGGCGGCGGAGCCGTGCGCGGTGCCGCCTTTGGTCCAATCGGAGTTCGTGAGGCGCTCTACGCCTCCGGACCTATCGACGGATTCGATCTCGGAGACACTTTTGTGCTCCCTCATCTCCTTCACGACGATCTCTTGAATGAAGCGACTCTCACGGCTGCGCACGAAGCAGTGCATGGCCCAACCGACCTCAGGTTGCCTGTGAGCCCGCTCTCAGTAGCCGAGTACGTCGCCCAGCGCCTGGGCAGCATGCCCAATCCGGCGGCACTCTTTACCATCGGGGGAGATCACAGCGTCTCCGGGGCGGTCCTCCCTCACCTGGTGGCGTCCAGCGTGGAAGACATCGCACTCGTGGTCATCGATGGCCATACCGACCTGGAAAAATCACGGTACGGGCTGCCACTTACCTACTCCAGTTGGGTGAAGTACGCGGACACCAAAGTGCATCTCCCCGCGATAGTCCAGATTGGGTCACCGGACGTTCCCGGCGTCGTCCGTCCGTCGGAGAGACTTCTGCTCATAGGCCTCGACGTCGCTCAGGACCCTGTCCTTGTGGGCGACCTGGTGGCGGATTGGTTGGCGGGGCTGGGCGTGGCGTCGATCTATCTGTCGATTGACATCGACGCCACCACCCACTCTCAAGCTCCTGCCACGGGATTGCCCGCACCCGAGGGAATCGACCGTGAGGTCGTACTCGACCTCATCGCTCGCTTAGGCGACCGCCATTCGCTTCGCGGTGGTGATGTGATGGAGGTCGCGCCACCTCTATCAGGATCTGTCGCCTGGCAAGACGAGGCCACTTGCGTGACAGGTGCGATGTACCTGCGCGCGATGATGGCGACGCGTTGAGGTTCGCGATCTCACCCTGAACGCCAGTTCGAACGAGCGAGTCTTACTGAGCCGTTTACAGTTCCGTACCGCGTGCCCGAGCCGTCGTTCGATTGAGGTGCACGAGTCCTCGACTCCGGCATTTCGTGGACAGCGCTGGTCCCTGGTCAGCTCGGCCTCGCTGGCCCATTGAGGTGTTGGTCGAGGCCTTCGATGCCCCTGTCGCGACGGGACTAGCCTTGACCGATATGCCAGTGCGGAAGCAGCGCCGCCTCCGCATCCCAGCCTTCATTGGTCGTCACCTCGCGTCGGACTAGCTCAGCAAGAATGCTGGGCATGACTTTCTCTCGGATAACTGAGGGCGGGAGCTCGTCCGCCGCGCGCCACCCCGCGCCTCCTCGAAGGTGATTCCACTCCCCAAGCCTTGTGCTCTCGACCACGGCTGTGATTTCGTCCGGGGTTAACCAGACGGGAGCAGAGGCGATTGGAGGCTCTGTTCGCCACACATCGAGCTTCGAACCTGCCGGTACCTGGCCCGCCACAATGGCGCGCACCACCACGAGTCGGTCAGAGACGCTTCTCAGGTAGGCCACCCAGACGGATTCGACCTGAGCCGAGAAAAAAGCCGACAGCGCGAGTTCCGCTCGGCGGGCCTTCGCCCGATACTGCCGCCTGATCTGCGAAGCGACCATGACATCATCGATGTCCTTCAACTGGTCATCGAGAATGGGGAGAGTGACTTGGACGCGGAATGGCCTCTCCTCATACACCGCGACGACGGCCGCTTGGACAAGATCAGCCAGCTCGTCCTCCGAAGCCCTGAGCTGTAAGTCAGCGTCGAGCTCAAAGATGAACTGCTCGCCCTGTGACGCTTGTTCTTCCGCGGGGGCTGTCGACTGCTGAAGCTGACGCATCGCCGGCGCGATGACGGCGTCGAGATGGGCCTGGAGCCCGCGTACCGTCTGCAGAGTTTCACCAGCGACCTGGGACATCGCGGCTCGGTTCGGCTCCTCATTTGTGGAGTACCACTGCGAGATCAGATACGCGATGGCTTCGGAAACCGCGGTGACGTATGCCTGTACGTCGTCGGAGGAAGAGTCAAGAACGCGGAGATCTTCGACGGACGTCGCGGCGCCCGCCAGCCGAGCCACCGCCTCGGCCCCGATGAGACTCTCGCTCATGACTGGCCGCGCGGGATCGGCAGCGAGACGCACATAGGTTCGCGACAGCATGCTTTCTGCCCACTCGCGGTCCGCGTCGCCGACGGCGGTGAACTCTGCTGAGGCCCGGTCCGCGATCTGGGTCTTCGCCGTCCGCACCAGCGAATCGATGCTCGTGCGCCCCAGTCCTGTGAGGTCGCCGATGGCGTCAGCAAGATCCGACGCCCCGATTAGACGGAGCGCAACTTTCGTGAGCGCGACAGGGATACTGGGCGACAATTTCCCAGGCAATTCTTCAGGCAATTCCTTCTCCTTTTCGACGTTCTCACGCTCAATATAGCGACAGTAGCCAGAAGTTGAACAAACTTACATCGACCGCCGCACTGTCTCATAGAACACATCCTTGATCATGCCTGTCTACCGCCACTGAATCTCGTCAAGGTGAAGCGTTGGTACGCACCACCGTCGTGCGCCCTATCGAGAGTCATCCTCGATAACCAGGTCCGAGAGTGCTCGGGATTGAGTGTCGTAACGGAGGTCTGCGCCTTCTCAGTCAGAGAAGGTCGCGAACGGACCCCTGCCGCTCAGGGCGCGGGTGCAGACTCATACCCCCACTCACATCCAGCACGGCCCCTGTTGTGCGGATCGCCCGCTCTGAGACGAGGAAGCTGACGGCGTCGGCGACTGCGGAAGGCGCGGCAACCCCGCCCAGCATCGACAACGAACTCATATACGAAACCGCCGTATCGTCAGAGAAAGCGGGGTGGCCGTTGTCGGTAAACCCTGGCATGACCGCATTGACACGGATCCCCGCAGGAGCCAGCGCACCTGCCATGTTCCGAGTGAGAGACTCGAGAGCAGCTTTCGTCATCGCGTAGACGATGTCGCTTGCACTGGCGATATGCGCGCTTGCAGAGGAGATGTTGACGATGCTGCTTCCGGCGATCATGATTCGCGACAAGTGTTGCGCAAGGAAGAACGGCGCCTTCGTATTGATGGCCACGAAGTCATCGAATTCGTACGGGGTCGCATCCGCGAATGACGGCCCCAGCATCCTCGCGGCGTTGTTGACGAGAGCACCCACCTGCAACCCCGATTCGGATGCGCGTGTCCGCACCGCATCCACGAGTTGCACGAGCCCGGCGTCGGACGACAGATCCGCCTCGATCATTTCGCCGCCCGTATGGGAGCCAGCGAGCGCGGCCTCGAGTTTTGTCGCGCGCTCCTTCCCGCGTCGGTACTGTCCAACTATGTAATAACCGTCCGCGCTCAAGACTCTCGCGATCTCTGCACCGATGCCCCCGGAGGCACCCGTGACTACTGCCAGTCCGTGCGTCATCGTTCTCCATTCTTCATATCGATTACGCCTGTGATCTCCGCGCAGCGTGCGCCTTGTTGCGTGATTTCGGCATCCAGCTTTCCCTGGGCCGAAATATTGAGCCGGAGCAACGGGGCTGGCAGCAGTCCGGCGTACCGATAGAACTCGAGCTTGAGCGTCCGAATTCGAGCCGCCGCGAGGTCTAAGAGAGCCACCCTTTCGACGTCCGCAATTGCCTGCATCGCCGTAAGGTGATCCGACGGGTGGTCCGACAACAGTGGGTCACGGCTGTCCACGTGGAGGGCACTTTCGTAACCGAAGACAGACCTCGTCGCGCTCCGCCCTGGCGGCGACGCGTTGGACTCGAGCCCACGGACCCGGTCGTAGACCATCTGAGGGATCAACGATGCTCGCGCGGATCCGACGGCAACAAGTCCAGACGGGGATTCGATGGAGAAGTACTGCGAGAGCGACCGTGGACGTCCTCTGGCGCTCGTCGCGACGATTTGTGCGCGAATGGTTCCTCCATCCGACTGCACGTCAGCTCGAGTCACGAATTTCAGCGCGATCCGGTTTAGTACGAACACTGCGTTGTCCGGCACCCCCAGTTGCCGATGCGCTTGCAAGATGCCGAGCTGACGCTGCACCTCAAGGAGCTCAGCGAAGCGAAGCGTCTGCCCGCGCGAGGGAATCGCAAAATGCGAGCGCATCGAATGCGGAGATTCCCGCACAGGACTATGCAACCAGACGTTCTCTGGTCTCTTCTTGTGCACCTCATCGGGGAGGATGCCCGCCACGTTCGAACCGTCTCGCTCGGGCACAGCGTCGGACCCGCGGGGGGAGAGAAGTTCTCTTGTTCCAGCGACCATCGCCGTTCAGGCACTCATGCGGACAGGAGCGCTCTGAGGGTTGGAACGAGTCGCTCGACCCTTCGAGGAAGAGAGGCCCAACGATCCTCAAGTCCGGCGAGCACCTGCGAGCCAACGAAGACCGTGTTGAAGAGCTCGGCATTGAGATCGACGTCCGCGTCGGTGCGAATGGATCCATCTGCGACGCCTCGCAAAATGAAAGACCGCGCGATTCGCACCCACTCCATGTAGGGCTCGCTGGCTTCGGGGTTGACCTCTGACGAGGGTTGTCCAGCCAGGTGGATTCCCGCTTGCACGATCTCGTCACGTGAGATGAGGTCGCCGAGGTTGGCCATCAGGCGCAAGAGGATCTCTAGCCCGGAACCAGCTTCCTCCTCGGTACGAACCAGAACAGCGGTCATTCGCTCCTGCTGTTCACTGAGGACGGCTTTAGCGAGGTCGGCCTTGCTTCGGAAATGGAAGTACAGAGCGCCCTCGCTCGCGCCAGACTCATCCGCCACGTCGCGATAACGAGCTTCGGCGTACGTGACGCGCGCGAACACCCGAGCCGCACCGGTCAGGATCGCCTCGCGCGTATCAATCGACCGCTGCTGCTGGAGGCGCGGCATCCTGTTTGGACTCATGACATCGTTCTCCTCGGCCAAGACGCATTCATCAATGCACACTCAGTCTATAAGGCGCTTGCGTGAATACTCGACACAGTTAAATGAATGAGTGCCCACACAGTGGGCCTTTCGCTGTCATCCGCGCCCCCTGGCACGACGCGACAAGCTCTACGGCATCGCGAGGTCGGGCGAGCCGCCGGCTGACTTCATCGCGACTCAGGCGTCGCGAACGGAGACCATGCGCAGAGCGCAACTCCTCGAACAGATTGAGTCTCTCTGAGAATTCAAGTCGGGCACATTGCTTTTGGTGTGTGACGAAATACTCACCAGATCGATGAAATGCTTGCTTATCCTGGGTCGTGAGTGCGGGACCCGAACCCGCGCTCTCCCCGGACCCTGACGAGGAGCGAAATGTCGAAGCGAGTAACCGTTGAACTGTTGGACGATCTCGATGGCACACCCATCACAGAGGGCAGCGGTGGCACTGTGAACCGTCCCGGGTCTTGTGCCGCTCCTATGCGGGGATCGGCTCCGCTTTTAGAGCCGCGTAGTAGGTCGCCTCGTAGTCATTGGGGCTGACCATGCCGAGGCTACCGTGGAGCCTGCGGTGGTTGTACCAGTCGACCCATCCGGCGGTCGCGAACTCGACGTCCGCGATCGTCTTGTACGGGCCCTCGTGGAATACGGTCGTTCGGACGCACTCGGCTTTGTAGAGACCGTTGATGGTCTCCATGAGCGCGTTGTCGTAGGCGTCGCCGACGGTCCCGATCGAGGGGACGATGCCCTCGAGCGTAAGGTGCTCAGTGAGCCGAATCGACGTGTACTGGGAGCCGGCGTCCGAATGATGAATGAGCTGGTCCGGCGCGACTGGGTGGCCTTGACGGTCGCGCTCCCAGAGCGCCATGCGCAGCGGCGTCATGACGAGATCGACCTGCTTTCCGGTCTGCGCGTGCCAGGCGACAATGCGCTGCGAGAACACGTCGAGGATGAACGCGACATACACCCACCCTGCCCAGGTGCGCAGGTAGGTGAAGTCCGTCACCCAGGTGTGATCGGGACGCGGCGCGGTGAAGTTTCGGTTCAGGAGGTCGCCGGCTCGGATACCGTCCTTGGCCTGGATCGTGGTGCGGACCGCTTTCGCACGCGTGATGCCCTCAAGGCCCAGAGAGCGCATGGCTCGGTCGACCGATCCGCGGGACGCGTCAGGCACGGCGGAGCGTCGGATCAGCGCCGTCATCTTCTTCCGCCCATACAAGCCTTCTGGGGTGAGCTTGCGGCTGATAGAGCCGACTGCGTCCGTGGTCGTCGTCCATGCGGCGGCGCGGACCGCGTCCTCGACGATGGCGTCTGTGATGGTTCGAGGCGAGACTCGACCTTGCCTCCAGGCTCGGTAGGTACGCGCGGCGACCTGCACACCCTGCTCTCGCAGGACCTGCACGATCGACTCGACCGCGAGCCCCTCGGACCTCATCTGGTCGATGAAGGCCATGATCAGCGGTTGCGGGGGTCGAGTTCCCCCGCGAAGAAAGTCGTCGCGGCTTTCAGCACCGCGACGTCGTCCCGGAGTCGCTTGTTCTCGGCGCGCAGCCGGCGGATCTCTGCGTGCTCCTCGCTGGTCTGACCGTCACGGTCACCCGCGTCGATCTCGGCTTGGAGCACCCACCGCCGCAACGATTCCGCACCGACGCCCTCTTGCCTCGCCACAGCAGCAATCGCTTTCGCTCGCGACGGGTACTCGCTGCCGTGGTCACGCACGAGCCGCACTGCTCGTTCCCGCAGCGCGGGATCAATCTTCTTTGGCATAACGCCATCCTTTCAACTCGAAAGGAAACGGCACCAAACCTGGGACGGTTCACTGTGCAGTTTGCGTTGCAAGGACGCGCGTACGAACTCGACCTCAGCGCTGCCAACCTGGAGAGGTTAGAAGAGGCCGTCGCCCCGTTCGTAGACGTTGCTCGCCCGTCGCAGGTTGCACGCTCGTCGTCCAGCGTTCCGCGCCGCCGCAAGTCAACAAGTGAGCTGGCGGAGATCAGAGAATGGGCGCGGAGCCAAGGCATCACTGTGAGTGACTATGGGCGAGTACCGGCTGAGGTTCGCGCCGCCTACGCCGCAAGCAAGTCCGGGCGCTGACATTCTGACCGAAGGTCGTGTGCTGGACCTGGATCGCACCCGTGCACCTTCCAATGCACCATTGCAACGTTTACTCTCTCCGACATGACGGAAATTCGGCAGCGCACGCTACTCGTCGGGTACAGCGACTCAGGTGACTACGAGTACTGGGAGACCTACATCCCATTCGATGGCTTGCAGTACCACCCGTTCATCGTGGAAGAGCGAGCAGACGGCGCCTTCCAGCTGTGGCAGCTCGACAAGGGCTACCCCGCGAGCGGTCGTGCCTTCTACCGCCCCGAGGAGTCTGTGGGCCTTTCCGAGCTCACGAGTGCTGGATACGGTGACGCGCCTCGGATTCGAGTCCCCGAGTCGACCGGCAGCGAGCTCCGCGTGAGGAGCGATCCAAGGGCTAACTCCAAAGCCTCCACGAATCGGGAGTGAACTCGCGCCAGGTGTGCACTCTGTCCGCACGCGGAAGCATCCACTTGTGTTTCCACCAGGAGGCGAGCTCCTCAACCGGCGACGACACCCACTCTAGGTGTGAGTCATCTCCCCTCAGCCATTCGAGGCTGTTTCGTGCGAGTGGCGCAAGGAAGACTTCACGCTGCACCCCATGCATCCGGAACCGCGATGGGCTCAATCCGACAGCGGAGAGTCCGCGCTGGATGACCTCTCGACGATTTCTGAATCCGGTCCCCCAATTTTCGTGCCGGTGGGTTGCGATATCCTCCCCCATCTCCCGACGGGCGGCCTCAGCAAGAAGGTCGTACACCTCTCCGGAGAAATGAAAATCGCCCGTCCCCTGGGTGAACCCCACCGTACGCAGCGCAAGCGACCCATCGGAAACGCGCACTCGGTTGTATACGGAGCTTCGCCCCAGGGCGGAAGCGGTCGTCACCAGCGCGAGGGACGCCTCAGGATCACGCTGGGAGATCAGCGTGACGAGATGACTCCACGTCGCGAGCCGCGCGTTCGCATTCTTGCTTCTTTTCACGACGCGCATGGCCCCAAGACGAGCAGGAACCCGCCCACCAGCACGACCGGCACGGATACTCCGACCCGGGATCAGAGCATGATGGAACCATGATCGACGTGACTGAATACGAGAGCGAAGACGACATCTGGTCGGACGACAACGCCGAGAGTTTCGAACCAGAAACTGCAGAAACTCGTTATGAGGAAGAGCTTGGGTCTCAGCTACACGCGCGTCTCGTCGAGATGTTCCCCGCCAAGGTTCAAAGCGATTCACCACTTCTCGACGCCCGCAGCCGCATCATCCGCGAACGCGCAACCGATGAGGCAGCGGGACATGAGCTCGTCAACAACGTGCTCCCCGCCCTGAGGCAGGAGATTCTTCGGCAGGCAGCGGACCTCAGCCTCGAGCCTGAGGACTGGTCGGTTCGCTACGAGATTTCGGCGGCTGGCTCTCTGAAGCCTCGCTCCGACGTCGACTTCACTCTTTATGTCACGGTGCTCGTCGTCGAAGGTCCCGTAGATCCCGGACAGTACTGAACGAAGTCTTGGCCGGATCGGGCAACCGAAGGGCCTCCGTTCGACTCAGAAACGAGGAAAGCCGCCGGATTTCGGCGGCTTTCCTGCTGTGACCTGGTGTTCCGAGTTACGGGAATGATTTTCCTGAGTTCCGGGAACACCCCGTGGTGGTGGCGAGTGAGGGATTCGAACCCCCGAATGCTGAGCAGTCTGATTTACAGTCAGATCCCTTTGGCCGCTTGGGTAACTCGCCATTGCACACCCGTCCGACTTGAACAGCCAACCGGGGGCACGATAGATAATCATACCTGCCGGAGGCGGGCGCGAGAAATCGGCCCGTCAGCTGCCGAAGACTCCCCTGTCCGCATCGGCCAGGGACTCCGGGGTGCGCAGCAGACCGCCCTCCGCTCGACACGTGGCGGCTGCGACATCCATGGCTCGCACGAGGATCCGCCGCCATCTCTCGGCATCCACGGGGGTGCCGTCCGCGAGGCCCGCAGCCACCGCCGCCAACGTCGCATCGCCTGCCCCGACGGTGTCGACGACTGGGCCGGGCAGCGAGGAGATCGGTGCGGTGACGACGGCGCCGTCCGTCTCGAGCGTCGCGCCGTCGGCCCCCGCGGTCGCGAGGACCGCGCGCACGCCGAGAGCGCGCAGGCGGGCACGCAGCGCGTCGAGATCGCCGTCGTACAGGAGACCCGCGTCGTCGGCCCCGACCTTGACGATCGATGCCCCCGCGGCCACGCGCTCGAACCCGCGCACGAACTCCTCCCGATCGCTCAGCATCCCCGCTCGGGGGTTGGGATCGATCGCCAGGCGCGCATCGCCCACGGCGTCGACGAGGGCGTCGACCTCGGCAGGGACGTCGAAGGGGAAGCAGCTGACGGCGACGAGTCCGGCGTCCGAGATCGCCCGCACGGCCTCCTCCGAGTAGCGGATGCTGCGCCGCTGCGCCGCCTCGTTGAAGACGTACACGGGTTCGCCGTCTGCACCGCGTTCGACGATCGCCCGGGACGAGCCGTTCGGCGCGGTGCTCGAGATCAGCGTCACGCCGTGGTCGTCGAGGTATTCGCGGATGTGGGCTCCCGCCTCGTCATCGCCGACCATGGCGATGAGCGTCGTCGGAACACCGAGGCGACGCAGCCCCACCGCGACGTTCAGCGCAGCGCCGCCGACCAGCTCTCGCACGCCGCCATCGCCGCGGATCTCATCGATCAGCGCATCGCCGATCACGACGGCGCCGGATGCTCGGGAGGATTCATCACTCATTCCGCCGAGACTACCGCGCCACGAGCTTCCGCGTCGGCACGGTCTGCCTGCGCCGCGGGGCCTGGACCGCGCGCTACGGTGAGCGCATGAACGCGCGACTCGCCGCCGGCGCTGCGGCTCTCCTGCTCACCGCTGTCTTGGCCGGCTGCGGGGCGCCCGGCGGCGGGTCCGATTCCGGTGGCGCGAGCGCCTCCCCCGACACGTCCACGAGCGCAGACCCGGAGGGCACGTCGAGCCCTTCGCCGACAGCCTCGCCGACACCGACCGCCACCCCGATCGCTCTTCCCACCGACTGCCGCGCCATCCTCTCGGACGCCGTCCTCGCGCAGCTCGACGGCATCCCTCTGAACGATGCGGCCTTCGGCCCCTCGGGCGTCGGAGACGACGGTACCCTCACCTGCATCTGGGGCGACCCCGGTGCCGACACCACCAACCTCGTGACCACCGTGTCAGGCATGAACCGCGGCCCTGCGCTCGACATGCTCAACGCGCTCGTCACGAACGAGGGCTTCACCTGCTTCACGCCCGACGACGGCACGCGGTGCGAGAAAACCTGGCCGAACACGCAGTATCCCGTCACCGACGGACGCACGCTGTTCTGGCGCGACGACATCCTGATCGACACGCGGTACTCCAATCTCTCCCCCGAGGGCTACACCTCGAGCATCGTCGCGCACCTGTTCGACTGATCAAGTCGGGCACGAAGAAGCACCCGGACACGAAGAAGGCCCCGGGCAGATCGCCCGGGGCCTTCTCACTCACTCAGTACGTCAGATCGTCTCGATCAGTTGTACGTACCCGGCGTGATGTCGTCCGTCGAGAACGCGTCGAAGTCGACGTAGCCGAAGTCGCCGTCGGCGTACGCACCGTCGGATGCGAAGATCCGGTTCGGGTAGCGCTCGCTCTTGGCTTCTTCCGTCGCCTCGACCGTGACGTCGCGGTACTTCGAGAGACCGGTTCCGGCGGGGATGAGCTTTCCGATGATGACGTTCTCCTTGAGACCGACCAGCGGGTCGCGCTTGCCCTCCATGGCGGCCTGCGTGAGCACGCGGGTCGTCTCCTGGAAGGAAGCTGCCGACAGCCACGACTCCGTCGCGAGCGACGCCTTCGTGATACCCATCAGCTCCGGACGGCCCGACGCGGGGCGCTTGCCCTCTGCCACGGCCTCGCGGTTGATCGCCTGGTAGCGCTTGAGGTCGACCATCTCACCCGGAAGCAGGGTCGTGTCGGCGTGATCGACGACGGTGACCTTGCGGAGCATCTGACGGACGATGACCTCGATGTGCTTGTCGTGGATCGGCACACCCTGCGAGCGGTAGACGCCCTGGACGCCACCGACGAGGTAACGCTGGACCTCACGGGCGCCCATGACACGCATGACCTCCTTGGGGTCGAGCGTTCCGACGAGCAGCGGCTGACCGACGGTGACGTGCTGGCCGTCTTCGACGAGAAGCGTCGCACGCTTCAGCACCGGGTAGATGACCTCCTCGTCGCCGTTGTCGGGCGTGAGGATGACCTTCTTGGCCTTGTCGGTCTCGTCGATCGTGATGCGGCCATCGGCCTCGGCGATCGGCGATGCGGCCTTCGGGGTACGCGCCTCGAAGAGCTCCTGCACTCGGGGCAGACCCTGCGTGATGTCATCTGCCGACGCGGACCCACCGGTGTGGAAGGTACGCATCGTCAGCTGGGTACCGGGCTCACCGATCGACTGGGCCGCGATGATGCCGACGGCCTCTCCGATGTCGACGGTCTTACCCGTCGCCAGCGAACGTCCGTAGCACTGCGCGCAGACACCGACGGCGGAGTCGCAGGTCAGGACCGAGCGCACCTTGATGCTCTCGACGCCCAGGGCGACCAGCTTGTCGATGAGCACGTCGCCCACGTCGTCTCCGGCAGAGGCGAGGATCTCGCCCTTGCTGTCGACCACGTCGGAGGCCAGCGTGCGGGCGAACACCGAGTTCTCGACGTTCGCATCGCGCACCAGCTCGCCCTGCGAGTTCGGAGCGGCGATCGGGAGCTCGAGGCCCTTCGACGTGCCGCAGTCCTCTTCGCGGATGATGACGTCCTGCGAGACATCCACCAGACGACGGGTCAGGTAACCCGAGTCGGCGGTACGCAGAGCGGTGTCGGCCAGACCCTTACGGGTACCGTGCGTCGCGATGAAGTACTCCGCCACCGACAGACCCTCGCGGTACGAGGAGATGATCGGACGCGGGATGATCTCACCCTTGGGGTTGTTCACCAGACCACGCATACCCGCGATGTTGCGGATCTGCAGCCAGTTACCACGAGCACCCGACGACACCATGCGGTTGATGGTGTTGTCTTCGGGGAAGTTGGCGCGCATCGCGGCCTGGACCTCGTCGGTCGCCTCGGTCCAGATCTTGATGAGCTCCTGACGACGCTCGGTGTCGGTCGTGAGGCCCTTCTCGTACTGGGACTGGACCTTCGCGGCCTGCTTCTCGTAGCCCGCGACGATCTCGGCCTTGTTCGGAGGCGTGAGGATGTCGCTGAGGGCGACGGTCACACCCGAGCGCGTGGCCCAGTAGAAACCGGCGTCCTTGATGCGGTCCAGCGATGCAGCGGTCTCGACCTTGGGGTACTCCTCGGCCAGCTTGTTGACGATCTGCGACAGCTTGTTCTTGTCTGCCTGCTCGCGGACGAACGGGTAGCCCTTCGGCAGCGTGTCGTTGAAGATCGCCTGACCCAGCGAGGCGTCGACGAGACCGTGACGCTCGTAGCCCTCGGGGGCTTCGCCCTCGAGGAACGTCAGACCCGGGATGCGGATGCGGACCTTGGCCTGCAGGTCGAGGGTTCCCTCGTCCTTGGCCAGGATCGCCTCGCCCACCGAACCGAATGCACGACCCTCACCGGCTGCGCCCTCCTTGACCGTGGTCAGGTGGTGCAGACCGATGATCATGTCCTGCGAAGGCAGGGTGACCGGACGTCCGTCAGACGGCT
Organism: Microbacterium foliorum; assembly: GCF_003367705.1. Taxonomy (NCBI): domain Bacteria; kingdom Bacillati; phylum Actinomycetota; class Actinomycetes; order Micrococcales; family Microbacteriaceae; genus Microbacterium; species Microbacterium foliorum. Next base: position 879,044 of record NZ_CP031425.1, on the reverse strand, counting down.
TCAGGATGTTGTTCGACGCGAGCATCAGCACGCGGGCCTCGGCCTGAGCCTCGACCGAGAGCGGCAGGTGCACAGCCATCTGGTCACCGTCGAAGTCGGCGTTGAACGCCGCGCAGACGAGCGGGTGCAGCTGGATGGCCTTGCCCTCGACGAGCTGGGGCTCGAACGCCTGGATGCCGAGACGGTGCAGCGTGGGCGCACGGTTCAGCAGCACGGGGCGCTCGCGGATGATCTCCTCGAGCACGTCCCAGACCTCGGGACGGGTGCGCTCGACGGCGCGCTTCGCAGCCTTGATGTTCTGCGAGTGACCGAGGTCGATCAGACGCTTGATGACGAACGGCTTGAAGAGCTCCAGAGCCATCTGCTTGGGCAGACCGCACTGGTGCAGCTTGAGCTGCGGTCCGACGATGATGACCGAACGGCCCGAGTAGTCGACGCGCTTGCCGAGGAGGTTCTGGCGGAAACGACCCTGCTTACCCTTCAGCATGTCGCTGAGGGACTTCAGGGCGCGGTTGCCGGTACCGGTGACGGGGCGACCACGACGACCGTTGTCGAACAGTGCGTCGACGGCCTCCTGCAGCATCCGCTTCTCGTTGTTGACGATGATCTCGGGGGCACCGAGGTCGATCAGGCGACGGAGACGGTTGTTGCGGTTGATCACACGACGGTAGAGGTCGTTGAGGTCGGAGGTCGCGAAGCGGCCACCGTCGAGCTGCACCATCGGGCGCAGCTCGGGCGGGATCACCGGAACGACGTCGAGCACCATGGCGGCCGGGCTCATACCGGTCTCCAGGAACGAGCTGACGACCTTCAGGCGCTTGATCGCGCGGATCTTGCGCTGGCCCTTGCCCTCAGAGATCTGCAGACGCAGGTTCTCGGCCTCGGTGACGAGGTCGAACGCCGCGAGGCGACGCTGGATCGACTCGGCGCCCATGTAGGCCTCGAAGTACTGACCGAAGCGGTCCTGCAGCTCGTGGAAGACGTCGTCCTCGGGGCGGAGCGCTCCGACCTCGAGGGTGCGGAAGTCCTCCCACACGCGCTCGAGCTTGGCGATCGCCTCGTCGGCACCCTTGCGGATGAGCGACATCTCCTTCTCGCCGGCGTCCTTGACCTTCTTCTTCGCGTCGGCCTTGGCACCCTCGGCCTCGAGGGAAGCGAGCTCCTCCTCCAGGCGCGCCAGGCGCTCGGCGATCTTCGCGTCGCGACGGTCTCCGAGCGTCTTCAGCTCGAGACGGATGTTGTTCTCCTGCGTGCCCAGGTCACGGTGACGAGCTTCCTCGTCGACCGAGATGACCATGTAGGCGGCGAAGTAGATGACCTTCTCGAGGTCCTTCGGCGCCATGTCGAGCAGGTAGCCGAGACGCGAGGGGACACCCTTGAAGTACCAGATGTGGGTGACGGGAGCGGCGAGCTCGATGTGACCCATGCGCTCACGACGCACCGAGGACTTGGTGACCTCGACGCCGCAGCGCTCGCAGACGATGCCCTTGAAGCGGACACGCTTGTACTTTCCGCAGGCGCACTCCCAGTCGCGGGACGGGCCGAAGATCTGCTCTCCGAAGAGACCGTCCTTCTCCGGCTTCAGGGTGCGGTAGTTGATGGTTTCAGGCTTCTTGACCTCGCCGTAGGACCAGGCGCGGATGTGGTCCGCGGTGGCCAGGCCGATGCGAAGCTCATCGAAAGTGTTTGACTCGAGCACAAATTCTCCTGTGTAGGAATTCTTCTGAAGAAATCGGGGAGGCGGGCCGCCGTCCGAGCGTCATGCCCGGACGGCGACCTGGGCCTTAGATCTCGTCGATCGAGGCGGCCTCGAAGCGGCTGGAGATGTTGATGCCGAGCTCCTCCGCTGCGCGGAAGGCCTCATCATCGGTGTCACGCAGGTTGACGAGCGTGCCGTCGGCCGAGAGGACCTCGACGTTCAGGCAGAGCGACTGCATCTCCTTCATGAGCACCTTGAAGGACTCGGGGATGCCGGGCTCCTGGATGTTCTCGCCCTTGACGATCGCCTCGTACACCTTGACGCGGCCGAGGATGTCGTCGGACTTGATCGTGAGGAGCTCCTGCAGAGCGTAAGCGGCGCCATAGGCCTCGAGGGCCCAGACCTCCATCTCACCGAATCGCTGTCCACCGAACTGCGCCTTACCACCGAGCGGCTGCTGGGTGATCATCGAGTACGGACCGGTCGAACGCGCGTGGATCTTGTCGTCGACCAGGTGGTGCAGCTTCAGGATGTACATGTAGCCCACCGAGATCGGCGCCGGGAACGGCTCGCCGGAGCGGCCGTCGAACATCTGGGCCTTTCCGCTGGAGTCGATCAGACGGATGCCGTCGCGCGTCGGGATGGTCGCGTCGAGAAGACCGGCGATCTCCTCCTCGCTCGCACCGTCGAACACCGGGGTGGCGACCTTGGTGCCGGGGGCGGCCTCGAAGGCGTCCTTCGGGAGGCGGGTGGCCCACTCGGGGTTCCCCTCGACCTTCCAGCCCTGCTTGGCGATCCAGCCGAGGTGCGTCTCGAGAACCTGACCGAAGTTCATTCGACCGGGGATTCCGAGCGGGTTCAGCACGATGTCGACCGGGGTTCCGTCCGCGAGGAACGGCATGTCCTCGATCGGGAGGATCTTGGCGATGACACCCTTGTTGCCGTGACGGCCGGCGAGCTTGTCACCCTCGGTGATCTTGCGCTTCTGGGCGATGTAGACCACGACGCGGCGGTTCACGCCCGAGCCGAGCTCGTCGTCGCCGTCTTCGGCGTTGAACTCCTTGACGGCGATGATCGTGCCCTGCTCACCGTGGGGCACCTTCAGGGAGGTGTCACGGACCTCGCGGCTCTTCTCGTTGAAGATCGCGCGGAGCAGACGCTCCTCGGCCGACAGCTCGGTCTCGCCCTTCGGCGTGACCTTGCCGACGAGGATGTCGCCGGGGCGGACCTCGGCACCGATGCGGATGATGCCGCGCTCGTCGAGGTCCTTCAGCAGCTCGGGGCTGACGTTGGGGAGATCACGGGTGATCTCCTCCTTGCCCAGCTTCGTGTCGCGGGCGTCGACCTCGTACTCCTCGATGTGGATCGAGGAGAGGGTGTCGTCCTTCACCAGGTCCTGGCTGAGGATGATCGCGTCCTCGAAGTTGTAGCCCTCCCACGTCATGAACGCGACGAGGAGGTTCTTCCCGAGTGCCAGCTCGCCGTTCTCGGTGGCGGGGCCATCGGCGATGACCTCTCCGACCTCGACACGGTCGCCCTCGTTGACGACGACCTTCTGGTTGTACGACGTGCCCTGGTTGGAGCGGTCGAACTTGCGCAGGTGGTAGTCCTGCGTGCCGCCCTCGTCGAGCATGACGGTGACGCGGTCCGCGGAGACCTCGGAGACGACACCCGGCTTCTCGGCGGTGAGCACGTCACCGGCGTCGATGGCGGTGTAGCCCTCCATACCGGTTCCGACGAGCGGCGAGTCGCTGCGCAGCAGCGGCACGGCCTGACGCTGCATGTTGGCACCCATGAGGGCGCGCTGCGCGTCGTCGTGCTCGAGGAAGGGCACGAGCGAGGTCGCGACCGACACCATCTGGCGCGGCGAGACATCGATGTAGCCGATCTCCTCCGGGAGGAACAGGTCGACCTCACCGCTTCCGCCCTTGGGGCGGGCGAGCACGTGGCTCTCGCGGAAGCGGCCGTTCTTGTCGAGCGGGGCGTTGGCCTGCGCGATGTTGAAGTCGACCTCTTCCGAGGCGGTCAGGTAATCGATGTGCTCGGTGACGACGCCACCCTCGACCTTGCGGTACGGGGTCTCGATGAAACCGAACGAGTTGATGCGCGCGAACGTCGCGAGAGCACCGATCAGACCGATGTTCGGGCCTTCAGGCGTCTCGATGGGGCACATGCGGCCGTAGTGCGACGGGTGGACGTCACGGACCTCGACGCCTGCACGGTCACGGCTCAGACCACCGGGGCCGAGGGCCGAGAGGCGGCGCTTGTTGGTCAGACCCGCGAGCGGGTTGTTCTGATCCATGAACTGCGACAGCTGCGAGGTTCCGAAGAACTCCTTGATCGCCGCGACGACGGGGCGCACGTTGATCAGGGTCTGCGGCGTGATCGCCTCGATGTCCTGCGTGGTCATGCGCTCGCGGACGACGCGCTCCATGCGGGACAGACCGGTGCGGACCTGGTTCTGGATCAGCTCGCCGACCGCGCGGATGCGGCGGTTGCCGAAGTTGTCGATGTCGTCGGTCGCGATCCGGATGTCGGCCTTCTTGCCCGAGCGGATGCCGGGGAAGGTCTCTTCGGTGCCCGCGTGCAGACGCACGAGGTACTTGATCGTGGCGACGATGTCTTCGACGGTCAGCACCGACGAGTTCAGCGGCTGGTCGAGACCGAGCTTGTGGTTGATCTTGTAACGACCGACCTTCGCCAGGTCGTAGCGCTTCGGGTTGAAGTAGAAGTTGTCGAGGAGCGCACGCGCGGCCTCGGCGGCGACCTGCTCGCCCGGACGCAGCTTGCGGTAGATGTCGCGGAGCGCATCTTCCTTCGTGACGATGGTGTCCTTCGCGAGCGTCTCCTCGATCGAGGTGTAGCCGGCGAACTCCGTGAGGATCTCCTCGCTGGTCATGCCCAGCGCCTTGAGGAACACGGTGACGGACTGCTTGCGCTTGCGGTCGACGCGCACGCCGACCTGGTCGCGCTTGTCGATCTCGAACTCGAGCCAGGCACCACGGCTCGGGATGACGCGCGCCGAGACGATGTCCTTGTCGGACGTCTTGTCGGGGGTCTTGTCGAAGTAGACACCGGGCGAGCGCACGAGCTGCGACACGACGACGCGCTCGGACCCGTTGATGATGAACGTGCCCTTGTCGGTCTGGAGCGGGAAGTCGCCCATGAAGACCGTCTGGGTCTTGATCTCACCGGTGAGGTGGTTCATGAACTCGGCCTCGACGTACAGCGGAGCGGCGTACGTCTTGCCGCGCTCCTTGCACTCCTCGATCGAGTACTTCTCCGGCTCGAGGTAGGGGTTCGTGAACGACAGCTGCATCGTCTCGCCGAGGTCCTCGATCGGGGAGATCTCCTCGAAGATCTCGCCGAGACCGCTGTTCTCGTTGACGTCGGTGCGGCCGGCCTTCTTGGCCTCTGCGACACGAGCCTTCCAGGCGTCGTTGCCGACGAGCCATCCGAAGGACTCGGTCTGCAGAGCGAGAAGGTCAGGGACCGTCAGCGTGTCGGAGATCTTGGCGAACGAAAGACGGGAAGCTCCGCGTCCGTTCTTGATGGTGGTGGATGTGGATGCGTTGGGAGCAGCAGCCAAGGGAATAACCTCCGTGAGCCCCGCAGGGCTTCTCGATTCCTTTGTCGTCAGGTGGAGTGTGCGCTCAGAAGCTCAACGAAATGCCGACCACCATATGAGGGCATGGAGAAGCGAGCGCAACTACCGACTATACGCGCGATACGGCGACATGGCAAGTGCAGTCCTTGACCTATCTCGAATGCTGCGGTATTGGCGGCCCCGGGACGTGGTGCGGATGCGACCACGGTGCCGTCGTCGTCGCCTGAGCGGCGGCGACGGCACCGTGGTCCGCGCGCTCAGACTCCGGTCGCGCTCGCGATGTTGAGCTCGTTGCCGGGGATCGAGGCCAGCAGACGCCGCGTGTACGGATCACGCGGGTTGGTGAAGATCTCCTCGGACGAGGCCGCCTCGACCAGCGATCCGTCCTTCATCACGCACACGTAGTCGCTGATCAGCCGCACCACCGCGAGGTCGTGCGAGATGAACAGGTAGCTGAGCCCGTACTCGGACTGCAGATCGCCGAGCAGCGTGAGGATCTGGTCCTGCACGAGCACGTCGAGCGCCGAGACCGGCTCATCGCACACGATCAGCTCGGGCGACAGCGCCAGCGCCCTGGCGATCGCCACGCGCTGCCGCTGACCACCCGACAGCTCGGACGGATACCGCCTCAGCATCGACTGCGGAAGGGCGACGTCGTCGAGGAGCTTGCGCACCCGTGTACGTCGATCCGCAGTGCTGCCCCGACGGTAGAAGTCGAGAGGCTCGGAGATCAGCCGCTCGATCGTGAACATCGGGTTCAGGCTCGAATACGGATCCTGGAAGATCGGCTGCACGCGCTGGCGGAAGGCCTTCGTCTCCGCACGGCTGAGCGAGGCGACGTCCTTGCCCTCGTAGCGGATCAGACCGCTCGTCGGCTCGATGATCTTCAACAGCATCCGTGCGGTCGTGGTCTTGCCCGAGCCGGACTCCCCCACGATCGCGACGGTCTCGCCACGAGGGATCGCCAGCGACACGTCGTTCACGGCGACGAAGTCCTCCTTCTGGCCGCGCACCGGATACACCTTCGTGAGGTTCTCGATCTCGACGATGTTGTCGGCGGCGACGGCGGCGGGCGTCCCGGCATCCGTCGTCTCTTCTGCGGCCGACGGACGATCCTCGGCATGGAAGGCCTCGGGTCGCAGCCGCGCCGCCGCGACCGACGGCGCCGCCTTCACCAGCGACTGCGTGTACGGATGCTGCGGATCCTCGAGGATCTGCTTCGCCGGCCCCTGCTCCACGACCTTGCCGCGGTGCATCACGATGACCCGCTCCGCACGCTCCGCGGCGAGACCGAGGTCGTGCGTGATGAGGAGGACGGCGGTGCCGAGCTCCCGCGTCATCGCGCCGATCTGATCGAGGATCGTCTGCTGCACCGTCACGTCGAGCGCGCTCGTGGGCTCGTCGGCGATCAGCAGGCGCGGCTTGCAGGCGAGTCCGATCGCGATCAGGGCCCGTTGGCGCATGCCCCCGGAGAACTCGTGCGGATACTGCTTCGCGCGGCGCTCCGGATCCGGCAGCCCCGCGGCCGTCAGAGCCTCGACGACCTTCTGCTGCACGTTCTGCCGTGTGGCCAGTCCGTGCGCGAGAAGGGTCTCGGCCACCTGCGTGCCGATCTTGGCGACCGGGTTGAGGTTCGACATCGGGTCCTGCGGCACCAGGCCGATGTCGCGCCCGCGGATCGACCGCAGGGCGCTCTCGGGAGCGTGGGTGATGTCGCGCCCGTCGAGCCGGATGCTGCCGGAGGCGACGCGCCCTCCCCCGGCGAGCAACCCGATGATGGCCATCGCGGTCGTCGACTTGCCCGACCCCGACTCCCCCACGATGGCGACGGTCTGCCCCGGTGCGATCTCGAGGTCGACGCCCTCGACGGCATGCACGACGCCGTCCATCGTGGCGAAATCGACGGCCAGCCCTTCGACCGACAGCAGGGGGGCGTCGGGCACAGTGTTCTCTTTCGCAGCGTTCATCGTGCTCTCGTCCTCGGGTCCATGGCCTCGCGCAGCGCCTCACCGAACAGGGTGAAGCCCAGCGCGGTCACCGCGATGCAGATACCGGGCAGGAAGGCCAGCCACGGGGCGATCGCGAGCTCCGCCTGCGCATACGTGAGCATGCGCCCCCACTCGGCCGTCTCGGGGCGACCGCCGCCGAGGCCGAGGAACGACAGCGCCGCGGCATCGATGACCGCGGTCGCGAGCGTCAGCGTGCCCTGCACGATGACGGGTCCGATGGCGTTCGGCAGCACGTGCGACATGGTGATCTGGCCGCGTCCGAGGCCCAGCGTCTGCGCGGACAGCACGTAGTCGCTCGATCGCTGCTGCAGCATCGACGCGCGCAGAAGCCGGGCGAAGATCGGCACCTGCGATGCACCGATCGCGATCATCACCGCGAAAGGCGTCTGGCCGAGGATCGCCGCGATCGAGACCGCGAGCAGCAGGTTCGGCACCGACAGGATGATGTCGACGACGCGCATGATGAGCGTGTCGACCCACCCGCCGAAGGTGCCGGCCAACAGCCCGAGCACCATCCCGCCGACGAGGCCGAGGGCCGTCGAGATCACGCCGACCAGCAGCGAGGCCTGCGCCCCCCAGATGAGCTTCGAGAGCACGTCGCCGCCGAAGCGGTCGAGGCCGAGCGGGAACTCGGGCATCTCGCCGGGTCCGGGGATGTTCGTCGGAGTGATGAACTTCGCCCCGGGAAGCGCCGTCTCGGGATACGGGGCGAGCAGCGGCGCGAGCGCCGCCACGAGCAGGAACGCGAGCACGATGCCCGCGCCGATCCAGGCCGTGGGATTGCGGCGCAGCCGGCGGAAGACGTCGTGCCAGAAGCCGCCCGGCCCCTCTTTGAGATCGGACTGGGCGATCGAGACGGTGTCGATCAGACCGCCGCCCTGTGCGGGTGGGAGTGCGACGCTCATGACGTCACCTCTTTTCGGGGAACGAGACGGGACATCACTGCACCCGCACTCTCGGATCGATGAAGCTGTAGGACACGTCGACTGCGAGGTTGATCAGCGCGTACGCGATGGCGATGAAGATGATGAAGCCCTGCAGCACGGGGAAGTCGCGCGTGAAGATCGCCCGTGCCAGGAACGAGCCGATGCCGGGGAACGCGAACACCGTCTCGGTGAGCACCGCCCCCGAGATCAGCAGCCCTGTCTGCAGGCCGATCGTCGTGATCACCGGCAGCATGGCGTTACGCAGGATGAAGCGACTGCGCAACGTGGAGGCGCCGACACCCTTCGCGCGACCGGTGCGCACGTAGTCGGCGTTCTGCACCTCGAGCACGCTGGCCCTCGTGATGCGGACGATGATCGCCAGCGGGATCGTGCCGAGTGCGAGCGCCGGGAGCACGAGATGCAGGATCGCATCCCACGCGGCGTCGAACTCGCCGGTGATGATGCCGTCCCACACGTAGAACCCCGTGGGATGCGTCGCATCGATGCGCGGGTTCTGCCGTCCGTCCGACGGCAGCCAGCCCAGCTGCACCGCGAAGACGTACTTCAGGATGAAGGCCAGGAAGAAGACCGGGATGGTGATGCCGACCAGGCTCAGGACCACGGATGCGTGATCGGTGAACTTGCCGTGGCGTCGTGCCGCCCAGTATCCGAGAGGGATGCCGACGCCGACCGCGAAGATCAGGGCGAGCACGCTCAGCTCGATCGTCGCGGGGAAGCGGCGGAAGAACTCCTCCACCACGGGACGGTTCGTCTGGATCGACGTGCCGAAGTCCCCCTGGAGGAGGCGGCCGACCCAGATGAAGTACTGCTCGAGGATCGGTCGGTCGAATCCGTAGAGCTCGTTGACCCTGGCCACGGCGTCCGGGGTCGCCTTCTCACCGAGAAGCGCGACCGCGGGTCCGCCGGGCAGGGCCCTGACCCAGGCGAACAGCAGGATGCTGAGCCCGATGAGGGTGGGCATGAGGAAAAGCAGTCGCCTGCCGATGGTGCGCAGCAAGAGGTCTCCGTTGATCGGGTGCGGACCCTTCGTCTCGCTCCGCTCGCTCAGGGGCCGGGAGCACCGGCCCACTCACGGACCGGAGCACCGGCCCACTCACGGACCGGGAGCACCGGCCCACTCACGGACCGGGAGCACCGGCCCGCTCACGGGCCGGGAGCACCGGCCCCTGAGTAAGGAGCGAGTGTTCCGGCCCCCGAGGAGGAGCTTGTGTTCCGGCCCCTGAGTAAGCAGCTGGTGTTCCGGCCTCTGAGGAGGAGCTGGCGTTCCGCCCTGAGCGAGGAGCAGCGAATGCGCCGGCCCCTGAGCGAGTAGCGGAGCGACGAGACGAAGGGCTTTCGCGTCGGGTCGGACCTACTCGGTGAGGACGATGTCCGTGAAGACCTCGTCGTTCACCGGGCTGGCGGGGTAGCTCTTGACACGCGGGTCGAACGCGAGGGTCGGAGCCGGGTGCGCGAGCGGGACGCCGGGGATGAACTGCGCGACCATCTCGTTGATCTCCTCGTAGAGGGCCGTCTGGTCCTCGAGGTTGGAGACGCCACGAGCCTCGTTCAGCTTCTGGAACAGCTCGGGGTTGTCGAAGCCCCACTCCGAGCTCTGCTGGCCGAAGAAGACGCCGACGAAGTTGTCGGTGTCGTTGTAGTCGCCGGTCCAGCCGAGCAGGTGGATGCCGTGATCCGACGTGCCGGTGGTGCGGTCGAGGTACTCGACCCACTCCTCCGAGACCGGGGTGGTCTCGACGCCGACCTCGGAGAGCTGCGACGACAGGACCGTGAAGATCTGCTCGGGGTCCGGCATGTACGGACGCGAGACGTTGACCGGGTAGTTGAAGGTGAGCTTCAGCGGGTTGGACTCGTCGTAGCCGGCCTCGGCCAGCAGGGACTTGGCCTTCTCGGGGTCGTAGTCGTACGTCGTGACGTCGGGGTTGTACCCGTTGACCGTGTCGGGGACGAACTCGATCGCCTTCTCGGTGCCCTCGGGCAGGACCTGGCTGATCAGGGCGTCCTTGTCGACCGCGTACGAGAGCGCCTCGCGGACCTTGGGGTCCTGCAGCTCGGGGATCGCCTGGTTGAACGCCAGGTAGAGGATCGTGAAGGGAGGGCGCGACACCATGGTGAAGCCGTCGTCCTCGAGCGCCTGGGTGTCGGCGGGGCCGACCAGGTCGTAGCCGTCGATCGAGCCGGACTCGAGAGCCTGGCGACGTGCGGTCGGGTCGTCGATCGTGCGGAAGATGATCTCGTCGATCTGCCCGGCGTCGCCCCAGTAGTCGCCGTAGGCCTTGAGCGAGACCTGCTCACCCGGCGCCCACTCGTCGAACTGGTAGGGGCCGGTGCCGACGGGGTGACCCATCGCGTACTCGGACAGCACGGGTGCCTCGGCAGAGCCGCTGACGTCGTCGGCGCCGAACTCCTGGAGGGCCGACGGGCTCTGCATCCCGAACGAGGGCAGCGAGAGCGAGGCGACGAAGCCGGCGAACGGCTTGTTGAGCTCGATCGTCACGGAGTAGTCGCCGTCGGGGGTGCACGACTTGTACACGGCGTTGGCCGGGTCGGACGCGTAGCCCTTGAAGAGCTTGTTGTAGTAGTAGCCGAACGCCTCGGACGCGGCGAGGCCGGTCCAGTTGTACCAGCGGTCGAAGTTCGCGCAGACGGCCTCGGCGTTGAAGGGGGTGCCGTCGTGGAAGGTGACGTCCTCCTTCAGGGCGAAGGTGTGGCTCATGCCGTCATCGGATGATTCCCACGACTCGGCGAGCAGCGGGGCGGGGTCGGCCGTGCCGGGCTCGGTGCCCACGAGACCCTCGAAGATCTGGCGCGAGACGCGGAAGCTCTCGCCGTCCTGCGCGAATGCCGGGTCGAGGCTGGCCGGGTCCGACGATGCGGCGAACACGAACGTGCCGTCCACATCTCCCGAGCCCTCTGCCCCGTCGTCGCCACGCTCGCTGGCGACACATCCCGAGAGGACCAGCGCGGCGAGCGCTGCTCCGGTGACGGCGATGAGACCTCGCCGACGCATGACTTCATGGTGCATTGTGTGACCTTCCTGTCGAGCGCAGCAGTGCGCGTTCCGAAGGCGTCGTCGACTCCGGAAACGGTGATGCCTCGACGCTACCCAGTGCACCGACCTCTGCAAAACACTTCCAGGTTGCATTCCTGTTACGGAAGTTCTCATAATCGAGCGTTCCCGCGAGGCCTCCGACCGAGGCCCCGCGTCAGCGGTGTCGTGCGTCAGCGGTGCCGTGCGTCAGCGGCGGCGACGCGACGCCGCGGCGTCGTGCGTCAGCTGCAACGGGATCACGACCGGCTCGCCCCGGTGCTGCACGATCCGCACGAACAGGATGTCGACGAGAGCGAGCTGCGCGATACGGCTCGACATCGCGGCCATGCGGAACGGCGACTCCTGCGCGTAGGTCAGCAGCACGACATCCGCCGCGAGGGCGAGGGTCGAATCCGGAACGCCGGTGATCGCCACCGAGAGTGCTCCCGCGTCTCTCGCGACCTCGACCGCGCGCACGACCTCCTGGGTCTCACCGCCGTGCGAGAACGCGATCACCACGTCGCCGGGGGTGCGCAGAGACGCCGTCGTCAACGCGAGATGCGGGTCGGCGGAGTGGGCGACGGAGCATCCGATGCGGGCGAGCTTCTGCTGCAGGTCCTGCGCGGTGAGAGACGATGCCGCCTGCCCGAACAGGTCGACGTGCCGAGCGTCGATGATCGCACGCGCGACGCGGTCGAGCGCCTCGGCATCGAGTCCCCGTGCGGTCTTCTCGATCGCGTCGATCTCCTGCGCGGCGAGCTTGGCGGCGATGGCGGCCGGCTCGTCATGGGGATCGATCGCGGTGGTGTCGAGGCCGAACCGTGCACGCTGGGCCTGGGCGAGGGTGACCGTGCGCGCCACCGCGACGCGCAGCTCCCTGTAGCCCGTGAAGCCGAGCGTCTGCGCGAAACGCGCCACGGTCGACAGCGAGGTGTTGCAGAGACTCGCGAGATCGTTGATCGCGAGATCGACGACGAGCGTCGGGTCACCGAGGATCGTCTCCGCGACACGCGCCTCGGCGGCACTCAGTCTCGGGACGGATCTCCGCACCAGCGCAAGAACATCGGCGTCCACGGTGTCATCCTGCCTCAGAGAACCCGTCGGGTGTCGCCGGATGACGAAATGCGGGGGAAGTCGAGTCGCCGGTGAGCCGACGCCTGGCCTCCTGCGCGCCGATCCGGCTCGCCGCACCGACCTCGACGACGGGGAGGGCGAGCGGATGCCGGGCCGGCAGCCCGACATTCACCACGACGGCCGCGGGGTCGCGCTCAGCCGCCCGGTCGACGAGCGCCCGCTGCGCGGCGTCGGCGTCGGGGCGGTCGAGCAGGATCACCGTGAGGCCGGGGGCGGCGACGGCCGCGTCGAGCGCGGCATCCTGCTCGGCCGTGTCGGCACGGGCCACATCGACACGGCTGCGGTGCCCGTCGCCGGCGAGCACCTCGACCACATGCGCGGAGGCGCTGTCGACCGCGAGCGAGGAACGACGCCGTGCGTCGACGACCGCCAGGACATCGGCCTCCGCCGATGCTCCGGTGACCGCTCTCGCGACGACATCGGCCGCATCGAACCCGCGGGGGGCCTCTGCACGGGCGGCCCGTGCCCGCAAGGTCTCGGCGAGCGCCCGTACGCGGGCCGCGGCCTCCTGCACCCTGGCGCGGGTCAGAGAGCCGTCGCGCAACGCGGCGACGATCCCGTCGCGCGCCTCGAGGAGGTCGCGGTGATCCTGATCCGCCCGCGCCGCATCTCCGAGGTTCGTCGGGTTGCCGATGCACAGCAGGTCGACTCCGGCCGCCAGGGCCTTCGCCGCCCCTCCGCCGATGCCCACGGTCTCGCGGATCGCCGCCATGTCGAGTGCGTCCGAGATGATCACCCCGTCGAAGCCCCAACCGCGCAGCATGCCCAGCACACGGGAGTTGAGCGTCGCGGGCTCGTCGCCCCATGCCGGCACGACGATGTGCGCCGTCATGACGGTGTCGACGCCGTCGGCGACCGCGGCTCGGAAGGGCTCGAGATGCACCCGCTCGATCTCGTCGACGTCGAGGGTGGTCTCCGGAAGGGCGTGGTGGGAGTCGAGATGGGTGTCGCCATGCCCGGGGAAGTGCTTGACGCACGCGGCCACTGCACCGCTCTGCAGGCCCTCGACGGCAGCGCGCACGTGGCGGGCGACGAGCGCGGGGTCATCACCGAACGAACGCACGCCGATCACCGGATTCCGAGGGTCGGTGTTGACGTCGGCCACGGGACCGAGCACGACGTCGGCCCCCACCGCCGCGACGCGTCGCGCGAGTTCCGCCGCCGAGGCCCTGGTCGCGTCGACGTCATCGACGGCGCCGAGCTGCGCGGCACCGGGCAGCGTCGATCCGGTCGCGGACTCGAGGCGCGTGACGTTGCCGCCCTCCTCGTCGATGCCGATGAGCGCATCGGGGTTCGCACGGCGGATGGACGCGCTGAGCTCCGCCAGCCCCTCCCCCATGTTCTGGCCGAAGTACACGACCCCCGCGAGGCCGTCTCGCAGCTCGGCGAGCAGCCACTCCGGCGCCGTCGTGCCGAAGAAGCCGGGCCAGAGCACGCCGTTCGCGAGACGCGTGAGGTCGTCGCTCATCCCTTCACCGCTCCGGCGACCATGCCCGCTGAGAGACGGCGCTGCACGATCACGAAGAAGATCATGACCGGCAGGGTGATGATCGTCGACGCGGCCATGATGCTGCCCCAGTCGTTCGCGAACAGGCCGAAGAACGACTTCAGACCGATCGAGACGGTGTACTGGTCGGTCTCCGCACCGAGGATCGTCATGGCGAAGATGAACTCGTTCCACGCCGTGATGAAGCTGAAGATGCTCGTGGCGACGAGGCCCGGCATCACCAGCGGCAGCAGGATCGAGCGGAACATCCGCCACCAGCTCGCTCCGTCGATGTATGCGGCCTCCTCCAGCTCGACAGGGACCGCCGCGACGAAACCGCGCAGCATCCAGATGCCGAAGGCGAGAGAGAGCGCCACGTACACGACCATCAGACCCAGGATGCTGTTGAGCAGGCCGAGGCTCTTGACCTGCAGGAACAGCGGGATGACGAGTGCCTCGAGCGGCACCATCTGCACGACGAGGATCATCATGAGCACCGTGGTGCGGAATTTGAAGCGGAACCGTGCGACAGCAACGGCCGCGAGCAGGCAGACCAGGGCGCTCACCAGAACCGTGACGATCGCGACGATCGCCGAGTTGCGCAGGAAGGTGCCGAAGCCGCCCTCCGTGAGCACGAAGGCGAAGTTGTCGAAGGTGAACTCCTGCGGCAGCAGGGACTGCCCGCCACTGGAGGCTTTCGCGTCGAACGCGCTGGAGACCATCCAGTAGACGGGGAACAGCGTGAAGATCAGGACGGCCGCGACCGCGATCCCGGTGCCGATGCGGGAGCGGAGAGAGGCGCGGGGGTTCACAGCTCGTCCTCCTTCATGAGGGACCGGATGTACACGATGGTGATGCCGATCAGCACGAGGGTGAGCAGCACGGCGAGCGCGGCTCCGAAGCCGTAGCGGTTCTGCCCGAACGACTCGACGTACGACCAGACGCCGAGGTTCAGGACCTGGCGGTTTCCTCCGCCGCCGCCCGGCATGAGGTACACCTGCGCGAACACCTTGAAGTCCCAGATGGTCGACAGGATGATGACCACCGAGAACACGGGCCTGAGGGTCGGGAAGATGATCTTCCAGAAGCGCGTCCAGGCGTTGGCGCCGTCGAGGGCGGCCGCCTCGAGCATCTCCTTCGAGACCCCGAGAAGTCCGGCGAGCACAGTGATCGCGACGAACGGGAACCCGTGGTGCACGACGTTCAGCAGCACGATCGCATAGAACGACCACTGATTGGTGAACCAGTTCACCGGGTCGTCCATCAGCCCGAGGTCGCGCAGCACGCTGTTGAAGATGCCGCGATCGGCGTCGAAGATGAACGTCCAGACGTAGGTGCCGGTGACGGCGGGCATCGCCCAGGCCACCATGATGCAGCTGGAGACGATGGTGCGCCATACCGTGCCGAGCCGGGCCAGCAGCAGCGCCACCAGCGTGCCGACGGCGACCGTGACGAACACGGCCACGGCGGCGAAGCCCACGGTGTTCGGCAGGACGACCGTCCACAGCGTCGGGTTGGTGAGCGCCTCGATGTAGTTCTGGAATCCGATCCAGTTGCTCTCGCCCGTGTTGATCTCGCGCAGACCGTAGTCCTGCAGCGAGTAGACGACCACCTGGATGAGCGGCCAGAGCATGAGCACCGCGAGGATCACGAGCCCCGGAGCGAGCAGGAGCCACGGGCGGGCCGTGATCAGCGAGAGACCTCGCCGGCGGGGCCGCCCGCCGGCCACGGAGGCGGAGCGGGGCTCCGTCTCCGTGGCCGGCAGCGGCGCGTGCACCATCGACATGAAGGGGTACGGCCTTACTTGTTGAGCAGGTCGGTCATCTCGGCCGCGGCATCCTTCGTCGCCGTGGCGACGTCCTTCTGCCCGCTGAGGATCGCCTGGATCATCGAGTTCGTCGTCTTCTTCGCCTGCACGGCGCCGAAGTTCGGGGTGACGGGCACGGATGCTCCCCCCTCGACCATCTGCTGGGCGAACGGGGCGACCAGTGGGTCGGTCGAGGCGAGGGCCTCCTCCATCGCCGACTGGACTCCGGGGAAGTAGCCGGTCTCGTCGGCCCACTTCTCGGCGAATTCACCCGTGGTCATCAGCTTGACGAACTCCCACGAGAGCTCGGCGTTCTTGGTGGTGTTGAAGACCGAGAGGTGCGAGCCGCCGAGCACGGACGGAGCGATCCCGCCGTCCTCGCCCGGGATCACGGCGGCGCCGATCTTGCCGTCGAGCTCGGGGTTGGCCTCGATGAGCGCCTTGGGGGTCCACGAGCCCGAGAGCATCATGGCGACGTTGCCCTGGGTGAAGGCGTCGCGCAGGTCGGTCTCCTTCCACGTGGTGGCACCGGCCGACGAGAAGCCGTGCTCGGTGGCGAGGCCCGTGTAGAACTCGATGCCCGCCTGCGACTCGTCGCTGTCGAGCTCGCTCGTCCACTTCTTGCCGTCGAGGGTGGCGACCTCGCCGCCCGCACCCCAGACCCACGGGTAGACCTGGAACTCGGCGTCCCCGGCGACGGGGAAGGGCAGCATGTCGGGCTTGGCGGCCTTGATGGCCTCGCCCGCGGTGACGATGTCGTCCCACGTCTTCGGAGCCTCGAGTCCGAGTTCCTCGAACACGTCGGTGCGGTAGACGATCGAGCGCACGCCGGCGTACCAGGGCATGCCGTAGAGCTCGTCGTCGTAGGTGCCCGCCACGGCCAGACCCTCGACGAGGTCGTCGCGCAGCCCCTTCTCGGCGTCGACGTACTCGTCAAGCGACTCGAGCGCGCCCGCGTCTGCGAACTCCGCCGTCCAGGTGGTGCCGGTCTCGGCGATGTCGGGGGTGGTGCCGCCGGCGATCGAGGTCACGAAACGATCGTGGGCGTCGGCCCACTGGATCTCCTCGATCTTGACAGTCGCCCCGGTCTCCTCCTCGAACGCCGCGGACACCTCGTCGTAGAACGCGCCGGCGTCGGGGTTGGTGCCCTTCATGATCCAGACGGTGAGCTCCTGGCCCTCTCCGTCGACAGCTCCACCGTCGCCGGTGCCGCCACCGGCACAGGCCGCCAGGCCCAGGGCGGCCACAGCGCCGAGCGCCACGGCCGGAAGAATGCGCTTGTGCATCAGGGTTCTCCTCTTTGAAACGTCCTGGCGGCATCGGGTGCCTACCACGTAGGAAAAAGTATTCACCACTAACTAATTCGCTGCAAGTTCTTCCCAGAAACGTCATGCGGCCGTAACATCGCCGCGCAGAGAGGGCTCCTCCCTCGCTCTCCCGCCCCGCTGTCGTGCCAGCCGACCCCCGTCTGCGACCGCGCGGTCCCCATCTGCGACTGCGTGGAGCCCGTCTGCGACCGCGTGGAGCGAGCGCGTAGTCTCGGATCATGGGCAGGACGCGAGCACGAGACACCGAGCACCCTCAGGCCCGTCTCGACCACGGTGGTCTCGCCCGGATCGTGCCCTCGGAGTTCACGACCGGGTTCGAGCTCATCGTCGACGAGACGCCGCAGTCCCACGTCGACCTCGACGATCCGACCCACCTGCACTTCGAGTACATCGTGCGCATGGGCGCGGTGATAGACCAGCTCGCGGCAGGACCCCTCACCGCCGTGCATCTCGGAGCCGGCGCGCTCACCCTGCCCCGCTACATCGAGGCGACGCGGCCGGGCTCCCGACAGCAGGTCATCGAACTCGAAGCACCCCTCGTCGCGCTCGTGCGCGAGAACCTCCCGCTCCCCCGGGGCGCCTCGATCAGGCTGCGGATCGGCGACGCCCGCGAGGGCATCGCCCGACTGCCCTCCGCTCTCGTCGAAAGCTGCGACCTCGTGGTCTCCGACGTCTACTCCGGCGCGCAGACGCCGGCGCACCTGACCAGCATCGAGTTCTACCGCGAGCTCTCGGCGCTCCTCGCCCCCGGCGGGGTCCTGCTCGTGAACGTCGCCGACGGACCCGGCCTCGCGTTCGCGCGACGCCAGCTGGCGACCATCGCGGAGGTGCTGCCCGAGATCGCCGTGCTCGCCGACACCCAGGTGCTGAAAGGTCGTCACTTCGGCAACCTCGTCATGGCCGCCTCGGCCGCGCCGCTGCCCACGGAATGGCTTCCGCGGTTGCTGGCCGCGGGGCCGCATCCGGCCAAGATCGCGCAGGGTGCCGAGGCGAGGGCCTTCATGCAGGGCGCACGCGTGGTGACCGACGCCGACGCCGTGCCCTCGCCCCGGCCCGACGCCTCGCTGTTCCTGCGCTGATCTCCGCCGCCGGACCGGTCTCGTCGGAGCCATCGCACCGGCGCTCCTGCCGGGCGGTCTCGCCGGGCGGTCTCGCCGGGCGGTCTCGCCGGGCGGTCTCGCCGGGCGGTCTCGCCGGGCGTGGGCGTGCCGCCCCGACCAGACGGCCCGCGCGAGGCACACTGGAGTGAGGACGCTGCGGGAGGAGAGCAATGAGTTTCATCCAGGGTTATGACCCGGAGAGCCTTCGCGAGCTGGTCGACATCGGTGAGTGCTCGGCACGACTGAGCGAGATCGAGGGGCAGCGCAGCCTTCCGGCGCTGCTCGAGCGCGTGTGGCTGCTGAAGGTCCTCGATCGCCTGGACGAGGCTCTGCCGCTCGCCGACGAGGCGGTGCGCCAGTCGCGCATGGCGGGCACGCGCAAGGACGTTCTGCGCGCCCGAGTGCTGCACGCCACCATCCTCCAGTACCGCGGGGCGCACGCCGCCGCAGAGCAGGAGCTCTCCACCTGCGCGGCCGAGGCCGAGGGTCAGCGGTGGCTGTCGATCGCGGCCTTCGCCTACCACCACCACGGCAAGAACGCGTATGAGGCCGGGGACTTCGAGACGGCGCGGGAGAGCTTCAAGCAGTCGCTCTTCCTCCGCCGCGAGGCCGGCGCAGAGGATCGGGAGCTCGAGACGGTGCTGCTCGCGATCGAGGCCGCCGAACGGCGTCGCACCGCACAGCTCGTCGCAGGCTGACGCCCGCTCACCGCAGTGCCCGGTGCGCGTATCTGGGCAGTTCCCGGCGTGGCCTCCCTGAGGTGGAGCGAGGTCTGCGCCCCATGTCGGTGGCATGGCTTAGCCTGATCGCATGGCGGAACTTGACCGGGTGCGCGTCTGGGGCGACGCACTGATCACGCTGCATCTCGACAAAAGCTGGTCGTTCGACTTCGACCACGCCAAGCGCCGGGCAGGGCAGTGCGACTACACGAAGAAGCGGATCACGGTGTCGCGTTACCTCGCGGCCCGGTTCGATGACGATGAGATCCATCAGGTGCTTCTGCACGAGGTGGCGCACGCCATCGCCGGTCACGAGGCGGCTCATGGTCCTGCGTGGAAGCGGGTGGCTCGTGACCTCGGCTACGTCGGGGGCACCACCCATCACGGCGAGACCGCCGTGGAACTTGCCCCCTGGGTCGGCCGCTGCCCCTCCGGGCACGTCACCTATCGGCACCGCCGTCCGACGCGGGCGACGTCCTGCGCGCGGTGCTCACGGTCGTACGACGCGCGCTACGTCTTCGAGTGGACGCGCCGTGAGATCACGGCCGACACCCGTCTCGCGGCGCAGATGTCCCGCTGAGCGCGCGTCGGCGCGTGCCGCGTC
Source organism: Microbacterium foliorum (assembly GCF_003367705.1). Lineage (NCBI taxonomy): Bacteria > Bacillati > Actinomycetota > Actinomycetes > Micrococcales > Microbacteriaceae > Microbacterium > Microbacterium foliorum. Next base: position 859,573 of record NZ_CP031425.1, on the reverse strand, counting down.
ATCCCCGCGCGATCGCGGGCGGCCGGTGGGCGGCGTTCGGTGGCGGCGTCTGGCGGCGGCGGATGGTGGCGGCGGATGGCGGGCGGCGTCCGGCGGCGGCGTCCGGCGGCGTCCCGGCCCGAGCCTGCGGGGTCAAAAGCGCACGGCGCCGCCCCTTTCCGGATGCAGAAGTGACCCCGCACCCCGTCCGGATGCGGAAATGACCCGGCATCCCTCGCACATGCGAAAATGCCCCCGCACCCTCGCGCATGCGGAAATGACCCGGCATCCCTCGCGCAGGCGCGATCGATCCCATCCCTGCCCAGCACCCGCACTCTCGTCACAGCCCGCGCCAGTGCTCGCACCCTCGTCGCCACCCGATTCTGCCGGGGTCAAAAGCACACCGCGCCCCGCCATTTCGGATGCGCAATCGACCCCGCACCGCAGCGCAGATGCGGAAATGACCCCGCACCCCATCCGGATGCGCAATCGACCCCTCGTGTGCCAGCGCTCGCCTTCGTCGCGACCCGAATCTGCCGGGGTCAAAAACGCACGGCGCCACGCCATTTCGGATGCCTAAGTAACCCAGCCCGCCGCCACGGATGCCGAAGCGACCCCGCACCCCGGCGCAGGCACAACCGACCCCGACCCCGTCCGCGTCAGCGCCCGCCTCCGCCGCCCGAACCGGCCGGGGTCAAAAACGCACGGCGCCACGCCATTTCGGATGCCGAAGTGGCCCCGCCCGCCGCCACGGATGCCGAAGTGACCCCGCACCCCGGCGCAGGCACAACCGACCCCGTCCGCATCAGCGCCCGCCTTCGCCGCCCGAGCCTGCCGGGGTCAAAAACGCACGGCGCCACACCATTTCGGATGCCGAAGTGACCCCGCACCCCGCCGCAGATGCCGAAGTGACCCCGCACCCCGGTGCGGATGCGCAATCGACCCCGCTCGCGTCAACGCGCGCGGTCGTCGTCCAGATCGGACGGCGCCGCCGCATCCGCGACAGGATCCTCGCCGGGCGCGGGGTCCACGTGCAGGGAGTCGTCCGCGGGCGCGACCTCCTCGCGTCCGGCCCGACGACGCAGAAACGCCGCCAGAGCACGCCAACCGAGCAGGAACACGGCGAGCACGAGCGTCGCGACGATGATGAAGGCGATCTGCGCGGTGTCCCCGGAGACGACGCGCAGAAGGAGCCCCCCCGACGACCGTGACGGCCCAGGCCACCGCGCCCCACGCCAGCGACCACGGCTGCCGCGGTCGCGCAGGCAGCAGCGCGGCGACGAGGTGGCCGAGCAGCAGCGCGACGAGGAACGGCCAGGCCGTGAGCAGGAATCCACCGGGGTCCTCCTGATGCGACGCGCGGCCGATCACGGCGAACACGAGCACCAGGACGGCATCGAGGATGAGTGCGGGAACGTACCTCATGCCCCGACCCTACGTCGCGCGCGCCGGATCCGTCGGCGGCGGCGCGGCCTGTTGCCGATGGAGACGCCGCGGGTGAACAGGCGATCGCTCGCTCACTCGAACGCCACGAACACGCCTTCGCGCAGGATCGGCACCACGTCGAGGGCGTCGACCTCGGCGGCCTCGGCCGTCGACGTCGGGACGACCCCCGCCGCGCGCATGCGATCGGTCGCGGCGACGCCCTCGGCGAGCTCCCGAGCCGAACCGCTCGCTCCGATGAGGTGCCGCAGCGCCCGCGACAGGGCGCGGAAGCCCTCGGCGGCGACCGCGGCATCCGGTGCGGTGTGGTCGATGCCCAGGTCGGTGAGGGCGGAGATCACGGCGCCCGCCCCGAGCTGGTCCTCGACGGCGAAGCGGAGGATCCCGGAGGAGTCCGCCTCGCCCGCGGCGATCACCGCGACGGAGGTGCGCGCCTGCCTGCGCTCCTGCAGGGTCGCCACGGCCCTGGCGACGGCGGAGGCGTTGCGCAGACTCCCCACCAGGACGACGGGAGCAGCACCGGTGCCCGCCTGTGCGGCGCGGGAGTCGTCACGGGCGCGCGCGGCGACCGCGGCCCCGTTGCGTGACCAGGTCACGGCATCGTCGAGCGCCACCGTGGTGCCGGATGCGACGGCATCCGCCACGCTCGAGGAGAACCGCAGCACATCGACGACCACGACGACATCGGCCGGAGCGAGACGTTCGAGCCCCTCGACGCCCCAGTCGAGGCGCACCTGATACGTGGACTGATCGAACGCAGACGGCATCCCTCCAGCCTAGAGCTGCGCACTCACGACGATGCCCCGGATGACCTCGTGGGTCACCCGGGGCATCGGATGCGGTCAGTCGGCGGCGAGCGCCTCGACCGGCGCGACCCGCGTGGCGAGCCGTGTCGGTGTCGCCGCCGCGACCAGGGTCAGCACCGCCGTGGCGACGACGATGATGACGACGGGAATCCAGGGCACGTGCGGAGCGACCAGCCCCGCGGGCGTGTAGTCCGGCAGGGTCGGCGTCGAGCCGAGCAGCGACTGCGCGGCGATCCATCCGTAGACGACTCCGAGCACGAGCCCCGTCAGCGTCGCCGCGACGGTGATGTGCGCCGCCTCGAGCAGCACCATGCGGCGCACCTGAGAGTTGGAGAGCCCGATGGAACGCAGCAGCCCCAGTTCGCGGCGACGCTGCACGACGCCGATGGTCAGCAGATTCACGAGCCCGACGGCGGCGATCACCGCAGAGACGGCGACGAGCACCATCATCACGGCGGCGAAGGCATCGAACGGTGCGAGGAATTCCGGCGGCGTCTCCCCCTCGACCTGGGTGATCAGCATCTGCTTGACCGACTCCAGCGCGACGGCGAACATCGTGACGAGCGTGACCCCCATGACCACGCCGATCGCCATGCGCGACGAGCGCTCCGGATACCTCAGCGCGTTCTCGGCGGCGAGGCGCGCGGTGGCGCTCGACCCGAACAGGCGACCGACCAGTCGCAGCACCGGCGGCATGAACAGCACCGCGCCGAGCGCGAGACCGGTGAACGACAGCAGACCGCCGACGAACGCGATCGCCACGCCGATCGGACTCACCAGTCCTGCCACCACTCCCCCCACCAGCAGCAGCGAGCCGGTGATCAGCAGCACCCAGGCCCCGATGTGACGGCTGCGGCGCGAGACCTCTTCGTGGCTGCGCTCCACCGAGCCGCCGATCGCCTGCAGCGGCGTCACCGAGAGCACCCGCCGCGACCCCACCCACGCGGCGGCCCAGGTGGTGAGCGCCACGCCGATCGCCGGCAGCGCGATGGCGGGCTGACCGAGCGTGATCCCCTCCGGCACGTTCTCGATCAGCTGTCCTCCGATCCCCACCCCGATCGCTGCGATCCCGAGCCCCGCCGCGAGCCCCAGGGCGGCGCCGATCAGACCGACCACGAGGCCCTGGCGACCGACCTCGGAGCGTTGCGACCGGGCGGTCGCACCGATGAGCCGCATCAGCGCGATCTGGCGGGTGCGGCCCGCGATGATCGTCGAGAACGTGTTGGCGGTGACGATCGCCGCGACGTACATCGCGAGCGCGGTGAGCAGCACCGAGAGCAGGGCGACGACCACGGCAAGGGTGTCGCTCCCCCCGATGAACGGATCGGCCTGCAGCACCGCGCCGATGTAGGTCGTCGTCTCGACGAGCACCACTCCGAACGCCGCGGACAGCGCCGCGACGAGCACGCTCGCGCCCATCCCCCGATCCCGCAGCCAGGCCAGACGGGGTCCGGTCGCCGCGGTCTGCGGGACGAAGACTCGCGTCGCGGACTCCATCACGGCGCTCATGCCGACACCTCCGCCGCCAGCATGTACGCCGAGATCTCCTCGGCGCTCTGGCGGGGATGATCGGCGACGATGCGGCCGTCGCCGAGGAAGAGCACCCGATCGGCGTGACTGGCCGCGATCGCATCGTGCGTCACCATCGCGATGGACTGACCGTGCTCGCGGCTCGCGGTCGCCAGCAGCTGCAGGACCTCGCGCCCGGTCTTGGAGTCGAGGTTGCCGGTGGGCTCGTCGGCGAACACCAGGTCGGGGGCGGTCGCGAGCGCCCGGGCGATGGCCACGCGCTGCTGCTGACCGCCGGAGAGCTGGTGCGGCCGGTGCTGCAGCCGGGAGCCGAGGCCGAGGGTCTCGATCAGGCCGTCGATCCTGGCCTTCTCGATCGCGCTCGGGCGACGTCCGTCGAGCTCGAACGGCAGCATGATGTTGCCGAGGGCGGTCAAGGTGGGGACGAGGTTGAACGCCTGGAAGATGAAGCCGACGCGACGCCGACGCAGGATGGTCAGGTCGAGATCGCCGAGTCCGGTGATCTCGGTGTCGCCGATCCACGCACGTCCGCTGGTCGGGGTGTCGAGCCCGGCCATGATGTGCATGAGGGTGGACTTGCCCGAGCCCGACGGGCCCATGATGGCGGTGAACTGCCCGCGGCGGATGCCGACGCTGACATCGTCCAGCGCGCGGACGGTGCCCTCGCCGGAGCCGTAGGTCTTCCCGAGGTGCTGGACGCGGGCTGCCAGCCCGAGGTCGGTGGTCGTGATCTCCATGTCATCGACGCTACGGAGCGCGACCGGGCACCCGCATCGCCCGTGCGGAGCATCCGCGTACATCTGCAGGATGATCCGGAGGCACCCAGGATGATCCGGAGGCACCAGGATGATCCGGAGGCACCCACAATGATCCGGAGGCACCCAGGATGATCCGGGGTGCCGCGGGACTCAGGCGAGGCCGTGCTCGAAGGCGAAGACCACCAGCTGCACGCGGTCGCGCAGGTTCAGCTTGGCCAGGATGCGGCTGATGTGCGTCTTCACCGTCGCCTCGCTGAGGTACTCCCTGGCCGCGATCTCGGCGTTCGACAGCCCCCTCGCCGCGAGCGCGAAGATCTCCCGCTCGCGGTCGGTGAGCGCCGCGAACTGCGGCGGCACGGGCTTGGGCGCCTCGGAGAAGTGCTCGAAGAGCTCCCGGGTGGCCGACGCGGCGATGACGCTCGACCCGGAGTGCACGGTGCGGATCGCCGCGAGCAGGAACTCGGGGTCGGCGTCCTTCAGCAGGAACCCGCTGGCGCCCTGACGGATCGCCCGCGCCGCGGCCTCGTCGAGGTCGAAGGTGGTGAGCATGACGATCCGGGGCGGCTCGGGTCGCGTGAGGATCTCCGCCGTCGCGGTGAGGCCGTCCATGACCGGCATCCTGATGTCCATGAGCACCACGTCGGGACGGGTCCTGGACACCACCTCGAGCCCCTCACGGCCGTCTCCCGCCTCGCCCACGACATCGATGTCGGGCTGCGAGGCGAGCAGCATGCGGATGCCGGCGCGGAACAGCGCCTGATCATCGACGAGGACGACCCTGATCATGTGACTTCTCCGATCGGGAGCGAGGCACGCACGACGAACCGGGTGCCCTCACGCTCCGCCTGAAGGCTACCGCCGACGAGCTGGGCGCGTTCGCGCATGCCGATCACTCCGTGCCCTCCGCTGCTCGACGAGAGCTCGCGACCGACCGTGTTGCGCGCGTCGATGTCGACGCGATCGGGAAGCCATGCGAGGTGCACGTCCACAGCGCCGTCGCCGTGCCGGATGGCGTTGGTGAGCGCCTCCTGCAGGATCCGGTACACGGCGAGCTGGATCGCCCCCGGCGGCTCACCCGGCGGGGTCGGGTCGACGGTGATGCGCGGCTCGATGCCCGCCTGACGCACCTGCGCGAACAGCGCCTCGAGATCGGCGAGCGTCGGCTGCGGCCCGTCGCCCTGACGGTGACGGAGCTGCGTGAGCAGCAGGCGCACGTCGCTGAGCGCCGATCGCGCGGTCTGGGCGATCGTGCCCAGCGCCTCGGTGGCCATCTCGGGTTTCGCCGATGCGGCGTACCGCGCGCCGTCGGCCTGGGCGATGACCACGGCGAGCGAATGCGCCACGATGTCGTGCATGTCGCGGGCGATGCGCACGCGCTCCTGCTCCTCGGCCGCGAGCGCTTCCGCCTGCAGCTGCGCCGAGCGCGTGCTGCGTCCTCGCAGCACCACCCGCCACAGCAGACCGCACACCCAGGCGAACCCGAGAGCGAGGATCGAGAGCACGAGGAGCAGGCTGCCGATGGTCAGCTGATCCCAGCCGCTGGACCCGGAGCCGACACCGGTGACGGCCACCATGTACACGGCGGCGACGAGGCCGCCGAAGAGCGCCGAACCGAACCCCCACCAGAGCACGGCACGCGAGCCCCAGGCCGCCGTCGCGTAGAGCACCAGCAGGATCCCGAGATCGAGAGGGAGAGGACCGAGGCTCGCCGACATCTGGACGATCGCACCCGCCCAGGCGGCGACGAGGGCGAGAGCGGGGGCGAGCCGGCCGATCGCGACACCGCCGCACATCAGGACCCCCGCCACCACGACCGCGACGACCGAGGCGGCACTGGCGGTCGCGCCGCCCGTCCCCGGCCCGTAGAAGGCGACGGAGAACGGGGTGAGGATGAGGAAGAGCAGCGCCGCCCCGACGATGTCGAGCACGAGCGCCGTGCGGGAGAGCGGGCGGATCACTCCCCCCACGCTACGCGGACGCGGATGCCCCCGCATCCGCCTGCAGATGTATCCGGCGGGTCAGGCGCGCGCGATGATCTCTCCGTGCGGCACGAGATACCAGCCGTCTCCGTCGTCGGCCCAGCGCGTCCATGCCTCGCTGATCGCCCGCAGGTCTGCGCCGGTCGCCATGCCGCCGTCGACGAGCTGCCGGGCGAGCGCGGACTCGAGGATGCGGTCGGCCCACATGCCGCCCCACCAGGCGCGGTCCTCGGGCGTGGCGTAGGTCCAGGCGGAGCCGGTCGCGGTGACATCGTCGAACCCGGCGGCCCGCGCCCAGGCGAGCAGGCGGCGGCCCGCGTCGGGTTCGCCGCCGTTCGCTCGTGCAGCTCGCCGATAGAGGTCGAGCCACGTGTCGAGCTCGGGAAGCATCGGGAACCAGGCGAAACCGGCGTAGTCGGCGTCCCGCGCGGCGACGACTCCGCCCGGCACCGTGACCCGACGCATCTCCCGGAGCGCCTGCACCGGGTCGCCGACATGCTGCAGCACCTGGTGCGCGTGGACGATGTCGAAGCTGTCGTCGGCGAAGCTCAGGGAGTGCACGTCTTCGACGCGGAAGTCGAGGTTCGTGAGCCCCCTGCTCGTCGCGAGGGCATGCGACAGCGAGAGTGCGTTCTCATCGATCTCGGTCGCCGTGACATGGCCCACCACACCGGCGAAGTCGACGGTGATGCTGCCCGGGCCCGCTCCGACGTCGAGGAGTCGTGCGCCCGACACGAGATGCGGTCGCAGGTACTCGGCGGAGTTCGCGATGGTGCGAGTGCTGTGCGAGCGGAGGACCGTCTCGTGGTGTCCGTGCGTGTAGGTGGCCATGCCCCAGTGTGACAGCCGCCTCGAGCGGACTCGAATCGGATCGAACGCGAAGAGGACCGACCGTCAGTCCAGCTCGGCGACGGCGCGCCTCATCGCCTCCCGGTCGGGCTTTCCCGAAGCGAGCACGTCGAGCTCGTCGACCAGGATCAGCCGCGCGGGCCTGGCGTGCTTGCCGAGCTCCTCGGCGACCATGTCGCGCGCGTGCGCGAGCTGCTCGGCTTCCGTGCGCCGCAGCGCCTCGCCACGGGGAGCGACGATCACCGAGGCCTCCCCCCAGCGCTCATCCTCGACACCCACGACGACCGCTCCGGTGAGCCCGGGCACGCGACGCACCAGCCTCTCGATGCGGTCGAGGGAGACGTTGATGCCACCCGAGACGATCACGTTGTCGGCTCGTCCGTGCACCCGCACCACGCCGTCGTCGAGAAGGCCGAGATCGCCGGTGTGGTACCAGCGGATGCCGTGTTCGTCTCGCGAGAAGTTCCTCGCCGTGAGCTCGCCGTCGCCCAGATAGCCCTCGGCGAGCATCGGGCCGGCGATGCGCAGCTCGCCGTCGACCGTGCGCACCCCGACGGTGTCGAGCGGCACTCCGTCGTACACGCATCCGCCGCTCGTCTCCGTGGAGCCGTAGGTGCGCACGAGCCGGATGCCGAGATCGGCGGCCCGCTCGCGCAGCGGCTCGGGCAGCGCCTGCCCGCCGACGAGGATCGCCCGATATGCCTGCAGGGCGGCGCGCACGGGCCGGTCGTCGGCCGCGTCGAGCAGTGTCGAGAGCTGCGCGGGTACGAGCGAGGTGTAGAGCTCGGGCAGGGAGTGCGGTGCGCTCGTCGTCGGTCGCAGCATCGACAGCGTCGACTCGGCGAAGGATGCGGGTGAGAATCGGCCGCTCAGCGTGACCGGCTGCGTGCCGGCGACCAGTGAACGCACGATGACCTGAAGCCCTGCGACGTAGCCCGCCGGCAGTGCGAGCAGCCAGCGGCCCGCGCCGATCCGCGCCGCCGTGGCCTCTGCGCTCGCCCGCAGCGCCTCGCCGCTGAGGGCGACGCGCTTGGGGATTCCACTCGACCCCGACGTGGCGATCACGACCGCCGTGCCTTCGGAGACCCAGCTCGGGGCGTCGCCGAGCATGCCGAATCCGAGCGCGGGCCCTCCGTCGAGCGCTCGCGCCAGATCAGCGAGGAGCTCCGAGGGGTCTTCGGCATCCGTCGATCTCAACGCGACCATGTGACTGCGCTCCGTCGTGTCGGGTTCAGTGTCGTGCCGGGTTCAGTAGTGCCAGGGGAACGAGGTCCAGTCCGGATCCCGCTTCTCGAGGAACGAGTCCCGCCCCTCGACGGCCTCGTCGGTGCCGTAGGCGAGCCGCGTGGCCTCTCCTGCGAACACCTGCTGTCCCACGAGCCCGTCGTCGACGGCGTTGAACGCGAACTTCAGCATGCGGATCGCGGTCGGCGACTTGGTGAGCACGGTGCGCGCCATCTTCAGTGCCTCGCGCTCGAGCTCCGCATGCGGCACGACGCGGTTCACGGCGCCGGCCTCGTACGCGCGCTGCGCCGAGTACTCCTCGGCGAGGAAGAAGACCTCCCTGGCGAACTTCTGCCCGGTCTGCCGAGCCATATATGCCGAGCCGTATCCGGCGTCGAAGCTGCCCACATCGGCGTCGGTCTGCTTGAACCGTGCCTCTTCGGCGGAGGCGATCGTGAGGTCGCACACGACATGCAGCGAGTGCCCGCCGCCCGCCGCCCAGCCGGGGACGACCGCGATGACGACCTTGGGCATGAAGCGGATGAGGCGCTGCACCTCGAGGATGTGCAGCCTGCCCGCGCGCGCCGGATCGTGCACGGTCGTCTCGTCGTCGGAGTACTTGTAGCCGTCGCGTCCGCGGATGCGCTGATCACCGCCGGAGCAGAAGGCCCAGCCGCCGTCCTTCGGACTCGGGCCGTTGCCCGTCAGCAGCACCGCCCCGATGCGGGGGTTCTGCCGCGCATCGTCGAGCGCGCGGTACAGCTCGTCGACGGTGTGCGGCCGGAAGGCGTTGCGCACCTCGGGGCGGTTGAACGCGATGCGGGCGACCCCTCCGTCGGTGCTCACATGGGCCGTGATGTCGGTGTAGTCCTCGGCACCGGGCGCGAGCACCCATTCGTCCGGGTCGAACAGGTCTGAGACGAATGCGCGGGTCACGGCATCCAGCCTATTCCCGACGGGGTTGCAGACGCAGACGGCACGGCGGATGCCCTGCCGAGGTCGTCTCAGAGCAGAATGAGCACATGCTCCCACCGCTCGCAGACCTGCTCAGCTCGGCCCGGATCGTCGCACTGCCCCTGCACACCCGGTTCCGCGGCGTCGATACCAGGGAGGCGCTGCTCTTCGAAGGACCGCAGGGGTGGGCGGAGTTCTCCCCGTTCCTCGAGTACGAAGATGCGGAGGCCGCGACCTGGCTCGCGGCCGCGATCGATTTCGCCTGGAACGTGCAGCCCGCACCGCTGCGGGAACGGATCGGCGTGAACGCGACGATCCCCGCGATCGAGGCCGCCCGCGTCGCCGAGGTCCTGGCGCGCTTCGCCGGATGCCGCACCGCCAAGGTCAAGGTCGCCGAACCGGGCCAGACGCTCGCCGACGACATCGCCCGCGTTCGGGCCGTGCGCGAGGCAATGGGCCCGGAAGGGCGCATCCGCGTCGACGCGAACGGACTGTGGAACGTCGACGAGGCCGAGCACGCCGTGCATGCCCTCAACGAGTTCGATCTCGAATACGTCGAGCAGCCCTGTGCCACCGTGCCCGAGCTCGCCGAGCTGCGCACCCGCGTGAAGTACATGGGCATCCCGGTCGCGGCAGACGAGAGCATCCGCAAGTCGTCCGACCCGCTCGCCGTCGCCCGGGAGAAAGCCGCCGACCTGCTGGTGATCAAGGCGCAGCCGCTCGGCGGCATCACCCACGCACTGCAGATCATCACGGCGGCAGGGCTCCCCGTCGTCGTCTCCAGCGCGCTCGACACGGCGATCGGGCTCTCCCAGGGTGCGGCCCTGGCGGCCGCGATCCCGGCGCTGGACTACGACTGCGGGCTGGGCACGGCATCCCTGTTCCTCGACGACGTCGCCGACCTGCGCCCGGTCGACGGGTCGATTCCGGCAGGTCGCGTGACGCCGGATGCCGACGCCCTCACCCGTCTGGCCGCATCGGCGGACCGTCGCGACTGGTGGCTCGACCGACTCGCACGCTGCTACGCCGTGCTCGAGGCCCGCTGACCGACCCTCAGCCGCCTGCATGCCTGCCAGCCAGCCAGCCGTCGCGTCGTCGCGTCACTCCGCGAGCAGCAGCTGCACCAGCCTGCCGAGCTCCTCGCTGCCCGAGTGACGGAGCTTGTCGGAGTCCTGCCCGGCCATCGCTCCGCGAACGGTCATGCCCTCCCAGATGAGCATGAGCATGCGCGCCGCGTCGTAGGCCGGGACCTTCAGCTCGAGTGAGCTCACCGACACGATGTCGCTGATGATGGTCGCGATGCTCGAGACCATCTCACGCTCCTGCGCGAGGTAGGCGGCCCCGAACTGCGCATCCCGCAGAGCGCGGATGCGGATCTCGCTCATCAGCATGACGTCGAGACGGTCCTCTTCCGCCGAATCCATGATCTGCTGCACGAGCTCGACCGGATCGCACCCCTCCGAGAGCCCTCCGTCGGCCGCGATCTCGTCGACGCGTCTGCGCACGGCGTTGATGCGCTGCTCGGCGACGCTTCCGGCGAGCATGAGGAAGAGCTCGTCCTTCGAGTCGAAGTTCGAGTAGAACGCCCCACGGGTGAAGCCTGCGCGATCGCAGACCGCCTCGACCGAGGCGCCGTCGAGACCGACCTCGGCGAAGAGCTGGGCTGCGGCGTCGAGAAGTCGCACGCGTGTGTTCTCGCGACTTCGGGTGGCGGGTGTCGTCATCGAATCCTCCTGCCTCTCATTCTCACACCCCGCACACAGGGTGCCGAGCGTCGATCACCTTACGATACATGTATGTATCGGATACAGTCGTGTATCCAAACCCGCATCTCCCGAGGAGCTCCGTGTCCACTCTCCTGTCCTCGCTCGGCCGCTGGTCGTACCGCCACCCGTGGCGCGTCCTCCTGTCCTGGCTGCTCGCGCTCGGCATCGCCGGAGCCGGAGCGCTCGTCCTCGGAGCCGGCACGGACAACTCCTTCTCGATCCCCGGCACCGAGTCGCAGGCCGGCCTCGAGCAGCTCAACCGCTCCTTCCCCGCCGTCAGCGGCACCAGCGCACAGATCATCGTGGTCGCCGCCGACGGCGATCACGTGACCGATGCCGAGTACCGAGGCGACATCGAGGATGCGGTCGACCGGCTCGCCGACCTCGACGACTCGGTGCTGTCGGCCACGTCGCCGTACGACGAGAACGTCAGCGGCATGATCAACGACGACGAGACCGCCGGCATCATCCGCCTGCAGTTCGACGGACAGGCGACCGACGTGTCGGACCAGACCCGCGACGACCTCCGCTCCGTCGTCGCGGAACTCTCGGACGAGCTTCCGTCGGGCTCGCAGACCTCGCTCGGCGGGGAGCTGTTCGCCACGTCCATCCCCGGCGTGACCCTCACCGAGGCCGTCGGCCTGCTGATCGCCCTGCTCGTGCTGATCGTCACGTTCCGCTCCTTCGTCGTGGCCGGGCTCCCGCTGCTCACCGCCGTGCTCGGCGTCGGCATCTCGATGGCGGGGATCTTCGCGGCCACGGCCTTCGCCACCGTCTCGTCGACCACCCCGCTGCTCGCACTGATGCTGGGACTCGCGGTCGGCATCGACTACGCGCTGTTCATCATGGCCAGGCACCAGGACCAGGTCCGCGACGGCGTCGACCCCGAGGAGTCGACCGCACGCGCCGTGGGCACCGCCGGCTCGGCCGTGGTCTTCGCCGGCGTCACCGTGCTGATCGCGCTGATCGGGCTCGGCTTCGCCGGCATCCCGTTCCTGACGACCATGGGCATCGCCGCGTCGGCCGCCGTCGCGGTGGCCGTCGCGATCGCCGTGACCCTCACCCCGGCACTGCTCGGGTTCATGAAGGGCCGCGTCGCCGGGCGCCCCCGCCGCGCGCCGAAGGCGAAGAAGGGCGCATCCGCCCCCGGCCCGCGCCGCCAGGCCAGCGACCGCTGGGTCACCGGGGTCACCAAGCGCCCGATCCTCGTCTCGCTCGCCGTGATCATCGGACTCGGCATCGTCGCCGTCCCCGCGCTGAGCCTGAATCTCGCACTGCCGAATGCCGGCGTGCTGCCGAAGGCCTCCGAGGCGCGCCAGACCTACGACCTCGTGGCCCAGGAGTTCGGCCCGGGGTTCAACGGCCCGCTCATCCTGACCGGAACCATCGTCACCTCGACCGATCCGCTGACCCTCATGCAGGACCTCGGCGACGACGTCGCGAAGATCGACGGCGTCAAGGAGGTCGCGCTCTCGACCCCCAATGAGACGGCGGACACCGGGATCGTGCAGCTGATCCCCGAGACCGCGCCCGACGATCCCGCGACCGCGGATCTGGTGCGCGAGCTCCGCGCCCATCACGACGAGTGGCTCAAGAAGTACGACATCGACCTCAAGGTCACCGGTTTCACCGCCGTCGGCATCGACATCTCCGACCAGCTCGGCAACGCACTTCTGCCCTTCGGCATCTTCGTGATCGGCCTGTCGCTGATCCTCCTCACGATCGTGTTCCGCTCGCTCTGGGTGCCGATCACCGCCGCCGCGGGATATCTGCTCTCGATCGTCGCCGGATTCGGCGTCGTCGGCGCGGTCTTCGAGTGGGGCTGGTTCGCCGATGCGCTGCACGTCGCGAAGGTCGGTCCGATCATCAGCTTCATGCCCATCATCCTCATGGGCGTCCTGTTCGGACTCGCCATGGACTACCAGGTCTTCCTCGTCTCGCGGATGCGGGAGGACTTCGTGCACGACCCCGATGGCAGGAGTCCCGACCGGGCGACCCGCCGCGCCGCCGCACTGCGGGCCGTGCGCAGCGGCTTCACGGGCTCGGCGAAGGTCGTCACCGCGGCGGGGCTCATCATGTTCGCCGTGTTCGTGGCCTTCGTGCCCGAGGGCGACTCGTCTCTCAAGCCCATCGCCCTCGGCCTCGCGGCGGGCATCGCGATCGACGCCTTCCTGGTGCGGATGACACTGATCCCCGCACTGATGGCGATCCTCGGCGAGCGCGCCTGGGAGATCCCGGCCTGGCTCGAGAGGATTCTGCCGAGCGTCGACATCGAGGGCGAAGCGGTCGAGCGCGAGCGCCACCTCGCGGAGTGGCCGGGCGATGACTCGGTGGTGGCCGCCGACGATCTGACGATCGAGGCTGCCGGCGTCGGTGGCCTGCACCTGCGCCTCGCTCCCGGCGGCTCCGCTGTGCTCACCGGGTCGTCCCCCGGTGCTCTGCGCGCCCTGTCGCTCGCGATCGCGGGCCGCCTCTCTGCAGATGGCGGGCGCCTGCGGGTGGCCGGCCATCTGCTGCCCGGCCGCGCGGCATGGGTGCGCGCCCACGTCGGCGCCGTCCTGACGACGGACACGGCCGATCTGTCCGCCGACCCCACCGAGGCGCTACGCGGTCGCCCGTCGGTGGTCGTCATCGACGGCGTCGATCGACTCTCCTCCGCCGAGCACGATCAGCTCGTCGCACGCCTGAGAGATGCACGCAGCTCGACCGCACTGCTGCTGACCTCGCTCGCCCCGCAGCTCGCCGAGCGACTGCTCGCGGACGCCGGGCGCACATCCGTCGCCGTGATCGACATCGACGCACCCCGACGCCCATCCGCTGCGCTGCCCGTCGCAGACGACTCCTCCGAATCGACCGAGGTGACCGCATGACCCTCCCCATCGAGCGCGCACGTTCGCGCAAGCCCATCACCTGGCTGACGATCCTCGGCATCCTGCTGCTGCCCGCGGCCGTCGGCGGCATCCTGGTCGCCGCACTGCAGAATCCGACCGAGCGTCTGGACTCGATGACCGCCGCGATCGTCAACCTCGACGAACCCGTCGAGATCGACGGGCAGCTGACGCCCCTCGGCAGGCAGCTCGCCTCAGGTCTGGTGGAGGGGTCGGACGACCTCGACTCGAACCTCACGTGGGTGATCTCGAACAAGGACGACGCCTCCGACGGACTCGCCGACGGCTCATATCAGGCCGTCATCACGATCCCGAAGGACTTCTCGAAGGCTGCCACCTCATCGGGTCAGGCGATCTCCGACGGCGGGGGCGAGGCGGCGTCCGACGCGCAGCAGGCCACCATCACGGTCACCACGCCCGACGACGGGCTCGTGGCCGACGACCTCATCACGAGCCAGATCGCGAACGTCGCCGCCTCCAGCATGGGCACCCTGCTCTCGGAGGCCACCACCGAGAACATCCTGGTCGGCTTCACGACCATCGGCGACCAGATCGGCGACGCCGCCGACGGCGCCGCCCAGCTCGCCACCGGCGCACGCGATGCCGCGACCGGTGCCACGGCGATCCCCGACGGCGCCAGCCAGCTCGCATCCGGTGCGTCCGAGCTCGGCACGGGGGCGTCCTCTCTCGCGTCCGGCCTCGACACCCTCTCGTCGAAGACGCGAGAAGCCGCCGCCGGCGCCGCGAACCTCGGACAGGGCCTGACCGCCGGGGCCACGGAACTGCAGAATCAGGCCGCAGGCGCTCAGCAGCTCGCCGCGGGATCCGCGCAGGTCGCCAGCGGTCTGCAGCAGCTCGCCGATGCGTGCGCGCCCAGCGGCTTCCCCCAGGCCTACTGCGATCAGCTCGTCGCGCTCTCGTCGGGAGCCACCCAGACGGATGCCGGTGTGCAGCAGCTCTCGACGCTTCCCGGCACCGTCGCCAGCCAGCTGAGCCAGGCCGGCGCCGGGGCGACGACGATCGCCGACGGACTGAACCAGCTCGCCTACCAGGGACTCGATCAGTCGGCCGACGGTGCCCGCGCACTGTCGAGCGGCGCAGGACAGCTCTCGAGCGGCGCCACAGATCTCGCGACCGGTGCCACCGACCTCGCCACGGGCCTCGACACCCTCGCGACGGGGACCGGAGATCTCGCGGGCGGACTGCGGACCGCGGCCGACTCGCTGCCGTCGTTCACCGACGCGCAGTCGACCTCGCTCGCCTCGGTGATCGCAGACCCGGTGGCCTCGAAGGGTGCCGACGAGTCGACGATCTTCGGTCCGACTGCGATCCCCCTGCTCACCGCGGTGGTGCTGTGGTTCGGTGCCCTCGCCTCGTTCCTGGTGATGCGCGCCCACACGGCGCGCACCCTGACCTCTCGACGGTCGTCGGCGGGGCTCGCCCTGCGCGCGTTCGCCCCGGCCGCCGCGATCGGCGCGGCACAGGGCGTGCTCGTCTCGCTCATCGTGCAGATCGTCGCGGGTTACGATGCCGGCGCGTGGTGGACGTTCGCCGGCACGGCCGTGCTGGCCGGAGTGGCCTTCGCCGCCGTCAACCAGGCATTGGTCGCCGTCTTCGGGGGAATCGGTCGCTGGGTGAGCGCACTCGTCGGCGTGCTGGCGATCGCCACGGGGCTCGTGTCGACCGTTCCCGGCTGGCTGTCCGGTCTCGCCGCGGCGCTGCCGACGGCGCCGGCCTTCAGCGGACTCATCGCCGGCAGCGGAAGCGCCCTCGCGGCGCTGATCGTCTGGGGTGTGCTGTCGCTCGTCGTGACGACGCTCGCAGTCACGCTGCGCCGCACGACCTCGGCCAGAGCCGCGTTCGCCGCCGCCTGACCATCCGTCCCGACCGTCCGTCCCGACCCGTCCGTCCTGACCTGTGCGGGCACGGCTTCGGATCTCCCCGGCTGACACGCCGCGCATCGTCCTCGATGCGCGGCGTGTCGCGTATCCGCTCCCGAATCCGTGCCCACCGCGGATGCCGTCGGACATCGGGCACCCCTCGACGCCCGTACGATCAGGAGATGCGCCGACCATTCATGTCCTCGCCCACACAGCTCGCTTCGCTGGAGGGGCAGCAGTACCTCGTGCTGCGGCCGACGAGGGCCGTCTCCGACGTGTACCGCGCTGAACAGCGGTCCGCCCTCGGCCGTGTCGACGCGCCGCACGCGCACACCGAGCACGTCACGCTTCGCGCCTTCCACGAACCCGAGCGACGCGAGGAGGTGCTCTCACTGATCCGCGAATGGGCGGTGGCACAGCATCCGATCGAGGTCATCGCCGAGGCCGTCGACGTCTTCCCGACGCCGTGGCAGGTGGTGATCCTGCGGCTGACGCGCACGTCGTCGCTCGTGTCGGCCTATGCGAAGCTCAGCACCGCGCTCGACGCCACCGACTTCCGCCGCCTCGATGAGCGCGACACCGCGGAGTGGACCTTCCACCTCTCCGTGATCTATGCGAAGACGCTCTCGGCCGCCGCCTGGTCGGAGCTGTCGCACAAGTCCCGTCGGTCGCTCAGCAAGCGCCCGGCGGAGACCATCTCGGAGGTGGAGTTCGTCTGGTACGAAGACGGCGTCGAGCATGCCGAGGTGATCCCGTTCGGACTCCGGTCGTTCCGATGACCGGGATCCGGACGCTCAGCTGAGGCCGGACGTCCAGCTGAGACTGGACGCTCAGCTGAGGCCGGAGTAGGCGTGCAGGCCCTTGAAGAAGACGTTGACGATCGTGAAGTTGAACAGCACGGCCGAGAATCCGACGATGGCGAGCCATGCCGATCTGTTGCCACGCCATCCGCGTGTCGCACGGGCGTGGATGTATCCGGCATAGAGCACCCAGATCACGAAGGTCCAGGTCTCCTTGACGTCGAAGCCCCAGAAGCGGCTCCACGCGTAGTACGCCCAGATCGACCCGGCGATGAGCGTGAACGTCCAGAGGATGAAGCCGATGATCGTGAACCGGTACGCCATGCTCTCGAGGCGCTCCGACCCGGGGAAGGTACGGAGGAATCCCGGCCCGGTCTTCTCCGCGCCCTCGGAGGTGAGGCGCTCGCGGCGCGACTGCATGAGCTGGATCACGGAGAGCGCGAAGGCGAGGGCGAAGAACGCGGTGCCCAGTGACGCCACGAAGACGTGGATCACCAGCCAGACGCTCTTGAGCGGATCCATCAGCGGCGAGACGTCGACGTAGAAGTTCGTCGCCGCGAGCCCGAGGAGCACCACGACGAGCCCGGTGATGAAGGTTCCGAGGAAGCGCAGGTCGACGCGCAGGAGCACCGCGAGGAACACCGCGACGATCAGCAGCGTGCCCATCATCGCGAACTCGTACAGGTTGGCCCACGGCACGCGGCCGGCAGCGAACCCGCGGGTGAGCGTCGCCGCGAGCTGGAAGATGAACGCCAGGATCGTGAGCGACGTGCCGATGCGCGCCATCACGAAGCGCTGCGGCGCGGAGTCGGATGCTGCGGTGCCCTTCGCGCCGCGCGCCGCGGACGAGCCACGCGCCCCGGCGCCGACGAGCTCGAACTCGCGGACGTTCGCCGAATCGGCCGACAGCTGGGATCGACGAGCGAGATCGAAGGCGTAGGCCACGAAGGCCGCCGCATAGATCGCGATCGACGTCCAGAGCAGGATCGGCGAGATCACTTCGAGGTCGAACATGGTGTCAGTCTACTTTCGGCGTGTCGGATGCGGGGCCGTCGGCCTCGCGCTCGGAGTCTGTCTGCGCGTCGGCGTCGACACGGTCGTCGGCCCCTGGCTCTTCCGCGGGCTCCCGCTCTTCCTCGGGCTCCGGCTCTTCCTCGGGCTCGGTCTCGGGCTCGGCGGCGGTGACGCCCGCTGTGTCCAGCAGTCTGGCGTGTCCTGCCACGAGGTCGTCGACCGCATGAGCAAGAGTCGGGTCCTCACCGCGGGCGAGGCCGGCGTACTCGAGCGAGACCACGCCGTCGGCGGCGGTCGCCTTGACCCAGACGCGGCGGCGCGGGATGAACAGAGCGAGCATCAGGCCGCCGAGCGCGAGGAGCGCGAAGCCGAGCACCCAGGGCCCCGAGGCGTCGCGGTGGATCTGCAGCGACGCGAACCGCTTGACCGACTGCGAGGCGTCGGTCGCCCCTGCGGGTGACTCGTCCTCGAAGGTCACGGTGCCCATGCCGTTCGGCAGATCAGCGGTCTGGCCGGGCGTCAGCTCGATCGACTCGAGGTCGGTCGAGCGCCCCGTGACCTTCGTCATCCCCGTGGTGTCGAGCACGTACACCGAGCGCGGGATGCCCTCGTTGATGCCGAGATCCCCCGTGTACACGTCGAGCGTGAGGGTCGGGTTCGTGAGCTCGGGGAAGGCCGAGAAGAACGCGCCGGTGTCGAGCACCCCAGTGGTCGGGTAGAAGAATCCGACGAGGCCGACCTGCTCGCTGAGACCGTCCGGGATCTTGAGGACTCCGAGAGAGGTCATGTTGTTGTCCTGCGGCAGGAACGGGGTGCTGTTGGTGAAGACGACATCGCCCTCGGGGTTGCGCACCGTGACCGTCGGGGCGTAGCCGTTTCCGAGCAGGAAGACGTTGTCATCGGCGACGCCGAGCGGTTCGTTGACCTTGACCGAGCCGGTGCGCTCGTCGCCGTTCTCCTGCACCGTGACGTTGGCCGAGAAGTCACCGGCCTGACCGGATCCGGGCTCGCCGAACGGCTGATAGGTCACGTCGAAGCTGTCGAGCCGCATCGAGTACGGCGCGAGCGCCCCGTCGCCGACAAAGCGACCGCGGTTCATCGAGTCGTAGTCGAGCAGCGTGTTCGCGAACGTCTCGCCCTCGACCAGCACGCGCTGGCCGGTGTACGCGAAGCCGCCGCCGACGCCGACCGTGATGAGCACACCGACCAGGGCGAGGTGGAACAGCAGGTTGCCGGTCTCGCGCCAGTAACCGCGCTCGGCCGAGACCGACGACGAGCGCTTGTCGTCATAGCGCTCGACCCGGTAGCCGAGAGCCTTGAGCTGCTTCTGCGCGATGTCGATCGACGCGGAGGCATCGGTCGCGGCATCCGTCGAGGTGCGCTCGACCGCACGGAAGTCGGCGAGCCGCTGCAGGCGGGCGGGCGTGCGCGGCGGCCGGGCCTGCAGCGCCTTGGCATGGTGCCTGATGCGCGGGATCACGCACCCCACGAGCGAGGCGAACAGCAGCAGGTAGATGGCCGAGAACCACGGCGACAGGTAGACGTCGAACAGCTTCAGGCCGTCGAGGACCGGGAAGAGATCGGGGTTCTCGCGCTCCCACTGGGTGACGCCGTTGGGGTCGGCCATCCGCTGCGGGAAGATCGAGCCGGGAATGGCGGCGATGGCCAGCACGAGGAGCAGGATCAGCGCGGTGCGCATCGACGTCAGCTGACGCCAGCCCCAGCGCAGCCAGCCCACCAGGCCGAGGCGGGGCTGGGTGATCGACTCTTCGCCGTCGACATGGTCGGACGGCCGGAGCGGATCGCTCGACCTCTCGGTTGTGGTGCTCACGGCATCCTTCCGATGCGTCTTCTTCCGATCGTCCTGATCAGAGCGGGAGGATGACACTGTTCATCACCGCCGTCAGTCTCGACATGATGTCGGTCCAGAGCCCCGTGACCATCAGCAGTCCCAGAGCGATCAGCAGCGCGCCGCCGATCACGTTGACCACGCGGATGTGACGGCGCAGGAATCCGATCGCCTTCGTCGCCCAGCCGAAGCCGAGCGCGACCAGCAGGAACGGGATGCCGAGGCCGAGCGAGTAGGCGAGTCCCAGGGACCCCGCGCGCACCGGGTCGCCCGCGTTGAAGCTCAGCGCGAAGATCGCGGCCAGCGTCGGCCCCATGCAGGGCGCCCACCCGACACCGAGGGCGACGCCGAGCAGCGGTGCGCCGATCAGTCCCGCCTTGGAATCGACGTGGAACCGCACCTCGCGCTGGGCGAAGCCGAAGAGGCCGAGGAACACCAGTCCCATCAGGATGATGACCCCGCCGAGGATGCGCGTGATGAGCTCGCCCCACTGGATGAGGAACACGTTGGCGATGCCGCCGAGCGCCGTCAACGAGACGAAGACGAGGCTGAAACCGAGGATGAACAGCAGGACGCCGACGACCAGGCGTCCGCGCGCGGGGGCGTCGACGGTCGAGGTCGGCGAACCGTTCGCCGGGCTAGGTGCACGCCGGGGCGCCACAGCTCCCCCGAGGAATCCCAGGTATCCGGGCACCAGCGGCAGCACGCAGGGCGAGAGGAACGACAGGAGTCCCGCGAGCATCGCCACGGGGATCGCGAGCCACAGGGCTCCCGATCCGATGATCGCTTCGGGGTTCACGCCGCTCCCGGGAGGATCACGAGTCCTCCGCGAGCGCGTCCTTGACGAGCGTCGAGAGGATCGACGTGCCGTCGATGGGCCCGATGATGCGCGCGGCGACCCTGCCCTGCTTGTCGAGCACCAGAGTCGTCGGCGTCGCCTGGATCGGCACGGAGGCCGCGAATGCGAGCTTCGCCTCGGCGGTGTCGACATCGATCAGGCTCGGGTAGGTCACGCCGAACTCGGCGGAGAACGCCTTGGCCGTGTCGGCCTGATCGCGGGTGTTGATGCCGAGGAAGGCGACGCCGTCGCCGCCCTGCTCCTGCCACACGGTCTCGAGGTCTTCGGCCTCGACGCGGCACGGGGCGCAGCCGGCGTACCAGAAGTTCACGACCGTGACCTTGCCCGCCAGCTCGGCGCTGTCGAAGTCCTCGCCGTCTTCCGTCACGCCGCCGAACGCCGTGACGGGCTCGCCGCGTTCCGCGACGGGGATCTCGACGATCGCGCCGTCGGCGGCCACGTATCCGGGGTTGTCTCCGCTGAGGAACGAGTCGTTCACGGGATCGGGAGCGCATGCGCTCAGACCGATGGCGAGCACCGCGGCGAGCGCGACACCGACCGACCGGCGGACGGGCCGGATGCGGGAGGGGCGGCCGCTGCGGATCGGAGGAACCGTCGAGGCGAGTGGCACGATTCCCAGTTTACGCGGGGGTTCCTATGCATGGGCCGGGCGCTCGTGCGGGTCCGGCGCGAGCCGGGATGACCCCCCTGTCAGAAGCGCGCCAGCACGTCTTCGACGCCGGCGCGGAAGCGCGGACAGCTCGTGATGTCGTGCGCCCGGCAGTTCATCGCGTGCTCGGTGATCTCCCGCGAGCGCCGCATCTCCTCCATCCGACGATCCAGGTCGTCGAGGTGCCGCTGCAGCACCTCGTGCCGACCCCGGGCGCTGTCGTCGAGCAGCACCGCGATCTGCTCGAGGGTCATGCCCGCAGCCTTGCTGCGCTGGATCACGGCGACCTGCACGACGTCGTCTTCGCCGTACCGCCGCCGGCCCGCGGCGTCGCGTGCGGGCCGCAGAAGCCCGACCGACTCCCAGTGCCTCAGCACGTTGGTCGGCAGATCGAACCGCGCGGCGACCTCGCCGACGGACCAGGGGTTCTGCGCGCTTGACTTCATGTTGACATGAAGTCACAGACTGAGCTCGAAAGCAAGCGAGCCCTTCGGAAGGACCCACATGTACGACGCGATCGTCATCGGCGCAGGACCCGCCGGCCTGCAGGCGGCACTCACACTCGGACGGATGCATCGGTCGACGCTGCTGCTGGACTCGGGCGAGTACCGCAACGGCACGGTGCAGCACATGCACAACGTGATCACGAACGACGGCGCGGCTCCCGCGGACTTCCGCGCCGTCGCCAGGACGGAACTCGCCGCCTACACGGATGTCGAGATCCGCGACGTCGGCGCGCAGAGCGTGACCCGCGCAGACGGAGGTGCCGACGGGGACTTCACGGTGCTCCTCACCGACGGCGACAGCGTCGAGGCCCGACGCGTCATCCTCGCGACGGGAGTCGCCGATGACCTCCCTGCCGTCCCCGGCCTGCAGCAGCTGTGGGGGCTGAAGGCCTTCGCCTGCCCGTTCTGCGACGGGCACGAGCACGCCGGCCGCCCGATCGGCATCCTCGGCCCCGTCGCGCGTGCCGAGCACCTGATCGGACTGCTCGGTCGCATCGTCGGAGACATCACGGTCTACCCGATCGACGAGCGCTTCACCGCGGAGGAGGCGCAGCTGCTCGAACGACTCGGCGCGACGGCGAGCACGGAGCCCGTGGCCTCCGTCGCCGCGGAGGACGACGGCGTGCGCATCTCGACCGCGTCCGGTGGCGAGCAGAGCGTGGCCGGCGTCTTCGTGGCATCCGGCACGCTCCGCCAGCGCGCGCCGTTCGTCGATGACCTCGCCCTGCGGATGCTGCCGTCCGGGTCGATCGAGATCGACGACTTCGGTCGCACCTCGCTGCCCGGGGTCTTCGCCGCCGGAGATCTCGCGCACCGAGCCTCGCTGCCGGGACCGATGGCCTCGGTGCTGCTGGCGTCCGCCGCCGGTCAGATCGCGGCGATCGGCGTCATCCAGTCACTCATCGCACACTGACCTGCACCTGCACCTGCACCTGCACCTGCATCCGCGCCGCTCGGCGGGCGGAGGGCGCGGTCAGACCGCCCCGACGTCGATCGCGCCGCCGGTCGCGGCGGGCTCCGCGTAGGCGACCTCTCGCCACACATCGCCGACGAGCTCGAACGAGGTGACGCTCGAGAGCGCGCATCGCCGGGTGCGAGGGTCGTGCTGCAACGGCAGACCCGCCACCCGGAGGTGCGTGATCCAGATCGGCGCCTGGTGCGACACCATCACCAGGTCGCCGCCGTCGACAGACCGCCAAGCCTCGGCCATCAGGCCCAGCATGCGTTCGGCGATCGAGGTGTACGGCTCGCCCCAGCTCGGCAGCGACGGCTGACGCAGGTGCCACCAGTTGAACGGGTTCATCAGCGAGCGCTTCATCTGCGTGCCCTCGAACACGTTCGTCGGCTCGATCAGACGGATGTCGATCTCGGGCACCAGATCGAATCGTGCGGCGAACGGTTCGGCGGATTCCTGCGCCCGCTCCAGCGGGGAGGCGTAGAGCGTCGTCACCTCCCGGCCGAGTCCGGCGACGTGGTCGGCGGCCGCCTGCGCCATCGTCCGACCGGCCTTGCTCAGTTGGTAATCGGGCAGCCGCCCGTAGAGGACGCGCTTCGGGTTGTGCACCTCTCCGTGGCGGACGAGGTGCAGTCGCGACGCCACCATGTCAGACCTGTCGGTAGCGGGACTCGCCGAAGCCCAGGATCAGATATCCGATGTACGGGAAGACGAACAGGAGGAAGAACGAGAACAGCCCGCCCTTGCCGAAGCGCTCGCCCATCCGGATGGCGACGAAGATGCCGAAGATGAACCCCACGATCGGGATCAGGTAGAGCAGTGCGAGCCATCCCGACATCCCGGCGATCTTCACGAGGAAGATGACGTTCACGAAGGGGACGAGCGCGAGGATGCCGGGGTATCCGGCCTTCGTGAAGACCTTCCAGAGGCCGATCACGACCAGGATGTAGAAGGCCAGGACGATCAGCCCCGAGGTTCCCGAGAAGATCGATGCGTACAGGTCGGAGATTCCGTTGGAGTCCATGCGTGCCTTTCCGTCGTGGCGATCCTACTGACCGATATGCCGCCGCAGGGGGAGGCAGGACGCCCGCGCCCGAGTCCCCGCACCCGCCCCCGTAGACTGGGCGGGTTCATCATCTCCCAGAACAGAAGGAATCCTCCGTGCTTCGCACCCACTCGGCAGGCTCACTGCGAGCCGAGCATATCGGTCAGACCGTCACCCTCTCGGGTTGGGTCGATCGCCGTCGTGATCACGGAGGAGTCGCGTTCATCGATCTGCGGGATGCATCGGGCATCGCCCAGGTCGTCATCCGCGACGAGGAGATCGCGCACCCGCTGCGCAACGAGTTCGTGCTCAAGGTCACCGGCGAGGTGTCGCGCCGCCCCGACGGCAACGCGAACCCGAACCTGCCGACCGGCGAGATCGAGCTCATCGCGACCGACGTCGAGGTTCTGAACGAGTCGGCCCCCCTGCCGTTCCAGGTGTCCACGGCTGTGGCCGACACCGAGACGGTGGGTGAAGAGGCGCGCCTCAAGTACCGCTACCTCGACCTGCGTCGCCCCGCCGCGGCATCCGCTCTGCGTCTGCGCTCGAACGTCTACAAGTCCGTGCGCGATGTGCTGCACGGCGAGGACTTCACCGAGGTCGAGACGCCGACCCTCACCCGTTCGACCCCCGAGGGCGCTCGCGACTTCGTCGTGCCCGCGCGTCTGCACCCGGGCAGCTGGTACGCCCTGCCGCAGTCGCCGCAGCTGTTCAAGCAGCTGCTCATGGTCGGCGGTGTCGAGAAGTATTACCAGATCGCGCGCTGCTACCGCGACGAGGACTTCCGCGCCGACCGCCAGCCGGAGTTCACGCAGCTCGACATCGAGATGAGCTTCGTCGACCAGGAAGACGTCATCACCCTGATGGAGTCGCTCATCCAGGCGATGTGGAAGACGATCGGCGTCGAGGTGCAGACCCCGCTGCCGCGCATGACCTACGCCGACGCGATGGCCAAGTACGGCTCCGACAAGCCCGACCTGCGCTTCGGACTCGAGCTGGTCGAGGCCACCGAGTACTTCGCCGAGACGCCGTTCCGCGTCTTCCAGGCCGAGTACGTGGGCGCCGTGCGCATGCCCGGCGGCGCCTCGCAGCCCCGCAAGCAGCTCGACGCGTGGCAGGACTGGGCGAAGCAGCGTGGAGCCCGCGGCCTCGCCTACGTGCTCTTCAACGAGGACGGCTCGCTCGGCGGCCCCGCCGCCAAGAACCTGTCGGAGGCCGAGCAGGCCGGACTCGCCGAGTTCGTCGGCGCCTCCGCCGGTGACTGCGTGTTCTTCGCCGCAGGGTCGACGAAGGAGAGCCGCGCGCTGCTCGGCGCCGCCCGCGTCGAGATCGGCCGTCGCCTGGGTCTGCTGAGCCCCGACGAGTTCGCGTTCACGTGGGTCGTCGACGCCCCGATGTTCGAGCCAGCAGCGGATGCCGTCGCATCCGGTGACGTCGCCGTCGGCGCCGGAGCCTGGACCGCCGTGCACCACGCGTTCACCGGCCCCAAGCCGGAGTTCCAGGACACGTTCGACACCGACCCCGGATCCGCTCTCGCCTACGCGTACGACATCGTCTGCAACGGCTCCGAGCTCGGCGGCGGATCGATCCGCATCCATCGCGAAGACGTGCAGAAGCGCGTGTTCGAGGTCATGGGCATCAGCGACGAGGTCGCGCAGGAGCAGTTCGGCTTCCTGCTCGACGCGTTCAAGTTCGGCGCTCCCCCGCACGGCGGGATCGCGCTCGGCATGGACCGCGTGCTGCAGCACCTGACGAAGACCGAGTCGATCCGCGACGTCATCGCGTTCCCGAAGTCCGGCAACGGCTTCGACCCGCTGACCGCCGCGCCGGCTCCGATCACGCCCGAGCAGCGCGCCGAGGCCGGCGTCGACTACGAGCCCGAGGACGACGAGGCCTGACCTCGCACCAGGAGGCCCTCTTCCGCTCACGCGGGAGGGGGCCTCTTCGCTGTGCGCCGCCGTGCCGCGGCGCGCCGTCTCACCGCAGGGCGGCGAGAGCGGGAGCGATGTTCTCGTTCCACACGTCGACGCCGAGCTTCGCGATCAGCACGACGACGACGGCGAGGAAGACGACGCGGATGAATCGCGCTCCCTTCGAGATCGCCATACGGGATCCGAGGTAGCTGCCCGCGACGTTCGCGACGGCGAGGATGCCGCCGAGCAGCCACAGCACCGCACCGTGCGGGATGAACAGCAGCAGGGCGCCGGCGTTCGTGGCGAGGTTCACGATCTTCGCCTTGGCGCTCGCCTGCAGAAAGTCGTAGCCGAGCAGCGCGACGAGCGAGATCACCAGGAACGTCCCGGTGCCGGGGCCGATGAGCCCGTCGTAGAAGCCGATCACGAGCCCCGACAGTCCGGCCATGATGTGGTGCCGGTGGCCGCTGAAGCGCAGCATCGTGGCGGCCCCCATCTGCGGCCGGAAGGCGGTGAACAGCGCGACGGCGAGAAGCGCCACGACGATGATCGGCTTGAACGCCGCAGCGGGCAGCACGGTGGCGACGGCCGCTCCCCCGAACGAGCCGACGAGGGCGATCACCGCCATCGGCAGAGCGGTGCGTATGTCGGGCTTCGCCCGCCGGTAGTACGTCACGCTGCTGGTGGCAGTGCCGAACACGGAGGCGAGCTTGTTGGTGGCGAGCGCCTGGATCGGTGACATGCCGGGGATCAACAGCAGCGCGGGCAGCTGCAGCAACCCGCCGCCACCCACGACCGCATCGATCCACCCCGCGGCGAATGCCGCGACGATCACGAGGATCAGCGTGCCCCAGGTGAGCTGCTCGAGCCCGAGCACACTGCCGATGTCCATCGGTCCAGGATGTCAGACTGAGAGCATGCTCGACGCTCTCGCCCTGCCCTTCCCCATCGATTCCCGAGCGGGCGCCGCGACCCTGCGCAGAGCCGTCGTCGACGACACGGATGCCGTGATCACCCTGCTCTCGGACGACCCGATCAGCGCATCGCGCGGCGACGTCGCGTCCGTCGAGGACCGCCCCGCCTACGCATCGGCTCTCGAGGAGATCCTCGCCGACCCGTCGAACGATCTGCTCGTGGTCGAGCTCGACGGAGCCGTCGTCGGCACCCTGCAGCTCACCTCGATCCCCGGCATGGCGCGACGCGGTGCGAGACGCCTGCTCGTCGAGGCCGTGCGCGTACGCAGCGATCTGCGCTCGTCGGGCATCGGCTCCGCCGTCATGCGCTGGGTCTCCGACGATGCGGCGCCGGCCCTGGGGGCGGCGATGGTGCAGCTCACCTCGGACGCCGCCCGCGCCGACGCGCATCGGTTCTACGAGCGACTGGGATACGTGGGCTCGCACGTCGGGTTCAAATATCAGGTGCCCCGCGGCTGAGGCCTGCTTCCATCCGCCACATCCCGGCCACCTCTCGTTCACCGGCCCAGGTCTGATCGGCAACCCGCGGCTCATAGTGTCCTCTCGCAACCCGAATCCGGCGCGCAACGCCGGGCACCGAGAGGATCCTGATGACCAACTTCCACCGCCGCGCGCGCATCGGCGCGGGCATCGCCCTGTTCACCGCCGCTGCGCTCGGTCTCACCGCCTGCGCCACAGGGGCAGAGACCCCCGCCGCCGCCGGCGAGGGCGATGCCGTCGACGCCGCCGCTGCGACGTCGGTCGACGACTTCGGCTCGTTCGCCGACCTCGAGACCGCCGCGAAGGCCGAGGGCCAGCTCAACGTCATCGCGCTTCCGCGGGACTGGGCGAACTACGGCGAGATCATCGATCTCTTCACCGAGAAGTACCCGGAGATCACGGTCAACGAGGCTTCGCCCGACGTCTCGAGCGCCGAGGAGATCCAGGCGGCGAAGACGAACGAGGGCCTGGACACCGCGCCCGACGTGTTCGACCTCGGTCTGGCGGTCGCCCTGCAGAACACCGACGTGTTCGCGCCGTACCAGGTGCAGACGTGGGACGAGATCCCGGAGGAGCTCAAGGAGCCGACCGGCCTGTTCGTCGGCGACTACGGCGGGTACATGTCGATCGGCTACGACTCGTCGAAGTTCGACGCCCCGAAGACCCTCGACGACCTGAAGGACGCGGCCTACAAGGGTGCGGTCGCCATCAACGGCGACCCTACGCAGGCAGGCGCGGCGTTCGCGGCCGTGGGCCTCGCGACCGTACAGTCCGACGGCACGCTCGACGACTTCCAGCCCGGCATCGACTTCTTCGCCGACCTGCAGAAGGCGGGCAACCTGCTCAAGGTCGACGTCACCACGGCGACCGTCGCGAGCGGCGAGACGCCGGTCGTCTTCGACTGGGACTACCTGAACGCCGCGCACGCGGCAGACAACAAGAACTGGAAGGTCGTCGTCCTCGACGGCACCGGATACGCGGGCTACTACAACCAGGCCATCAACAAGGATGCCCCGAACCCGGCAGCCGCACGCCTGTGGCAGGAGTTCCTCTACAGCGATGAGGTGCAGAACCTGTGGCTCAAGGGCGGCGCACGCCCCGCGCGCATGGAGGCCATGACAGAGGCCGGCACGATCGACGCCGACCTGGCCGCGGCCCTGCCCGAGGTCCCGAGCGAGACGGTCGTGCCGACCGAGGAGCAGTCGACGAACGCCGGCACGCTGCTCGGCGAGAAGTGGGCAGCGGCGGTCCAGTGACCACTGCCACCGCTGCGGGGGCGGATGCCACGGCATCCGCCCCCGTCTCCCCCGCAGCGCACAGCGCTGGGTCCGCGACGACGTCGCGGGCCCAGCGCTCCGCGCCGTCCGCCGCCTGGTTGGGGCTCGTGCCCTTCGCCGCGTATGTGCTGCTGTTCCTCGCCGTGCCGACCGTTCTGGCCATCGGCTCGGGGTTCTTCACGAAGGACGGCGCCTTCACCCTCGGCAACGTGTCGGCTCTGGTCGATCCCGTCGTGCTCACCACCTTCGCGAACTCCGCCGGGCTGTCGCTGCTGACCGCCGTGGTCGGCGCGATCGTCGGGGCCCTCGTCTGCTATGCCCTCCTCGGCATGAACCCCGAGGGCGTCGTCCGCTCGACGGTGGATGCCGCAGCGGGCGTGCTCGCCCAGTTCGGCGGTGTCATGCTCGCGTTCGCCTTCATCGCCACGATCGGCATCCAGGGCGTGCTGAAGCTGTTCCTGCAGGACGCGTTCGGCATCGACATCTTCGCGAACGGCACCTGGCTCTACGAGCTGCCGGGTCTGATCCTGCCTTACATCTACTTCCAGATCCCGCTCATGGTGATCACCTTCATGCCCGCCCTCGCCGCGCTCAAGCCGCAGTGGGCCGAGGCGAACCTCACGCTGGGCGGCACCCGCTCCAGCTTCTGGCTGCGCATCGGCATCCCGGTGCTCGCCCCGTCGTTCCTGGCCAGCCTGCTGCTGCTGTTCGCCAACGCGTTCTCGTCGTACGCGACCGCCGCCGCCCTCGCCAGCCAGGGTTCGCAGATCGTGCCGCTGCAGATCCGCGCGGCGCTGACGAGTGAGACAGTGCTGGGTCGAGAGAACCTCGCCGGCGCTCTCGCGCTCGGCATGATCGTCATCGTCGGAGTCGTCATGGCCCTCTACTCGCTCATCCAGCGTCGCGCAGCGAGGTGGCAGTCGTGAACCGTCTCGCTCCCTCCCCCGTGACCCGGTGGATCATCGGCATCCTCGTCGGAGCCTTCTTCGCGATCCCGCTGATCTCGACCTTTCTCTACACGCTGCGCCAGACCGACGGCAGCCTCGGCTTCGAACGCTGGGCGGCCCTGTTCGACCCGGCGAAGTCCGCCGCGATCCGACCGATCTGGATGGGGCTGGGCAACTCGCTCGTCCTCGCCCTCGTCACGGTGGCGATCGTTCTCCTGCTGCTCGCACCGACCATGATCCTGGTGAACCTGCGCTTCGGCAGGCTCCGCCCCGCCTTCGAGTTCGCCGTGCTGCTGCCGATCTCGATCCCCGCGATCGTGCTCGTGGTCGGGCTCGCACCCATCTACCTCCAGATCGGCCGCACGCTCGGCACCGGCACCTGGACGCTCGCCTTCGCCTACGGCATCACGGTTCTCCCGTTCGCCTATCGCTCGATCCAGGCATCGATAGACGCCGCCGATCTGCGCACGCTCGCCGAGGCCGCGCGTTCCCTGGGCGCGAGCTGGCCGACCGTGGTGCTCAAGGTCCTCGCACCGAACCTGCGTCAGGGACTGCTGGCGGCCTCGCTCATCTCGATCGCCGTCGTGCTCGGCGAGTTCACGATCGCCTCGCTGCTGAACCGCCAGGTGTTCCAGACCGCCATGGTCGTCGTGAACAAGCAGGATCCCTACGCTCCCGCGATCTTCACGCTGCTGGCTCTGCTGTTCGTCTTCCTGCTCCTGCTCCTCATCGGCCGCGTCGCCCGCGGCACCCGAAAGGCCCAGTCATGACCCTCCCCGAGACCGCCGACAACACGCTGCTCGCCGAAGCCGGCGAGGGCACTCGCGTGCAGCTGCAGGGCATCGTGAAGAGCTACTCCGGCACCACCGTGCTGCACGGCGTCGACCTCGACATCGCGCCGGGCGAGTTCGTGTCGCTGCTCGGCCCGTCCGGGTGCGGAAAGACGACCCTCCTGCGCGTGCTGGCCGGGCTCGAGGGCCTCGACGGCGGCGCTGTGCTCCTCGGCGGAAGCGACGTCTCCCGCGTGCCCACCAACAAGCGCGACATCGGCATGGTCTTCCAGTCGTACTCGCTCTTCCCGCATCTGCGGGTGGTCGAGAACACGGCCTTCGGTCTCCGCCGCCGTGGTGTCGGCAAAGCGGATGCCGCCGCGCGCGCCCTCGATGCCCTCGCCCTCGTCGGACTCGCCGACTTCGCCGATCGCTTCCCGCACCAGCTGTCGGGCGGGCAGCAGCAGCGCGTGGCGCTCGCCCGCGCATTGGTGACGGAGCCCAAGGTGCTGCTGCTCGACGAGCCGCTGTCGGCCCTCGACGCGAAGGTGCGTGTGCAGCTGCGCGACGAGATCCGTCGGATCCAGCTGCGCCTCGGCATCACCACCGTCTTCGTCACCCACGACCAGGAGGAGGCGCTGGCGGTGTCGGATCGGATCGCGGTGATGAACGCGGGCATGATCGAGCAGATCGGCACCCCCGAGCAGCTGTACACGTCGCCGTCGACAGCGGGAGTGGCGGCATTCGTCGGTCTCTCCAGCATCGTCTCCGGCGTCGCCGAGGGAGATCACGTCGTGGTGTGGGGACAGCGGCTGCCCCTGCGTTCGCCGGCCGACGGTCCCGTCGATGTGTTCCTTCGGCCCGAGAACGTGCACTTCGCGTCCGAGGCGGATGCCGCGACGGACGCGCTCGTGCAGGAGAGCACGTTCCTCGGCAGCATGCGCCGCACGCTCGTGCGCACCGAGTCGGGTGAGCTGGTGCGGCTGCAGCACGCCCCCGGCATCCACCCCGCGTTCGGCGATCACGTGCGGATCGCGGTCGCCCCCGAGCCGGTCGCCGTGCATCCACGGGGTTGAGCGAGCCCTATCGCTGGCCGGTACTCCGAGATACCGTGATGCTCGAGGGCCTCGTTCCCTCCTCACCGTCGAGAAAGGACACCTCATGGCAGGCAAGTTCGAGCTGTACACCGACAGCGCCGGTGGTCATCGGTTCCGGCTGAAGGCCGGCAACGGCGAGGTCATCGCGTCGAGCGAGAGCTACACCACGCTGTCCGCCGCGAAGAACGGCGTCGAGTCGGTGAAGACCAACGCGCCGGGAGCCACGGTCGTCGAACTCGACTGACCGCGACTCCGCACCGCACACACAGACCCCCTCCTGTACATCGCGCAGGAGGGGGTCTGTGTATGGTGAGGGCCGTTCGACCGCGGCTCAGAGCACGCGAGCCAGGAAGTCCTGCGTGCGCGGATGCTGCGGGTTGGCGAGCACCTCACGCGGGTCACCCTCTTCGACGATGTGTCCGCCGTCCATGAAGATCAGGCGCGACCCCACCTCCCGGGCGAAGCCCATCTCGTGCGTGACGACGAGCATCGTCATCCCCTCGTCGGCGAGCGAGCGCATGACCTGCAGCACTTCGCCCACCAGCTCGGGATCGAGGGCCGACGTCGGCTCGTCGAACAGCATCATGTCGGGATTCATGCACAACGCGCGGGCGATCGCGACGCGCTGCTGCTGGCCGCCCGACAGGTGACCGGGGAAAGCGTCCGCCTTCTCGGCGAGTCCGACACGCCCCAGCATCTCCTTCGCGATCTTCTCGGCCTCGGCCTTGGAGCGCTTCTTCACGCGCTGCTGCGCGATCATGAGGTTGCCCATCACATCGAGGTGCGGGAACAGGTTGAAGCTCTGGAACACCATGCCGATGCGTGTGCGCACCCGGTCGATGTCGACGTCGGGGTCGGTGATGTCGATCCCCTCGATCAGCACCTTGCCGCCTGTCGGCTCTTCGAGCAGGTTCACCGAGCGCAGCAGCGTCGACTTGCCGGAGCCGGAGGGGCCGATGATGCAGACCACCTCGCCCGCGGTGACGGTGAGGTCGATGCCTTTGAGCACCTCGTTGTCGCCGAAGCTCTTGACGAGCCCCTGCAGGTCGATCGCCGGAGCGTGGACATCAATCAGATCGGTGATCATCGCTGCTTCGCCATCCGTCGTTCCAGGTACGCGCTGAAGCGCGTGAGGGGGATCGTCACGATCAGGTACAGGATCGCCGCCATGATCAGCGGCGTCGCGTTCGTGTTCTGCGTCGCGGCGTCTCGGGCGAAGTTGGTGAGCTCCTTCGACCAGATGAACGTTCCCGCGACGAAGAGCAGCGACGTGTCCTTCAGCAGCAGCACGAACTCATTCGTGAGCGGCGGGATGATGATGCGGAATCCCTGCGGCACGATGATCCAGAACGTGGTCTTCATCGGAGACATGCCGAGCGAGCGCGCAGCCTCGGTCTGCCCCTTCGGGACCGCCTGGATGCCGGCGCGGATCGTCTCGGCCATGTACGCCGACGCGACGAGGATGAGGCCGACGAGACCGAGCACGACCGGACCGCCGAGGTCACGCCCCGAGATGCCCAGTGCGATCGGTAGGATGAAGGCCACGCCGAAGATCGTGAGGATCGCGGGAAGCCCGCGGAACAGCTCGATCCAGGCCGTGGCGATCCATCGGAACGGCCCGATGCTCGACAGCTTCAGCAGCGCGAGCACGACCCCCAGCAGGAGCCCGGCGACGAACGCGACAGCGGTGAACCACAGCGTGTTGACGAGTGCGGTCGTGATGATCCCGGGGAACATCTTCGCCGCGATCTCGGGGTTGAAGAACAGCGGCCCGATCTTCGCCCAGTCGGTGCTGACCGCCGCCCAGACGACGATCGCGATCAGCACCGCGTAGACGGTGTACCGGTACAGCTTGCTCTTCGTGGTGCGCCTCAACGCCATTGTCAAGGTCCTCTCTGTTCCAGCTCCAGTCCGGACCCGGTCACTTCACCGCAAGATACTTGTCAAAGATCTCCTGGTACGTGCCGTCATCCCGGAGATCCTGGAGAGCCGTATTGACCGCCTCAATGAGCGCATCTTTTTCGCCCTTTGCGAAAGCAAAGCCATAGGACTCATCGGTGGCGTAAGTCTCGACGATCTTGTATGCAGAGTCGGCCTGCTCGTGAACGTAGTTCACGGGCTGGTCCTGAAGGATGGCATCGATCTGCCCCGCCTGCATCGCCGGCCACAACTCGCCGTCGGAGGGGTACTGGACGAGCTCCGCGCCCTTGGCATTCTCGGTCGCGTACGACTCGCCCGTGGTGCCCTGCTGCACACCGACGTTCTTGCCCGACAGGTCGTCGATCGACTTAATGCCGGAATCGGTTCGGACCAACAGGGACTGCATCGAATCCACGTAAGGATCAGAGAAATCGATGTTCGCTTTGCGCTCGTCGTTGATCGTCATCGCCGACGCCCCGACATCGCAGGTGCCGGCCGCGAGCGTGGTGCCGGACTGCAGCGCGTCGAAGCCGACGTCCTGCACCGCGAGCTTCAGGTCGAGCTCCTTCGCGATCGCGTCGAGCAGGTCGATGTCGAAGCCGGTGTACCCGGTGCCGTTGTCGCCGCCCTCGAACTCGAAGGGCGCGTACGGGATGTCGGAGCAGACCGTGAGCGTGCCGGCCTCGACGAGGTCGTACTCGTCGCCCGCCGCCGGCTCACCGGATCCGCCGCTTCCTGCGCCGCCCGCACAACCGGCAAGGGCGAGGGTGGCGGTCGCGGCGAGCGCGATCCCGGCGATGATGTTGCGACGCTGCATGTCAGCTCCTGAAAAGTGAGGGGTGTGTTGCTCACGGGCGGGTAGGAGAACATCTAAACACGCGCGCTCCTGCCGAGCCCGCCCCGGGCAGTGTTCTGCGGATCACATTTGTGTTGCAAGTGTGACCGAATATGACGGCCGTGTTACAGCTCGGATCGCGACGCCGATCACGGTACCTGGAGCACCGATTGTTCACCTTGCCTGAGTATCCTCTGTGCCGAAAGCCCGAGCCGACGTGCTCCGGATTCAGAGGAGACCCGATCATGGCCAAGAAGACCGCAGCCCGCCGCGACGCCGAGGTGGCCATCGATGCCGCCGCACGTGCCGCGAAGGACGCCAAGAAGCTGATCAAGAACCTGCCGGCGAAGTCGGCGAAGAAGCTCAAGCCTCTCGTCGAGGACGCGAAGGACGCCTCGAAGGTCTCGAAGAAGAAGGTCGCCGATCAACCGAAGAAGGTCGCGAAGTCCGCCGTCGCCGCCACGGAGCGGCTGCAGAAGGCGAGTGCGAAGCTGCACGCCGCTGCCGAGGCGAAGACGGCGCCCGCGAACAAGAGCGAGAAGACGAAAGCTCCCGAAAAGAAGAAGTCCGCGAAGAAGACGGCCCCCGCATCCGCCTCCGTGGAGTCGGCAGCCGCCGCATCCGCCCCCGCGCCTTCGGCCCCGCAGACGCCGGCCGAGAACCCCGCTGCGCACGACCTGACCGCGCGGACAGTCGTCGAGCTCCGCGCACTGGCGCGCGCTCAGGGCCGCACCGGTTACTCGCGCCTGACCAAGGCCGCACTGCTCGATCTCCTTGCGCGCTGACGTGCAGGAGGCGCTGGATCGCGGCGCATACGCACCGCTCCCCCGCACCCTGATCGACGTTCTGCGAGACACGACGGCGCGGTACCCCGATGCCTCCGCGGTCGAAGACGGCGACGGCGCGCTCAGCTATGCCGAACTGCTCGCGCGGGTGTGGCGCACCGCGGCCATGCTCCGCGAGAACGGGGTGCGGCAGGGCGACCGGGTCGGCATCAGGATGACGTCGGGGCGCCGCGAACTGTACATCGCGATCCTCGGCACGATGGCGGCCGGCGCCGCCTACGTTCCGGTCGACGCCGATGACCCCCAGGAGCGCGCGGACCTCGTGTTCCGGGAGGCGGGCATCGCCGGCGCGATCACCGATGCGGGCTATCGCCCCGCAGAAGGGGTCGCATCCGCCGCGCTCTTCGACAGCGGGTCCCCTCACCCCAGCACCTCCGCGATCCCGGTCGTCGCCCCGCCGACCACCGACGACGACG
Organism: Microbacterium foliorum; assembly: GCF_003367705.1. Classification (NCBI taxonomy): domain Bacteria; kingdom Bacillati; phylum Actinomycetota; class Actinomycetes; order Micrococcales; family Microbacteriaceae; genus Microbacterium; species Microbacterium foliorum. The sequence goes on along the minus strand of NZ_CP031425.1, from coordinate 824,366 downwards.
CGTGGATCATCTTCACCTCGGGTTCGACCGGGGTGCCCAAGGGCGTGGCGGTGTCTCATCGCTCGGCCGCGGCCTTCGTCGACGCCGAGGCGCGCCTCTTCCTGCAGGAGGCGCCGCTCGGGCCGGGCGATCGCGTGCTCGCCGGACTGTCGGTCGCGTTCGATGCATCGTGCGAGGAGATGTGGCTGGCCTGGGGGCACGGGGCCTGCCTCGTGCCGGCACCCCGGGCGCTCGTGCGCTCCGGCGAGGACCTCGGCCCCTGGCTGCTCGGCCACGGCATCACGGTCGTGTCAACGGTGCCGACCCTCGCAGCGCTCTGGCCGCAGGATGCGATCGAGAACGTGCGGCTGCTGATCTTCGGCGGCGAGGCGTGCCCTCCCGAGCTGGTGGCGCGGCTGGCCTCCGAGGGGCGCGAGGTGTGGAACACGTACGGGCCGACCGAGGCGACGGTCGTCGCCTGTGCGTCTCTGATGGACGGCATCGGCCCCGTGCGCATCGGTCTGCCACTCGACGGCTGGTCGCTGGCCGTCGTCGACGCCGAGGGGCATCGGGTCGCCGACGGCGAGGCGGGCGAGCTCATCATCGGGGGTGTCGGGCTGGCGCGCTATCTCGATCCCGCCAAGGATGCCGAGAAGTACGCGCCCATGCCGACACTCGGGTGGGAGCGGGCCTACCGCTCCGGCGACGTGGTCCGCATGGAGCCCGAAGGACTGATCTTCCAGGGCCGCGCCGACGACCAGGTCAAGATCGGCGGCCGCCGCATCGAGCTGGGCGAGGTCGAGACCGCACTGCAGGCCCTCACCTCGGTGTCCGCCGCCGCAGTGGTCGTGCAGAAGACCGATGCCGGCCTTCCTCTCCTCGTCGGCTACGTGGTCCCGGACGAGGGCTTCGACCGGCAGACCGCCCGCTCCGAGCTCGCCGCGCTGCTGCCCGCCCCGCTGATCCCGCTGCTCGCGACCGTCGACGATCTGCCCGTGCGCACCTCGGGCAAGGTCGACCGCGCCGCACTCCCCTGGCCGCTGGACTCCGGCGACGCGGGAGACTCCTCGTTGTCGGGCACCGCCGCGTGGCTTGCCGAGCAGTGGTTCGCCGTGCTCGGCATCCGCCCGGACGACGACGATGCCGACTTCTTCCAGCTCGGCGGAGGCTCGCTCGCCGCCGCTCAGCTGGTGTCGCGCCTGCGCACCCGCGCCCCCGAGTTCACGATGACCGATGTCTACGACCTGCCGCGGCTGCGCCAGATGGCGGATGCCGTCGACGAGGAGGCCGACGACGACGACACCGAAGAACGGGTCTTCAGCCAGCCTGTTCCCACACCGCGGCGGATGCAGTGGGTGCAGACGATCGCCGGCCTGCCGCTGTTCGTGTTCACCGGCATCCGCTGGCTGCTCTTCCTCCTCGCCGCGAGCTGGATACTGCGGCTCTCGCCCGGATTCGAGTTCCTGCCCGATGTGCCCGTGTGGACCGTCATCGTCGGGCTGCTCGTGTTCGTGACCCCGCTGGGCAAGATGACGATCGCCGCGGTCGCCGCCCGACTTCTGCTCGCCGGGCTGCGCCCCGGCGACTACCCGCGCGGCGGCGGGGTGCACCTGCGGCTGTGGCTCGCCGAGCAGATCGCCCAGCAGGTGGATCCGGTCGGGCTGGCCGGCGCCCCCTGGGTCGTCTACTACGCCCGAGCCCTCGGCGCCCGCATCCACCGGGATGTGGACCTGCACACGGTGCCGCCGATCACGGGAATGCTCGACATCGGTCCCGGCGCCTCGATCGAACCCGAGGTCGACCTCACCGGCTATTGGATCGACGGCGACACCGTGCGCATCGGCGGCATCCGCATCGGCGCCGACGCGACCATCGGCGCACGCAGCACCCTCGCACCCGGCACGAAGATCGGTCGCGGAGCAGAGATCGCCCCGGGGTCGGCGGTGTTCGGTCGCGTGCGCGCGAAGCAGCGGTGGGCGGGCTCCCCGGCGGCTCGGATCGGCGGCACCTCGTCACCGTTCGCCCCCGGCCGCCCACCGACCAGGGTCCGGTGGCTGTGGGCGTACGCGGCCTCGTCGGCGCTTCTCGGCCTCCTCCCCGTCATCTCGCTGGCCGCCGGGGCCTGGATCCTGGCGCTCGGCATCCGAGGCTCCGACTCGCTGCTCGCGGCGGTCCCCGGCATTCTCGCGCTGCTGGTGCCCGCGGTGCTGCTGGCCGGTCTCGTGTTCGCCGGCCTGGTGCTGCTCTTCGTGCGCGTGCTCGGTCTCGGGCTCGCCGAGGGCGTGTACCCGGTGCGTTCGCGAGTCGCCTGGCAGGCATGGACGACCGAGCGCCTGCTCGATTCCGCCCGGACCTTCCTCTTCCCGCTGTACTCCAGCATCGTCACCCCGATCTGGCTGCGTGCACTGGGCGCCGACGTCGGTCGCGACGTCGAGGCGTCGACCGTGCTCCTCATCCCGACGCTCGCGACGATCGCCGACGGCGCGTTCCTCGCCGATGACACCATGGTGGCGACCTACGAGCTGCGGGGCGGGTGGATGCGGTTGCGCAGAGCGCGGATCGGCAAGCGCGCCTTCCTGGGCAACTCGGGCATGGCCGCAGGGGGCCACAACGTGCCGCGCGACGGCCTGGTCGCCGTGCTGTCGGTCGCTCCCCCCAAGGCCAAGGCCGGATCGTCCTGGCTGGGATCGCCGGCGGCGCGCCTTCGTCGGGTGGTCAACGACTCCGACCTCGAGCGCACCTATCGGCCGCGCGCGAGCCTGCGCCTCGCCCGTGCACTGTGGGAGTCGTGCCGCATCATCCCGGTGTTCGTCACCTGCGCGATCGGCCTCTCCGTGATGCTCGCTCTGGCCGCTGTCGTCGAGCACGGGGGCCTGGGCTGGGCCGTCGCCCTCTCGAGCGTCGTGATGCTGGCGGCCGGCGCGGTCGCCGCTCTCGTCACGACGATCGCCAAATGGCTCATCGTCGGGCCGATCCGCGCGGGCGAGCATCCGCTGTGGTCGAGCTTCGTGTGGCGCACGGAGGTGTCCGACACGTTCACCGAGATGGTCGCGGCCCCCTGGTTCGCCAACGCCGCCGCCGGCACGCCCGCTCTCGCGATCTGGCTGCGCTCGCTCGGCGCGAAGATCGGACGCGGCGTGTGGACCGACAGCTACTGGCTGCCCGAACCCGACCTCGTGACGCTCGGCGACGGCGCGACGGTCAACCGCGGATGTGTGGTTCAGACGCATCTGTTCCATGATCGAGTGATGAGCATCGACGCAGTGACCCTCGAGAACGGTGCGACCCTGGGTCCGCACAGCGTGATCCTGCCCGCGGCGACGATCGGGGCGGATGCCACGGTCGGCCCCGCCTCGCTCGTGATGCGGGGCGAGTTCGTGCCGGTCGGCAGCCGGTGGAGCGGCAATCCCATCGGTCCGTGGCGAGCGGTCAAGGTGCGCTCGTACCAGGCGACCGACGCATGACCGTCGACCCCTACACCCCGCACAGCGGCGATCGACGCTACGGGGTGCTGCACTACGACCTCGCGATCGACTACCGCGTCACGACCAATCGTCTGGTCGGCACGGCCACCATCCGACTGCGGATGCAGGAGTCGGCCGCGCACATCTCCTTCGACCTGATCGGCCTCAAGGCGACGAAGGTGCGCGTGACCGGAGACCGCGCCGCGTCCTTCCGCCAGGACGATCGGCGGCTGAAGGTGATCTTCGGGGCGGAGCGTGCCAGCGGCCGGGAGGTCACCGTGTCGATCGACTACACCGGAGCGCCGGGGCCGCGGCGCACCCGATGGGGTCTGCTCGGCTGGGAGGAGCTCGAAGACGGCGTGATCGTCGCCTCGCAGCCGACCGGCGCACCGACCTGGTTCCCGTGCAACGACATCCCCTCCGACAAGGCGACGTACCGACTCGCCTTCACCGCCGACCCCGAGTACACCGTCGTCAGCGGCGGTGCCGCCACCCGGTCGACGCAGCGCGGTCGCACCCGCTGGACGTTCGAGCAGCCGGTGCCGACGGCCACCTATCTGATGACGGTGCAGATCGGCCGGTACGACGACGACAGAGTCGCCCTCGGGGACACACCGGGACGTCTGTTCCACCCGCGCCCTCTGGCCGCACGCGTGCGAGCAGACTTCGCCGATCTCCCGGCGATGATGTCGGCGTTCGTCGAAGCCTTCGGCCCCTACCCGTACGAGTCCTACAAGGTGGTCATCACCCCCGATGCCCTCGAGATCCCTCTCGAAGCCCAGGGCATGGCGATCTTCGGCGCGAACCACATCGACGGGAGGGGCGGCAGCGAGCGTCTGATCGCCCATGAGCTCGCGCACCAGTGGTTCGGCAACAGCGTGGGAGTCGCCCGCTGGCAGGACATCTGGCTCAATGAGGGGTACGCCTGCTATTCGGAGTGGCTGTGGTCGGAGGCAGGCGGCGGTGCGACGGCGCACGCGAACGCCGTGGAGCATCACGCCCGGCTCCGGGCACTCCCGCACGACCTCGTGCTCTCGGACCCGGGCGCGGACGACATGTTCGACGACCGCGTCTACAAGCGGGGCGCGCTCACCCTGCACGCCCTGCGCCTGACGGTCGGCGACGAGCTGTTCTTCGCCCTCACCCGCGAGTGGACGAGTCGGTTCGCCGGTCTCGCGGTGACGAGCGACGACTTCCTCGGGCTGGTCGACGAGCTCGCCGGCGGGCAGGCTCGCGAGCTGGTCCGCTCGTGGATCGACGAGCGCGCACTGCCTGCACTCCCCTGAACCGGGCGAGCTCCCCTCAGCGGGGCGATCCGATCGCGAGGCTCAGCACATGGCCGGGCGGACCGGCGAGCGTGACGACGTCGATCGGGTCGCTGCGATCCGGAAGCACGGTCGACCACACCCCGGGTGCGGACGCATCCGATCGGACGCGCAGAGTCACCTCGGCAGGATCGATCGCGAACCCGCGGCCATCGGCCTTCACCGCAGCCTCGATGCGTGTCCAGGCCGCGAGATCGGGCGCGTCCGCAGGAAAGAGTGTCGCGATCTCGGCGAGACGGCCCGCGTGGGCGAGAGGTTCGACATCGACGCCCAGCGACGCGGATGCCGGCCCCACCGCCACTGCGACGAGATCATCGCCGTGGCTCACGCTCAGCGAGAGGCCGGGGGCCCGCGGTCTGCCGTGCGGTGCACCGCAGCGTCCGCAGGTGCTGTCGAGGGTCACGACACGCTCCCCGTCGTCGCGACGCAGGAGGTCGCGGATCAGCGCTCTACCGGCGAGGAACCCCTGCCGCTTGGCACCATCGAGCGGGAGCAGACGGTCATGCTGGCCGCGCCCCATCGCGAGGACGTCGGTGGAGTCGAATCCCTCGAGGCGCGAGGGAGTCGTCCATGCCACGGTCACGCCCTGCCAGGTGAGCTCCCCCACGGTGCCTCCGACTGCCCCTGCCGACGACGCCCCGTTCCGGGGCTGCGGCTCAGATCTCGATGTCGACGGCGGCCCGCGCGGCGACGACCGAGCGCACGTAGGCGACGACCTCTTCGTGTGCGGGGTGCACCTGGTACTCCTCGAGCGCCGCGACCGAGTCGAAGTCCGCGACGAGCGTGACGTCCCAGTTCGTGTCGGGGTAGGCGACGTTCGCCCCCGCCGAGATCGAGCGCAGCTGCGGCACCACGCCGTCGAGCGCGTTCAGCCGGCGCGCGACTTCGGAGGCCTGCTCGGCGCGGACGTCGGCGTCCTCGGCAGCCAGCTTCCACGAGACGATGTGACGGATCATCGGGGCTCCTTCTTCAGGGCGTCCTCGTTGACGGCGGCTTCGAGGGACTCCTTCAGGCGATCGGCGGACAGACGCCAGTGTGCGTGCAGCTCTCCGTCGATCAGAACGACGGGGATCTTCTCCCACCACAGCTCGTAGAGGGCCGGGTCGTCGGCGATCGACGCCTCGACGACCTCGATGCGCTCAGCCGCGGCGTCGGGAAGCTCGGCCACGACCGCATCGATGATCTCGGAGGCCACGTCGCACAGATGGCAGTCGGGCTTGCCGATGAGGGTCAGCGTGGTCACGCCGACGGCACCTCGATGTCGCGGCCCTGAGCGATCCATTCGCCCGTACCGCCCTCGACGTTCGTCGCGTCGTACCCGCGGGACTCGAGTGCCTCGACGACACGCGCCGACCGGCCTCCGGCCTGGCAGATCACGTCGAACGACTCGGCGGGGAGCTCTTCGAGCCTGTCGCCGATCTCCGACATCGGGATGTTGACCGCGCCGGGCACGTGCCCGGCGGCGAACTCGTGCACCTCCCGCACGTCGATGAGCGGGGTGTTCGAGCGCTCTGCGAGCTCGGTGACGGTGATCGACTTCATGGCATGCTCCTGCGACGAGGGGGAAACCGGGGGGAGAGACACAAAGCGCCCGTCCGGAGACAGGCGCTCGTGTCTGGTCGCTTACTTCTTGTTGCGACGCTGGTGGCGAGTCTTACGAAGCAGCTTGCGGTGCTTCTTCTTCGCCATGCGCTTGCGGCGCTTCTTGATGACAGAACCCACGGAAACCTCACTAAGTCAGTGGCTGGGTGTCGTCGGTGACGGACACCCGGGTACGGGCACGGAAAAAATGCCTCGGATCAGTCTAGCAAACCGGGGCGCCTTCACTGTACGCGATGCATCGTCGTAGATCGACGACGCACCGACGTGCGGTGGAGGGCCGCGATCGGATCAACCGACGTCGGCGATGGGTCGCTGCAGCGCGTCGGCCACAGCGGACTCCGGGACGCGGAAGCTGCGACCGAAGCGGATGGCCGGCAGCTCGCCGGCGTGCACCATCCGATAGACGGTCATCTTCGACACGCGCATGAGCTCGGCGACCTCGGCCACCGTCAGGAACCGGACATCAGGAACCTCGGGCATCCCACGTACCCCTTTCTGGATTTGTGCACACTCTATGGGTTATCTGGGACGCGTGTAAACCCGTGTGACTCATGTGATCAGTGAGACCCGCACCTCCGAGGGATTCGCCGTCGCCGCGGGCATCGAGAAGCCCAGGACCGCGATCTCAGCCCAGACATAGGATGTATGGCGGATCCGCCCAGTTTCGTCTGACAACCTCTGACCACGACTCACGATGGCACCGTCAGAGTCCACGCGGGCTGGGGCCCGCGGCCTCGCCCCTGATGAAGAGCCCCCCGGTTCGTCAGGGGCGATGTGCGTTCAGCCGCGGATGCGCGGTCGCACCGTCAGCCGCCGAATCGCTTGAAGGCCGAGTCCACCACGTGCTTGGCGGACGCGACAGCGCGTCCCACCACCTCGGCCGCGTGCGCGGCGCCGTCCGGGAGCGGCTGCCCGGGGTACTCGATGTCGGGCGCGTCGTCGCCGTACGCATCCATGAGGAAGGGGACCAGCCAATCGTCGACGACCTCGAGGGGTTCGACGGCGAGGCTGTAGAAACGGCGCTGGCCGTCTTCGCGGACGCTGACCAGTTCGGCTTCGCGCAGCACCTTCAGATGCTTCGAGACCGTGGGCTGGCTGATGCCCAGATCGGCGACGATCTGGCTGACGCTGGTGCCGGCATCTCCTTCGGTCGTGCGACGCAGGAGAAGCTGGAGGATGTCGCGCCTCGTACCGTCTGCGATCACGTCGAAGATGTCCGTCATGTGATCAGGGTAGTCGTCCCCGGCACGGAGTACCATGACGAAGGCTCGGCGAACGACGTCGTGCTGCCACGCACCGCGCGGAGAGAACGAAGGGGGACGCGATGTCGGGCATCGTTTCGGCGTCGTCGCCTCGACAGCGGCTCCAGAACGCCGCATCGTGGAGCAAGCACATCATCACGTCGTCGCCCTCGCGCTTCGCGATCGTGATCTTCGCGATGCTCATCCTCGTCTTCACCGTGCTGCTGTCGCTGCCGATCGCCTCCGCGACGCGCACGGTCACTCCGCTCGCGGACGCCCTGTTCACCGCGGTGTCGACGATCTGCGTCACGGGACTCGCGACGGTCGACATGGCGACCCACTGGTCTCCGTTCGGCCACGTGCTGATCTTCATCGGAGTGAACATCGGTGCTCTCGGCGTGCTGACGCTCGCCTCGCTCATGGGGATGCTCATCTCCAAGCGCCTCGGCCTGCGTGCGAAGCTCATGGCCGCCGGCGACACGAATCCGATGCGCGCCCACGGCGGCGTCGTGAACGAGAGCCAGACCGTGCGACTCGGCGAGGTCGGTCAGCTGCTCACGACCGTCGCCCTCTCGGCCCTCATCATCGAAGGCGCCCTCGCGATCCTGCTGTACCCGGCGCTCGTCATGGCCGGCGTCGAGCCGATCGCCGCGCTGTGGGAGGCGCCGTACTTCGCCGCGATGGCGTTCACCAACACGGGCTTCGCCCCCAACGCGGGTGGCGTCGCGGTGTTCGCCGACGACTACCTGGTGCTCTCCCTGCTCATGGTCGGCGTCTTCCTCGGCAGCATCGGCTTCCCCGTGATCTACACGCTCGCCAAGCACGTGTGGCACGTCAAGAAGTGGTCGCTGCACACCAAGCTCACGCTCGTCACCACCGTGCTGCTGTTCGTGCTGGGCGCCGTCGTCTTCCTGGTGCTCGAATACGCCAACCCGAAGACCTTCGGGTCGATGGACGCGGCCGATACGACCTTCCAGGCCTTCTTCCTGTCGGCGATGACGCGCTCCGGCGGCTTCAACGTCATCGAGATGGACGACCTGAACGGCTCGTCGCTGCTCGCGGCATCGATGCTGATGTTCGTCGGCGGCGGCTCGGCCTCCACTGCGGGCGGCATCAAGGTGACGACCCTCGCCGTGCTCGCCATCGCGGTCTGGTCGGAGGCGAAGGGTCGCCAGTCGGTCGAGGCGTTCGGACGCCGCATCCCCAGCGACGTGCAGCGCGTCGCGCTCAGCGTCGTGGCGTGGGGCGCGACGATCGTCGCGCTGTCGACGATCATCATCTCCCAGATCACCAAGGCCGACATCAGCCATGTGCTCTTCGATGTGATCTCGGCCTTCGGCACCGTGGGACTCTCGACCGGGTTGACGGCCGAGCTGCCCGATTCCGCCTCATACGTCCTCGCGACCACCATCTTCATGGGGCGCGTTGGTACAGTGACTCTCGCCGCGGCCGTCGCCGCGACGTCGCGAACGCAGTACTACTCACTGCCCGTGGAAAGGCCGATCGTTGGTTGAAGTCCTCCGGGGGGACGCTCCCGTCCTCGTCATCGGTCTCGGTCGGTTCGGCGCCGCGTGCGCGGGCGAGCTCGACCGTCTCGACCGCGAGGTGCTCGCGATCGACGACAACCTCGAACTCGTGCAGAAGTGGTCGGACCGGGTCACCCACACGGTGCAGGCCGACGCCAAGAACATCGACGCCCTGCGCCAGATCGGCGCACAGGACTTCCAGGTCGCGGTCGTCGCCGTCGGATCCTCGATCGAGGCATCGGTGCTGATCACCGCGAACCTCGTCGACCTCAAAGTGCCGCAGATCTGGGCGAAGGCCGTCTCGCAGTCGCATGGGAAGATCCTGGCCCGAGTGGGCGCGAACCACGTCATCTACCCCGAGCGCGAGGCCGGCGAACGTGTCGCCCACCTCGTCTCGGGCCGCATGCTCGACTTCATCCGCTTCGACGACGACTTCGTGCTGGCCAAGATGTACCCGCCGAAGTTCATCCGCGGCGTCGGTCTGAACGAGTCCGGCGTGCGCACCAAGTACAAGGTCACCGTGGTCGGCGTGAAGAGCCCGGGCAAGCCGTTCCGCTACGCCGAGGCGAACACCATCGTGACCAACCACGACCTCATCATCGTGTCGGGCACCAACAGCGACATCGAGCGCTTCGCGGCCCTCGACCGCTGAGCCGCTCCCCCGCGTCTCGCGTTCGCCTGTCGGGCATCGCCGTCAGGCGTCATCGTCGGTGATCGCCTGTCAGGCGTCGATGTCGAGCGTCAGGTCGACGACGTCATCGATCGTGACGCTCTCGCGATCCTGCAGCAGCTTCTTGATCGGCACGATGTAGCCGCCGTCCTTCGGCCAGAGGGCGGTCGCCACCGTGGTGCGCCCGATCGTCACCGATGCGGGGATCATGCCCCACCCGTAGGTGACGACGCTCGCCACCTCGCCGATCATCGCGCTCTCCTCGGGCGGCACGGTGACGAAGTGGAAGGGCGCGGGACCACGCCAGAACCAGATCGCCCCCGAGAACCGCAGCCGCATGTCAGGCTCCGGCGGCGAGCTCTCGTGCACGTGCGAGGGCCGCATCGGCCGCGGCCGCGAACGTACGGTCCAGGTGCGCGCCCTGCAGCACGGCGACCGCCCGCTCTGTGGTGCCCTTCGGGCTGGTGACGCGGCGACGCAGCTCGGCCGGCTCCTCCCCCGAGGCGTCGAGCAGCGCGGTGGCGCCGATGAACGTCTGCTCGACCATGAGTCGCGCGTCGGCCTCGCTGAACCCCAGGCCGACAGCGGCCTTCGTCAGCTCCTCGATCAGCAGGTAGACGTAAGCGGGACCCGAGCCCGAGATGGTCGAGAGCGCGTCGATCTGCGACTCGGGAACCTCGACGACAGCGCCCACGGTCGCGAAGAGGCGGTGCACGAGGGCGAGATCGTCGGCGGTCGCCGCGGCCCCCGCCGCCACACCGGTGACGCCCTTGCCGACCGTCGAGGGGGTGTTCGGCATCGACCGGATCACGCGCACCTCTGCCCCCAGGTTGTCGGCGAACGTCTGCAGGGTGACCCCAGCCGCGAGACTCACCACGATCGCGTCGTCGGCCAGGTGCGGTGCGATCTCCCGCAGCAGATCCGGCACCATGGCGGGCTTCACGCCGACCAGCACGATCCGGGCATCGGCGACCGCCTCGACGTTGCCGTCGGCGGTCTCCGACAGCGCGAGGCTCCTGACGCCGTCGAGGTCGGCGAACGCCGCCGCCTTCTCGGGCGTGCGGTTCGTGGCGGTGATGCCCCCGTCCACCGGGATGCCGGAGGCCACCACACCGCGGAGGATCGCACCTCCCATCGAACCGGCACCGACGAACGCGAGAGAGGGAAGGGAGTCAGCCATGCCGTCATCCTACGGCGGGCTCTTCCGGCATCCGCGGACCAGCCGATCTAGACTCGTCGCATGAGTGCATCGGGCGGCGGCAAGGCGATCATCGCGGCGTTCCTGGCGAATCTGGGCATCGCTCTGGCGAAGCTCCTCGCCTGGGCGCTCTCCGGCTCGGCATCGATGCTCGCCGAGGCGATCCATTCGGTCGCCGACTCCGGCAACCAGCTGCTGCTCATGCTCGGCGGCCGCAAGGCCCGACGCGAGGCCGACAGAGCGCATCCCTTCGGCTACGGACGCGAGCGCTACGTCTACGCGTTCGTGGTGTCCATCATCCTGTTCTCGGTCGGCGGCCTGTTCGCCATCTACGAGGCCATCGACAAGCTCACCCACCCGCATGAGCTCGACAAGACCTGGTGGTGGCTGCCGATCGTCGTGCTCGTGGTCGCGATCGGCCTGGAGTCGTTCTCGCTGCGCACCGCGGTCAAAGAGAGCAACCTCGTGCGCGACCGCGACCAGTCGTGGGTGTCGTTCGTCCGGCGCGCGAAGGCGCCTGAACTGCCGGTCGTGCTGCTGGAGGATGTCGGGGCACTGACCGGACTCAGCTTCGCGCTGCTCGGCGTCGGCCTGACGATCATCACCGGCAACCCCGTGTTCGACGCCCTCGGAACGCTGATGATCGGCATCCTGCTGGTGCTCATCGCGATCGTGCTCGGGGTCGAGACCAAGAGCCTGCTCGTGGGCGAGGGCGCCACCCCCGCCGATCACGACCGCATCGTCGACGCCATCAACGCCGGCGACGAGATCGAGAAGGTCATCCACATGAAGACCCTCTACCTGGGTCCGGATGAGCTCATGGTCGCGGCGAAGATCGCCCTCAACGCCGACAAGCCGCTGCGCGAGGCCGCCGACGACATCGACGCGATCGAAGCTCGCATCCGCGAGGCCGTGCCGATCGCCCGCGTGATCTACATCGAGCCGGACGTCTACCGTCCCGCGATCGATCCCGAGCCGTCGACCGACGTGTTCGTGCTCAAGTCCTCCGACTGACCCCGGCGCCGCGGCCGTGTGCGGCGCGGCGCCCGATCAGCGCCGGGCCGTCAGCGCCGCTGCTCGAAGAAGTCGCGCAGCAGCGCCGTGGCGGCTGCCTCCTCGACCCCGCCGATCACCTCGGCGCGGTGCGGCAGACGCCGGTCGCGCAGCACGTCGTACATCGACCCCGCGGCTCCGGCCTTCTCATCCCAGGCGCCGAAGACGACGCGCGCGATGCGCGACTGCAGGATCGCGCCGGCGCACATGACACAGGGCTCGAGGGTCACGACGAGGGTGTGGCCCTCGAGATTCCAGGTGCCCGCGGATGCCGCAGCCGAGCGCAGCGCCTCGACCTCGGCGTGCCCGGTCGGATCGTGGGTCGCCTCACGGGTGTTCCGCCCCTCCGCGACGATCCGCCCGGAAGGATCCAGCACGACGGCCCCGACCGGGATCTCCGCGGCGTCGGCCGCGGCCGCGGCGAGCGCGAGCGCATGGCCCATCGCGGTCAGGTCGGCGGCGGTCATGCGTCGAGCCTACGACAGCGCGCGGCGGAGGCCGCGGCATGCGATGTCGTGCGTGGGCGTCCGGCGCATTAGCCTGTATCCATGCGTGTCCACGTCGCCGACCACCCTCTCGTCACCCACAAGCTCTCGGTCCTGCGCGACCACCGCACTCCGTCTCCCGTCTTCCGGCAGCTGACCGAGGAGCTCGTCACCCTTCTGGCGTACGAGGCGACGAGAAACGTCAAGGTCAGCCCGATCGAGATCACCACACCGGTGACGACGACGATGGGTGTGAAGATCTCGGAGCCGCGTCCGATCGTCGTCCCCATCCTGCGCGCGGGACTCGGGATGCTCGAAGGGCTCGTCAAGCTGCTGCCGACCGCCGAGGTCGGTTTCCTGGGCATGGTCCGCGACGAGGAGACCTTCGAGCCGACCACCTACGCCGAGCGTCTGCCCGACGATCTGAGCGACCGCCAGTGCTTCGCCATCGACCCGATGCTCGCCACCGGCGGCTCGCTCGCCGCGGCGATCCAGTTCCTGTTCGACCGCGGCGCCAAGGACGTCACCGCGATCTGCCTGCTCGGCACCCCCGAGGGCGTGGCGGCCATCGAGGCGCTCGTCGGCGACCGCGACGTCACCCTGGTTCTCGGCGCTCTCGACGAGCGACTGAACGAGAAGGGGTACATCGTGCCCGGACTCGGCGATGCCGGAGACCGCCTCTACGGCACGGTCTGACCTGCCGCCCGCCTAGTCGAGCAGCGCGACTCCGAAGCCCGCGACCACGTCGCGCACCTCGGCGAGGTAGCGCTGCGCCTGCTCGGTGAGAGGGATGGCCGTGCGCCCGACCCACCCGATCTCGATCCGCTCGTCGACATCGAGCGGCACCGCGACGATCTCCGGGTCGAGGTCGTCGCTGATGATGCCGGTGGAGATCGTGTACCCGTCGAGGCCGATCATCAGGTTGAAGATCGTCGCGCGATCGGACACCCGGATCTCCTGCGCGCTCGAGAGGGTCGAGAGGATCTCCTCGGCGAAGTAGAAGGAGTTGTTCGCGCCCTGGTCGAAGGTGAGCCGCGGCAGCCCGACGAGATCGTCGAGGGTCGCGCGCTTCCTCGCGGCGAGGGCATTGCGGCGCGAGACGAAGATGTGCGGCTCCGCGAGGAAGAGCGGATGGAACGCCAGCCCCGAGTCACGCAGCAGCTTGTCGATGACGTTGCGGTTGAAGTCGTTGCGGAACAGGATGCCGAGCTCGCTGCGCAGCGTCCGCACATCCTCGATGATGTCCCACGTGCGGGTCTCCCGGAGCGAGAACTCGTACTCCGCCGCGTTCGTGCTCTTCACCATGCGCACGAACGCATCGACGGCGAAGGAGTAGTGCTGGGTCGACACCCCGAGGAGGCGACGCGACGGCGGACGACCCAGGTATCGCTGCTCGAGCAGCTCCGCCTGCTCGACGACCTGCCGGGCGTAGCCGAGGAACTCCACGCCGTCGCCGGTGAGCGTCACGCCGCGGGCCGAGCGCGACAGGAGCGTCCGCCCCACCCGGGTCTCGAGGTCCTTCATCGCCGCCGACATGGTGGGCTGGGCGACGTAGAGCAGGTCGGCCGCGGCCGTGATCGATCCCTCCGCGGCGACGTCGATGAAGTACTGGAGCTGCTGCAGCGTGATGCCGCTCGGTCGCCTAGGCATAGCGCAATCCTATAGGGACGCATAGTGGAGCCGAATTACCCGATGACCTCCGTGCGGCGGCACGATGAGAGCACAGCTCCTGAGAGGCCACCCGGCCTCGCCTCCTTCGGATTGGCTTCTTCATGGCGAACGACATCACGTTCAGCATCACCACCACCCGCTTCGACGAGGACTACGCACCCTCGGACGCATCGCGGATCACGACGAACTTCGCCAACCTCGCCCGCGGCGAGCGCCGCCAGGAGAACCTCCGCAACGCGCTGTCGATGATCGACCGTCGCTTCAACGACCTCGCGCGCGAGGACAACCCCGACGGAGACCGCTACAGGGTCGAGCTCGACATCATCTCGGTGCAGCTGCGCTTCTCCGACGGCGCGGACGAGGAGTTCCCGGTGCTCGAGGTGCTCGACGTGCACATCCTCGACCGGGTCACGGGCGCGCGCCACCAGGGCATCGTGGGGAACAACTTCTCCTCCTACCTTCGCGACTACGACTTCAGCATCGTCCTGCCTGCCGCCAACGCGGGCGGAGGCGGCTTCACGACGCCCGACGACTTCGGCGCACTGCACGGCAAGCTGTTCCAGCACTTCGTCGAGTCCGCCGCGTATCGGGAGCGCTTCCCGCAGTCGCCGGTCATCTGCATCAGCGTGTCGACCAGCCGGACGTATCGACGATCAGGCGTGGAGCATCCCGTGCTCGGTGCCGAGTACGTGCAGGATTCGTTCTCGCTCACCGACGAGTACTTCGGCAAGATGGGTCTGCAGGTGCGGTACTTCATGCCCCGCGGCAGCGTCGCCCCCCTCGCCTTCTACTTCCAAGGCGATCTGCTGAGCGACTACTCCGATCTGCAGCTCATCGGCACGATCAGCACCATGGAGACCTTCCAGAAGATCTACCGCCCCGAGATCTACCACGCGAACGGCCCCGCGGCCGAGGTCTATCGCCCGACCCTCGAGCACGAGGACTTCCAGCGCACGGACATCACCTACGACCGTGAGGAGCGGAGCCGACTGGCGGTCACCCAGGGACGTTACGCCGATGAGCATTTCGTCACCCCGCACCGTCGGGTGCTGGACGAGTGGGCCGCCTCCTACCCCGCCCTGGTCCGATGAGCGGCGCGGGATCGACGGCCGTGAACACGCTGCTGCCCACCTCGATCGTCGGCAGTCTGCCCAAGCCGGCGTGGTTGGCGAAGCCCGAGGTGCTGTGGTCCCCGTGGGAGCTGCAGGGTGATGCACTCGTGGAGGGCCGGCAGGATGCACTGCGCGCGGCGGTGCACGAGCAGCAGCGGCGCGGCATCGACATCGTGAGCGACGGCGAGCAGACCCGGCAGCACTTCGTGACCACCTTCATCGAGCACCTCGACGGCGTCGACTTCGAGAAGCGCGAGACGGTCCGCATCCGCGACCGGTACGACGCGAGCGTGCCGACAGTGGTGGGCGCGGTGAGCCGGCGCCAGCCGGTGTTCGTCGCGGACGCGGCCTTTCTGCGCCAGCAGACCGATCGCCCGATCAAGTGGGCGCTCCCCGGCCCGATGACGATGATCGACACCCTCTCCGACCATCACTACCGCAGTCGCGAGAAGCTGGCATGGGAGTTCGCCACCATCCTCAATCAGGAGGCCCGGGAGCTCGAGGCAGCGGGCGTGGACATCATCCAGTTCGACGAACCCGCCTTCAACGTCTTCTTCGATGAGACCAAGGACTGGGGCATCGCCGCGCTCGAGCGCGCGGCCGAGGGACTGCGCGCAGAGACGGCGGTGCACATCTGCTACGGATACGGGATAAAGGCGAACAACGACTGGAAGGCGACGCTGGGTGCGGAGTGGCGACAGTACGAGGAGTCGTTCCCCCTTCTGCAGCAGTCCTCCATCGACATCGTCTCTCTGGAGAGTCACAACTCCCACGTGCCGATCGATGTCATCGAGCTCATCCGCGGCAAGAAGGTCATGCTCGGAGCCATCGACGTCGCGCGCGAGCAGATCGAGACTCCGGAAGAGGTCGCCGACACCCTCCGGCGCGCCCTCGAGTTCGTCGATGCCGACCTCCTCATCCCCAGCTCCAACTGCGGCATGGCCCCCCTTCCGCGGGGCGTCGCGTTCGACAAGCTCAGCGCACTGTCGGCGGGGGCTCGGATCGTCCGCCAGGAGCTCGGCGTCGACGTCGGCGTCGGCGCAGGGGTGGGCGTGGGCTGACACCGGGTCTCGACACCGTGACGGCCGGCGATGTCGGTGCGGCGCATGTTCCGACGAGGGCCGGCTCTGATCACACCGTCAGGCGGTATCCGCGTTCCTCGCCGAGACGGAGGAAACCCGAACGAGCGAGTATCGGAGCCGATGTCGCGGTGCGTCCCTTGACGAGCGCCGTCTTCGCCCCGAGAGACGCGCTCACCCGCAGCCGTTCGGCGAGCACCGCACGATAGGCGCCCCTGCCTCGGGCCCGCTCGATCGTGGCGGCGCCCCACAGACGAGCGAACCCGTCGACGATCGTGCACCCGCCGGTGCTGACGGCCTCGCCGTCGAGGCGCGCGAGCACGCGGACGTGCGTTCCCGCCTCGAACGTCGAGGTGACCTCCTCGAACTCGACCCTCAGCCCCTCGTCGTCGAGTGGCTGCTGCTGCCATACCGGCACGTTGATCGCATCGACGTCGCGCACCTGATCGAGCGTCCGCACGATCTCGGCGGTGACGCCGTCAGGCACGTCCACGGTTGCTCCCTCGACAGGACAGGCGAACACCGCCACGGTGTCGATGTGTTCGGCACCGCGTCGGCGCAGCTCGGGCTCGAGGTCGGGCCGATCCGACGCGTTCGTCCAGAAGACGAGCTCGCTCTCGCCCCACGCCCGGGTGCGGTCCAGGGCCCGGTCGAGGACATCCGCCGCATCGGCCTCCGAGTCGACCTGGGACCCGCGCACCCCGCCGCCGAACCGTTCGGGGTGGCGCACCAGCTGCAGGTCCGTCTTCTCCTGCTCGCTGCCGCGCGGGAACCACACCCACTGCGCCGATGCGCGCAGGATCTCCTCGGTCGTGTGCAGGAGCTGCGCCCCGTGAACACCTGTCATGTCGTGACCACCTGTCATGCCGTGACCACCTGTCATGTCGTGACCACCAGTCAGCTCGCGGCACCGACGAGGCGGGCGAACGCGCTCATCCGCGCGACCCCCTCGGGAGTGCGCGGAAGGTCGTCGAGGAGCGCCGGAGAGTGGATCAGGTAGGCCGCGACCTGTGCTCGCGAGATCGCGACGTTGAGCCGGTTCTGCAGCAGCAGGAACTCCGGGCCGCGAGGAGCGTCCCGCCCGCTGGATGCGGCGAGAGAGGTGATCGACACCACCGCCTCCTTGCCCTGGAAGTTGTCGACGGTTCCGACCGGCACGTC
This sequence comes from Microbacterium foliorum, assembly GCF_003367705.1. Classification (NCBI taxonomy): domain Bacteria; kingdom Bacillati; phylum Actinomycetota; class Actinomycetes; order Micrococcales; family Microbacteriaceae; genus Microbacterium; species Microbacterium foliorum. The sequence goes on along the minus strand of NZ_CP031425.1, from coordinate 806,800 downwards.
CGGGAACCCGGCCTCGGCGAGTGCGTCATGCACCAGCTGACGCTGCGCGTTGTACGGCGCCACCACGATGATGTCGCTCTGGGCGAGCGGACGCACGGTCGCCGTCGCGTCGTTGTCGGTGAAGGCGCGGCCGACCAGGTCGGAGACGAGCGCGACGACCTGAGCCGCCTCTTCGGGCGACTCGGTGGCGTTGCCCCGATGCCGCAGAGGAACGACGTGCAGACCGGGATCGACGCCCTCGAGTTCCCGCCGCTCGGCGCCGGGAGCGGATGCGAGCTGCCCGGCGTACGCGAGCGTGGACACCGGCCGAGCCAGAAGAGGATGCATCCGCCAGGAGCGCGCCAGAAAGTAGCCCTGCTCGGGCCGCACGACCGCATCGCCGTCCATGACCCAGCCGAGTGCCGAGGTGTCGACCGGCTCCGGATGTGCGCCCTGACTGACCTGGGGAAGCTGCTGCGGGTCGCCGAGCAGCAGCAGCCGTTGCGCGCTCGCGGCGACGGCGATGGTCGAGGCGAGCGAGAACTGGCCCGCCTCGTCGACCACCAGCAGGTCGAGGCCGCCGCGATCGACGCGAGCAGTGTTGCTGAAGTCCCACGCCGTCCCCCCGACGACGACGCCGTGGTGCGCGTGCTCGCCGAGGAATGCCGCCATCCCGCTCTTGGGGATCGCGGTGTACGACGGGTCGATCGACGGATCCTTCGGAGCCTTGCCCACCTGCGCTGCGGGAACACCGTCGGCCACCACACGCTCGAGCAGGTTCTCGATGATCGCGTGCGACTGCGCGACCACCCCGATCCGTAGGCCATGCTCGGAGACGAGGCGGGCGATCACCTGAGAGCCGGTGTACGTCTTGCCCGTCCCGGGGGGCCCCTGCACGGCGATGTAGCTGCGGTCGAGGTCGAGGATGCCGCGAACGATCGCATCGATCGTGTCGCCGTCGCCCGTCGGCAGCGGCGCACCCGAGACCGTGCGAGGCGGGACACGACGAAGGATGTCGGTCGCCGCATCGCGCGGGAACGCCGGAGCCGCGGCGTGCACGGCATCGGCCCACTCGTCGATCGCGCCCTGCAAAGACACGACGCGGGGCGGAGCGGCCGGGGTGAGGGCGAGCGGCACCTCGCTCCAGGTCTGCCCCTGGATGGCCGTCTCGGTGATCAGGAAACCGTCGTCGAGCACCTCGGCGACGGTGACCGTGTGCGGCACGTGGACCGCACGCGAGGGCACCTCTGTGTCGAACGGCGCGGGCACCGCATAGAGGGCGAAGGGCTGCGCGCCGGCACCCAACGTCGTGCCCGGCGACACCTCTCCCCTGACCTCGACATCACGCGACATCACGCGTCGCCCCTCGGGCACGCTCCACTCGCGCACCACGCGCGACGCACCGCGATCGACGCGCACCACGTCACGCGTGCCGTCCCACATCGTGACCGGCTCGCGCAGCCGCTGGAAGTGCGACACCCAGAAGCTCTTGGCCTCGCGGGGGAAGTAGTCGATCGCCGCGGCGGCGATCCGGTGCACGAGCCCGTCGCCGCCGTCGGCGATGGCGCGCTCGGCGTCGGCGAGCAGCGCGACCGAGCGCGGAGACGGCTCGTAGATGACCTCGTCGGCCTCGTCGGGCGGGGCGGGGTTCACGCCCTCCTTCTTGGCGATCTCGATCAGCCAGTTGCGCAGACGCCTGGTCGACACGCAGTCGTACCGGTTGTAGTCGGCGAGGTCGGCGAACACCGCGTCTGCCTCCGCCCGTCGGCCCGCCGAGGCGAGCTCGCGGGCGGCGACGTACTGCACGATCGAGTCGTCGCCCTTCTGCACATCGCTCGTGCGAACGTCAGCTCCCATGTAGAGCGGCTCGAGCTTCTTGATCGAGTACGACCTCGACCCCACCCGCACGGTGCGCAGCACCACCGGATAGAGGTCGACGAACACGCCCTCGCGGAGCAGCCGATCGATCTCGGCCTCGCGCACACCGTGGCGAGCCGCCATCGCCACGAGGTGCGAGGTCTCATAGGGCGCGTAGTGGTAGATGTGCATGCCCGGATGAGCGGTGCGGCGGACCTTCACGAAATCCAGGAATCGTTCGAACGCCTCTCGTTCGGCGGCGAAGTCGTGCGCCCAGAGGGCCGTGTACTGATCAGCGTTGTCGACCCATCCGAACAGATAGTCGATGCCCCAGTGAGCCTGCCCGTCGGGCGCGGGTTCCGTATAGAGCGGGTCGCCCTCGAAGTCGAAGAAGATGTCGCCGTGACTCGGTACGGGCAGTGTGTGGATCGCCGCGGCGTAGTGCACGTCGTAGGTCGGCAGCCCCTCGGTGTCGGCCCGGATCTGCAGCCGTGCCTGCGCCCGCAGCGTCTCGAACGTGTCGGCGTTCATGCCGTCGGGCGGTGCGGCCGCCCCCGCCAGCGCGTCGATCGTCTCGATGCCGCCGGCACGCAGCCGCGCACGCTGGACGGGCCGCATACGCGCGACCATCAGCAGGTCGCGGTGCGCGATCACCTGCTCCTCGCAGGTGGCGCATCGGCCGCAGGCCACCACCTCGAGGTCGCCCCGATCATCACCCCACGCCAGGGCGGCGTCGGGAGACGGATCGTTGATCCGCCTGTCGGCGATCAGCGCTCGGAGGCGGGCACGGCGCACCTGGAACAGCGGGAGCAGATCGTCGACGGCATGTGTGCTGAGGGATCCGTCACCGAGGATGAGGTCGACGGAATCGGATCGCGGAACACCGAGCCGGTCGAGCTGGTCGACATATGCCGCCAGCTGCATGAGGGCCGTGACCCGAGCGGTGCGGGCGAGCTTGGAGTCCTGTACGCGCCAGCGTCCGTCGTCGTCACGCTTCAGGAAATCGGCGAATCCGACGAACTCGGGAGTCGCGAACGCCGCCTGGAAGACGACCGCCGCGTCGGATGCGAGCGCCTGGATCGTCTCGTCGACGGCGGCCGCGAGCGCCACGGCATCGACGGACGACACCTTCTCGATGCGGTGCACCCGACCATCGCCGAGGTCGTCGATGTAGCGAGACAGGACGTTCTGCTCGTGCACGTCTCCGAGCTCGGCGGCGCGGGCGAGCGTGGCGTTCTCAGGCTCCACGACCGCGTGTACGCGCCCCAGCTTGGCGTCGATCGCTCGGCACCAGGCGAATTCGCATTCCGCGGCTGCCTTGAGGTCGCTCGCGCTCCAGATGACGCGCTGCGCCTGAGTGTCGATCCGCACGATTCTCCCGTTCCTTCGGATGCTTCGACACTAGCCGCGGCATCCGACACGGGATCACGACCGAACCGGTGTCAGCGCCACCAGGTGTCGTCGGGGGTGACCGGGAGGTTCCGCTTGTGCTGGGTGGCGAGGTAGCGCGACTCGATCCGTCCCGCGACGTCGGGGTCCACCTGGCGGCCTTCGAGGAAGTCGTCGATCTGCTCGTAGGTGAGCCCCAGCTCATCCTCGTCGGCGCGACCGGGCTGACCGTCGAGGAGGTCGGCGGTCGGGACCTTGAAGGCGAGCCGGTCGGGGGCTCCGAGACGCAGCAGCAGCGAGCGGCCCTGGCGCTTGCTCAGGCCGGAGAGAGGCAGGATGTCGGCGGCACCGTCTCCGAACTTCGTGTAGAAGCCGGTCACCGCCTCGGCGGCATGATCCGTGCCGATCACCAGGAGACCGTCGTGGCCGGCGAGCGCATACTGCGTCACCATGCGCACCCGGGCCTTGATGTTGCCGCGATTGAAGTCGCTGATGTCGCTGGTGACGGCGAACTCGATATCTTCCTCGACGCCGTCGACGCCGTTCTGGATGTTCACCTCGACCGACGCGTCCGGTGCGATGAACTCGAGCGCGGCCGCGGCGTCTTCGGCGTCCTTCTGCACCCGATACGGCAGCCGCACGGCCAGGAACTTCGCCTCGCCGCCCTCGGCTCGCACACGCTCGACGGCGATCTGGGCGAGCCGCCCGGCGAGTGTGGAATCCTGGCCGCCGGAGATACCGAGGACGAACCCCTTCGCTCCGGTCGCATCGAGGTAGTCGGCGAGGAACTGCACCCGTCGCTCCACCTCGGCCTCGGGGTCGATCTCGGCCACGACACCGAGCGCTTCAGAGATCTGCTTCTGCAGGGACACGTATTCCTCCGGTCTACTCGACGTCAGTATGCTCCTCCAGTGTTACATCGGGATGAACCGAGCGCACGCCCTCGGGTTCGTGACGCGCGATCCACCTGGCAGGATGGCGGGGTGAAACTTCTCGTCGCAGCCATGGCCTCCGAACTCGCAGCCTTCCCGGAGGAGCTCGAGGGATTCGACCGGCTCGTGACGGGCGAAGGCAAGATGCAGGCCGTCTACGCGCTCACACGCGCGCTCGGCGCCAGGGAGTATTCCGAGGTGGTGGTGGTCGGTACCGCGGGCGGCATCGACGCCGAGCTCGAGGCCACCGTGCACGAGATCGGCAGCGCTCTGCAGCACGATGTGTTCGACCTCGACGGCGTCGCCGGCCAGCACGTATCGCTCCCCGCCCGGGTGTCGACAGGCCGGGAGGGCGTGCTGATCGCCACCGGTGACAGCTTCGTCGGCGATGCGGGCATCACGGCCGTCATCCGTCCGTCCGGTGCGGGACTCGTCGATATGGAGACCTATGCCTACATCTGGGTCGCCCAGCAGTTCGGCGTGCCGATCCGTGCGTTCCGCGCGATCTCCGATCGGGCGGAGGACGGTGCTCTCGTCGACTTCCGCGAGGCCATCGCGCGGTGCAGCGTCCAGCTGCGCGAGGTGATCCGTCGCGAGTACGGCGTCTGACGGCCGGCGCATCGCGTGCCCGCGTCCGCCCGGCTCGTGCCCGCGGGGCGCGCTGACGCCGGCGTCAGCGCGACTCGATGACGCTGGGCCCCTCCGAGGTGGCGCGCACCCGGAGTTGCGCCGGGATCTGCTCCTGCATCGCCTCGACATGGCTGATGACCCCGACCGTGCGTCCGCCCTGGCGGAGCTCGTCGAGCGTGCGCATGGCGACCTCGAGGGTGTCGCCGTCGAGCGAGCCGAACCCCTCGTCGATGAAGAGGGTGTCGAGGCGGATGCCGCCCGCCCGCGCGGTGACGACCTCGGCGAGGCCGAGAGCGAGGGCCAGGGAGCTCAGGAAGGTCTCGCCCCCGGAGAGCGATTGCGCGGGCCTCGTCTGCCCGGTGAAGGCGTCGAAGACCACGATCCCGAGACCTGAGGCCGCACCGCGCGCTGCGAGAGCGTCGGAGTGGCGCAGCTGATAGCGCCCGGTCGACATGTCGCCGAGGCGACGATTGGCCGCGTCGACGATCTCTTCGAGCTCTGCGGCGAGGACGAAGGTCTCGAGCGTCATCTTGCGCGTGTTGGCCCCGCGCCCCGCGATGGTGTCGGCGAGATCACGGAGGACCTCGTATTCCCCGGCGTCGTCTGCGGTGCGCGCATGCTCCGACGCGGCCGCGTCGATCGCCGCCCCGAGCTGCTCGGCCATCGCGGTCGCGCGGCTGGCCTCGTCGACGGCCGTCGTCCATCGCCGCCGCGCCGCCTGCGACTCCTGCTCGGCGGGATGAAGGTCGATCGGCTCCTCCGGCAGCGTCCGCAGCTCGAGGTCGAAGAGGATCTCCCGCTCCTTCTCCCGTTGCACGGAGTGGGCGGAGACTCGAGCCTCGAGCGCCTGCTGGTCCGACGGCGAGCGCAGCGCTCGCTCGACCGACGCCACGTCGTCGAACACGGACTCATCGATCGCGGCGTCCCGTTCGGCGGTCGCGATCGATGCGGTCTCGTCACGGCGCGCACGTTCGGCCACGGCGTCGGCCAGGGCATGCGCGGCCGCCACCTCGGCGGTCGTCGCGGCCAGCCGCTCGGCCACCGACGCGAAGTCCCCGCGGGCTTCGGTGATCGCCGCCCGCGTCTCGTCGACCCGCTGGGTCAGCAGAGCGTGCGTCTCGCGAGCGGAGGCGAGAGAGGCCTCGTCGGCATCGCGTTCGTCGTCGAGACGACGGATCCGCTCGATCAGTGCGTCGCGTTGCTCGTCCAGCTGGCGCACGCGCTCGACCGCCGACCGGCTCTGCGCGAGGGCTTCCGCCGCCCGCGTCTGCTCGGTGGCGGAGGCCTCGGCATCACGGCCGTCTGCTTTCGTGAGAGCCGCCGCCTGCTCGAGACGGAGAGATGCTGCAGCGTCTCCCGCGGCGCGCTCCCGCTCGGCCAGACGATCGCGTTCGGCCTCAGCGCGATCGATGTCCTCGGCCGACACGGGGTCTGCATGCTCGGCCGGTGCCGGATGCTCGATCGACCCGCAGACCGGGCACGCCTCGCCCTCCCGCAGCGCGGTCGCCAGCTCACCGGCGAACCCGTCGAGACGACGCTGCCGTAGCTGCGCGAGCGTCGACTGCGCGCCGGCCAGCATTGCGCTGGCGTCGGCGAGGGCGCGGTCGGCGACGACGAGCTCGGCCTCGAGACGCGCGACCTCGAGTGCCGCCGCACGACGGGTGGCAGCCGCACGTTCTGCAGATGCGAGATCGTCGGCGCGGTCGGCGAGGCGTCTGGCTTCGTCGCGTTCGGTCGTGACCTGCTCGAGTCGGGCGGGCACGGTCCGCCGCTCCGCCTCGCTCTCCTCCCTGTGGAGCAGGAGAGCGTCGAGCGCTTCGGTCGCCGCCACGAGCTCGGCGTCGAGCTGCGGCGCGGAGAGCTCCCACTGCGACGCGCGCTCCCAGGCGCCGGTCTGCCTGGTGCGCTCCTCCGCCCACTCGGCGAGGTCCGGCGCATCGATGTCGTATGCTTCCCAGACTGTGCGCGCCCGTGATTCCACGTTCCGGGCGAGTACCGCCGCCGCCTCGGCCGTCGTCGCCGCGTTGATCGGCGCACGCAGGATCTCGGCGGCCCTCGCGTTCTCCCACTCGGCACGCGCCTGAGCGATCTGCGGTTCTTCGGCATCGAGACGGGCGAGCGCCGCTCGTGCTCGATCGCGCTCGACCTGTGCGCGCTGGTCGTCGCGGAGCGCTGAGAGTGCGGCATCGGCCGCGCTCGACATCTTCTCGGCGTCGGCGCGCTCGGCCGCGCGGCGTTCGGCCCGGTAGTCGGCTCTGGCCTTCGCCTGTCGCAGTCGAGCCAGGCGCTCCTCCGTGGTCACCGCGGGCGCGACGGGCTCGGAGGGACCCCGCGTGCTGTCGGCGGTGCCGCCACCGAGCTCAGCGCCGAGCTCAGCACCGAGCTCAGCGCCGACCTCAGCAACGACCTCAGCGCCGAGCTGGCCGGTGGCCACGATCCGCTCGCCCTCGTCGAGACGTGCGGCCACTGTCGCCAAGCGGGAACCGAGTGCCCGCTCCGCCTCTCTGCGCCTCTCGTCGAACCGCGCCTGCACGTCTTCGAAGCGTTCCGTGCCGAACAGTCGTCGAAGCAGCGCCTGGCGATCCTTGCTGCCCGCGAGCAGGAATTCGGAGAACCGGTTCTGGGCGAGCAGGATCACCTGCAGGAACTGCTCGCGACTCAGCTGCAGAATCCCGTCGAGCTCGTGTGCGGCCTCGCGCTCCTTGGCCGCGAGTCCGATCCATTCCCCGCCGACGAGCACGTCGAGCTGCACGGCTGCGGGCTGGACTGTCAGCCCTCCTCCTCGCTTCTTGGGCCGCTCGTAGTCCGGAGACCTGGTGACCCGATAGCGTCCGGCCGACGTGCTGAACTCCACGACGACCTCTGTCGGGTCATCCGGTTCGCAGTGGTCGCTCCGCAGCCGTTTCTCGCCCCCTTCGTACCGGGGAACACCGCCATAGAGTCCGAAGCACACAGCATCGAGGATGCTGGACTTGCCGGCGCCCGTGCGACCGGCGATGAGGAAGATGCCGTCGTCGGCGAAGGCGTCGAAGTCGACCACCTGGCGTGCTCGGAAAGGGCCGAATCCCTCGACCTCGAGGCGGTGCAGCTGCATCAGAGGATCCTCGTCGCCGTCCGGGCGTCGTCGTGAGAGGTCATCGCCGGATCAGATCAGCGCGTCGGCACGGACGCGGTCGTCGAGCACCTCTCGGATCAGCTCACCCTCGCGCTCGGTCGGCCCGTGTCCAGAACGGACGTGCTCGAGGAAGGCCTCGATGCGCTCGGGGTCGGTGACCGCACCGCGCAGCCGGTCGGCGTAGGACCGCTCGATCACCCGCTCGGTCTCGGCGGGCTGGTGCATGACCATGGCGCAGTACGGGTAGCGCTCGCGCAGACGCCGCATCGGCTCGGTCTGTGCGAGGGAGTCGGTGTAGACGGCGCACACCCAGTCGTCGGCGTGCGCTGCCACATTCTCGTCGGAGAGGATCTCGTCGAGCGCGCCGGTGAGCGTCACGAGGCGGCGGGGCACCGGCAGATCGAGCCACGTGACCGAAGCCAGACCTGCCGCGTCGAGATCGACCAGCCACGACCCGCGGGGCTTGCTCTGCTCGCCGAAGCTGTAGTGCAGAGGTGCGCCCGAATAGCGCACGCGCTCGCTGATCTGCTGGCGGCCATGGATATGGCCGAGCGCCACGTAGTCGGGCCCGTCGAACACCGAGAGCGGCACGACGTCGAGACCGCCCTGCCGCACCTCGCGCTCGAGACCGATCGTGGCGTCGACGCCGGCGGAGAAGCAGTGCGCGATGGCGACAGACCGACCGGGGTGCGCGGCCATGCCCGCGCGGACCAGATCCATCGCATGGGCGAGGGTCTGCGCCTGCGTGCGCAGGTCCACCCCGCTCCAGTGCTGACGGACGATCGCGGGCTCGAGATACGGGATGCCGTAGAACTGCACCGGACCGTCGGCATCCGTCAGCGTCACCGGGGTGCCGATCGCGCGGGGATCGGTCAGCACGTGGATTCCGTCGCGCAGCAGGCGCGCCTGGAATCCGAGGCGAGCGGCCGAGTCGTGGTTGCCGCTCGTGACGATCACCCTGGCGCCCGTCTCGTGCAGAGCCACCAGAGCGTCGCCGAGCAGGGTGTACGCGCCTCCCGCCGGAGTCGCGGAGTCGAAGACGTCGCCCGCGACGATCACGACGTCGACCGCGTTCTCGCGCACCTGTTCGGTGAGCGCCCCGAGCACCTCGGCCAGCGCGTCCATGGTCGAGTTGCCATGGAAGGTGCGGCCGATGTGCCAGTCGGAGGTGTGCAGGATTCGCATACTCACACGCTACGAAGTGCCACCGACATTCGGTCCGAGGCGTGCCGCAGCACCCGTTCCTGAGCGTCGATCTCTTCGGATCCGGCCAGGAACGGGCGCGGCGAGCACGTCAGTGAGCGCCGACCGCCGTTCCCGGATGCAGCGGCGCCGGCGCGTCCTTCGGTGCGGATCATCAGCGCGGCGATAACGGCGGCCGCGACCATGAAGATCGACGCGACGATGAGGATCCAGCCGTACGCGCCCCGACGGGAAGGTGACGGTCAGCAGCGCGAGCGCCGCCGGGGCGATTGCGAGCGGAAGGTCCCCTGACCCACCCTCGTCACGATGATCGGCACGTGGTGATGCGACATGCGCGATGCGCGATCACATGTGCGGGGTGCGGGGCTGCGCGATGCGAATCAGGGCTGCCCTCCGCCCGACATGGGCCGGAATTGCCCCTCCGGCTGGGGGTGTGCCCGCCTCGTCGTGACTACCGACTTCCGCTCGCTACTCCTTCAGTTCATGTATCCAGTTCGCCTGCTGGATCCGGTTGTCGAGTTCGCGCAGCTCCTGCGCGACGGCGTCGGCGCGCGAGCGCAGCTCGGCGACGGGGAGCGCGGAGATCTGCCGCAGCTCCGAACGCATCTGCCGGAGGAACTGGTCGTTCGCCCCCGATGCCGCAGCGGCGGCGTCGGCCAGCAGCGAGTGCCGCAGGCGGAGCACGTCGCGCGCGGCGAGCGCATCGGTCATCGTCCCGTCCGCACCGAGGCCGAGCGCCGCGTTCGTCGCGTTGATCCGGCGGATCAGATCACGCAGCTGCACGAGCGCGGCATCGGCCTCGACGAGGAGGGCTGCCGCGTCTTCCGCCGGCTCCTCGCCCTCCTGATACCTGGCGTTCGCGGTGATGCGGGCACGCAGCTGCTCGATGCGACGCTGCAGATCTGCACGGGCGGTGAGAGCCTCGGCGAGTTTCATGCCTTCATCCTGTCAGGGTGCCGCCGTGTAACACAGCGTCACACGACCGTCCTCAGCGGACCCGCAGCAGCGAGGCGTGCTCGGGGTGCGCCTCGAACCAGTCCGAGACGTACCAGCACACCGCGTCGACCTTGCGGTCCGCGCGCTGCTCGATGTCGGCGACAGCCCCCTCGACGACCACCGCCGCATAGCCGTGTCCGCGGAAAGTCGGGATCGTGAACGCTCTCGTCAGGGCGATCGTGTGTCCGTCGTCCCGGTAGTCGAGCACGCTCACGAGCTGTCCGTCGCGTGTCAGCGTGTACCGCGATGCGTCCTTCTCGTCGGTGAGGATGAAGCCGGAGGCGAGGGTCGAGGTGGTCACCCGCACCACGTTACGCCCGACTCCCCCACCGACGGCCGTTTTGACACGCGCGGACTTCTTCGGTCATAATCCCCCCATGACTACCAACGCAAGCCCTTCGTCCGCCCAGGAGGCGAACAGGACTGCCGGGATGATGATGCCCGGTCGCGTTGGCATGTGTTGCCGAATGTGTCGCTGAACGAACAGCCACTCCGTCTGACCTGACTTCTCGCGATCTGCGGGGACTGGTCTCCGAGCACCCACCCCTGCTCGCTTCCCGGCTCGCCCGGTCATTCATGCAACGCATCAGAGCCTTCTCTTCGGCTCACGTCCTGAGGACTTCATCATCATGTCGAACATCGCACTTCTCGAGCGTCCTGTCGCCACCTCCGCACGCCCCGCACCGCAGGCCCCCGCCGCAGCACCGCTCGACGCGGACCTTCCCGCCGTCCGCTCGCCCCGCGGCTTCGCCCTCTACGTCGGTCTCGACGAGATCAAGGCGGCCGAAGCAGGCGTCAGCCTCCCGCTCCTCGTCGACGCGCTGCGTCGCACCCTCGCCGAACTGGCGCCCGGGGCCGAGACGCACGCCACCGTCGCCCTCGCTCCACACGGATCGGGTGGTCGCGACCTCGACGTCGTGCGCCTGGCGCTGCACGAGCCCGGCGCGATCGCTCGCACCAAGGCCGCGGCCGAAGAGGAGATCACCGACGAAGAGGGCGGTGTCGTGGTCGACATCTCCCGCAAGCGCGTGCTGATCGACGGCGAGTCCGCCGCGTTCACCTACAAGGAGTTCGAGCTGCTGCAGTACCTCGTGCTCCGAGAGGGACGCACGATCGAGCGCAGCGAGCTCGTCTCCGCCCTGTGGCAGGCGCAGGACGACGAGACCCCGGGCGAGCGCACCATCGACGTGCACGTGCGGCGACTGCGCGCCAAGCTCGGCCGCTACGAGGACATCGTCCGCACCGTGCGCGGCATCGGCTACCGCTTCGACCGCCACGCCGACGTCGTCATCCGCTACGGCCACGGAACACCCTCGCCCGACCGCTTCTGATCCGAGTGTCAGTCCCGCCACGTATGGTGGGCGCATGACCCTGACCACGGATGCCGGAGCTGCCGACGCAGCCCCTCGGGCGCATCCGCGAGAGAGCGTCTACCGACCCGCCGCACCTGTCGATCTGCGCGCGACGGTGGGGATGCTGCGGCGAGGCCCCGGCGACCCGACGACGGTGCACGACGGCCCCGTCATCTGGCGCGCCGTGCGCACCCCGTCGGGCCCGGCGACGGTCGCGCTGCGTGCGCAGGGCCGCGAGATCAGGGCGACGGCATGGGGCAGCGGAGCGGACCACGCTCTCGATGCGGTGCCGCGTCTGTGCGGAGCCGCCGATGACCCGTCGGGCTTCGATCCTTCGCATCACCCGTTCATCGCCGAGGTCGCCCGCCGCTCCCCCGGCATCCGCCTGTCTCGCACCGACGTCGTCTTCGACGCTCTCGCGTGCGCCATCCTCGAGCAGAAGGTCACCGGGCTCGAGGCGTTCCGCGCCTGGCGCCTGATCGTCACGAAGTACGGCGAGCGCGCACCGGGCCCGACCCCGCGACCGATGTTCGCCGCTCCGACCGCAGAGCAGTGGCGACGCATCCCCTCGTGGGAGTGGCATCGGGTGGGTGTGCAGCCGCCGCAGTCGAAGACGATCGTCCGGGTCGCCGAACGGGCCGAGAGCATCTCTCGTGCGCTGCTGGCCGCGCAGGACGGCGCCGACCGTGACCGCATCCTCACCAGCCTGCCCGGTGTCGGAGTCTGGACCTCCGCCGAGACGCGCCTGCGAGCGCTCGGCGATCCCGATGCGGTGAGCGTCGGCGACTACCATCTGGCGCATGAGGTCGGGTACGCACTCACCGGGCACCGGACCGATGACGACGGGATGCTCGAGCTCCTCGCGCCCTGGGCCGGTCACCGGCAGCGGGTGATCAGGCTGATCTTCGCGAGCGGCGTGAGCGAACCCCGCCGCGGCCCGCGGCTCTCTCCCGAAGACCACCGCTCGCGCTGACCCGTCCGCGAGCGATCGGCTCGTGGCTCGATCACCTCTAGGCTGAGGCCATGTCCCGCACTGCTCTCCGCCTGCTCGTGACCGCAGGACTCCTGATCCTCGGGATCGTGATCGGTCTGATCTTCCAGAACGTCTGGCTCGGCATCCTGCTCGCGGCGATCGTCTGGCTCGGCTGGTTCATCGGCTACGAGTCCCGCCGCGGACGCAACGCCGGGGTCAACGACGAAGATCACGGCATCGAGCTCTGACCACCCTCAGTAGTAGAGGGCGCTTCCCTGGGCAATACCCGGCTGAGCCCTCTGGCGCGACGCCGAAACCTCCTGCAAGACTGGCGGCATGGCTCTTCTCGATCACCTGGGCATCACCGTCGACGACCTCGAACGCGGAACGGCGCAGTTCCATCCCGTGCTGACAGCTCTCGGATACGAGAGCGGGCCGGGAGACGATCACTCGATCTCGTGGCATCACGGCGAAGAGACCGAGATCATCCTGTACGCGTGGGACGAGAGCTCGGGCCCGCACCGTCACGGACGCGTCGGCTGGCAGCACATGGCCTTCGCGGTCGCGTCGCGCGACGAGGTCGACAGACTGCACGCGGTCGCTCTGGACGCGGGGTGGTCCTCCGTCCGCGATCCGAAGGAGTACCCGCGGTACACGGACCGGTACTACGCCTCGTTCGTGGAGGACGACGACGGCATCCGCATCGAGTTCATGCACAATCCGCCCCGCGCGGCAGGGTGACGCCAGGGCGGGTCACCGAGCTATTGCGCCTGTCCTGCACGTCTCGGCTGCAATCCACGTTTTCCCCTGTACTCGGGATGACGGTATACAGCGACGTGGATCTCGATGCGTCGTCTGGAACGATGCGAAGATGACACGGTGCACCTCATGAACGACGCTCAGATCTGGACGATGATCGGCTCGTTCACTGCGCTCATGCTCGGGATGATGACGGTCGTGTCGACACTCTTCATCCGCGTCGTCCGGGCCGAGATCGGCGGACTCCGCGGAGAGATCGGCGGACTCCGCGGAGAGATGAACGCCCAGATCGGCGGACTCCGCGGCGAGATGAACGCTCAGATCGGCGGACTCCGCAATGAGATGAACGCCCGCTTCGACACCGTGAACACCCGCATCGACGGGATCGACCGCGACATGCAGGCCGTGGTCAAGCGCTCGTTCGGCCTCGACCGCGACTGACTTCGGACGACGCCACATGCCTTCGCCGCTCTCTTCGGATGACACCTACGACGCGCTGCCCGCGCACCCCAGAGGGACGGCGGTGCTCTTGCTCGCCGGTTCCAGCGGAAGACTCGAATCGGCTCGCGCGGATCTCCTCAGCCGTCGCGGAGCACGGGTGCGCGCCATCCGCTGGTTCGGCGGAGTGGGTCAGAGACCGGTGCCGCACGAGGTGCCGATAGAACTTTTCATCGATCAGATCGAGTTGCTGCGACGGGATCACGATCGCGTGGCCATCTTCGGAACATCGTTCGGGGCCGAGGCAGCTCTCGTCACCGCCAGCACGGTGGACATCGACACGACCGTCGCCGCCTCTCCCTCGTCGGTCGTCTGGTCCGGGCTGGCGGATGGGCAGTGGTCCTCCCACTGGACGCTGGACGGCGCTCCACTGCCATCGGTCGCCTTCGACCCTGCATGGACTGCGACCACCGATCCGCCGGAGTACCTCTCGCTGTACTCGTCGAGCCTGGCGCTCGACTCGGCGCGGACCGAGGCGGCAACCATTCCCGTCGAGCGAATCACCGGCGACCTGCTGCTCGTCACTGGGGGCGACGACCGCGTGTGGCCCAGTACCGAGTTCGCGGCCGCGATCACGCAGCGACGACTGGTCCACGGCAGACGGACGACGACTGTGGAGCATCCCGATGCCGGGCATCGTCTCATCCTCCCTGGCGAGGTGCCCGCCGACGGCGGAGTCGCCATGGCGCGAGGCGGGAGCGCAGCCGCTGACAGGACTCTCGGCGAGCACGCGTGGGTCGAGATCTCTCGGTTCCTCGATCTCGACCTCGATCTCGACCTCGACCGCGACTGCGACTGCGACTGCGACCGCGACCGCGACTGCGACTGCGACTGACGTCAGACCACGGGGGCGGCGACGGCTTCCGCATCCGCCCGGTCGGTGAACGCCTCCTTCGGCACGAACACGAGGATCGCGGCCGCCACGAGTGCGGTGACACCGCAGACCACCCAGACGGTGATGTAGCCGGCGAAGGATCCGGCCGTGCCCTCGGCCGCTCCGCTCACGCCGTTCAGCAGCGCGATGCCGAACACGCACGACGCGATCGCCCCGCCCACCGTCTTGACCGAGTTCGTGAGTCCCGTCGCGACACCGGTCTGGGTCGGGGGCGCGGCCGAGGCGGCCGCTGCGGGAAGAGCCGCCACGAGCGCACCCGATCCGAGCCCGACGACGGCCATGTTCGTGACGACCTGCAGATACGAATCGTGGAACGGCAGGAAGAGGAGGAATCCGATGCCCACGAGCAGCGACGCTCCCATGAGAGTCACCCGCGGAGTGAGCACCCGCGCGATCACCGGGAAAAGCAGGGCGCCGACGATCATGGCGATCAGATACAGGCCGATGATCAAGGAGGTCGCGAACCCGGTCGTGCCCAGCCCGTAGCCGTACTCGCCGGGGTCGGTGCGGGCGAAGGTCGACAGCGGGGCCTGTGCCCCGAGCACGCTGACGCCGAACAGTCCGGCGGTGAGGAACACCGGGCCGAGCGCAGGCGAGCGGAACATGCGCACGTCGATGACCGGGTCCTCGCAGCGCAGCTCCCAGAGCACGAAAGGGATCACGAGCAGGATGCCGAGGAGCACCACCGCCCACGACCACGGGTTCACGAGCCCGCCCTCGAGACGCAGCAGGCTGAGACCACCCGTGAAGCAGATCAATGCCATCGAGATGAGCACGACGCCGACGGTGTCGAAGACGCCGCCCGTCGGATCGGGCGACTCCTTCACCCCGAACAGGATGACGAAGAAGCAGATGACGATGAGCAGGGCCGGGATGAGGAGCACGACAGTCAGCGGCAGCACGTCGATGAGAGCCCCGCCGACCAGCGCCCCGATGATGGCACCGCCCTCGAGCGCCGCGACCAGGAGTCCCGCCGCCTTCGCCGTGATCGACGAGCGTCCTTCCATGCGCCGGGAGCGCGACCAGATCAGCGCGATCTCGAGCGGCAGCCACACGACGTAGAAGCCCATCAGCGTCCAGCCGATGAGGAACACCGCAAAGGAGTCGGTGAACGGCAGCACCAGGGCCGCTGCGGCGGTCAGCGCGGTGGAGATCAGCAGCATCCGCTTGTGGCCGACCATGTCGCCGAGCTTCGCGAACGCCGGCACGACGAGCGCCGACAGCATGAGCTGGGTGCCTTCGAGCCAGTTGACGTCGGCATCATGGATGCCGAGATGCCGCGCGATGTCGGTGAGCATGGGCGTGTAATAGCCCTGCAGGACGCCGCTGGTGAATTCGACGAAGGCCAGGAACCCGACGACCGTGGCCAGGGTGCCCAGAGTCCGACTGCGCGTCATCGCGGCTCCTCGAGGGAAGGGATGTCCGGGCGCTCGAGCACCCGGCGGGGTGAGATCACCCTAGCCCGAGGATGAGGGCGCGGTAGAACATCACACCCCGCTCGAGTGCGGATATCTCGACGTTCTCGTCGACCCCGTGGATCGACGCGCGCTGGGCATTCGACATCTCCAACGGAGCGAACCGGTAGACGGCGGGGGCGAAGCGATGGAAGTGCCTCGAATCCGTCGCCGCCATCATCACGTACGGCACCGCGGCGACGCCCGGATGCGACACCGCGAGCGCCTCGGCCAGCAGGGCGAACTGGGCGTTGTCGGTCGCGGACTCGGGTGACGGAGCACTCGCCTCCTCGACCCTCACCGTGACGAGTGGATCGCGGATGCGTCTGCGAACCCGCAGCACGGCCTGCTGCGGTGTCTCCCCCAGCGCGATCCGCAGGTTGAGGGTCGCAGATGCCTGGGAGGGGAGGACGTTCGAGGCCGTGCCGCCGGACTGCATGGTGGGTGCCACCGTCGTGCGCACGAGAGCCGCCGACTCGCCGCCGAGCGCGGCGAACAGACGACCGGTGAGGAAGCGCGCGGAGCCCAGCAGCCGCAGCAGCAGCCCTGCGGGCCCCGGAGTCTGCGCGCCGAGCTGCGACAGCATCCGTCCGATCGCCCTCGACGGGCGGGGACGGAACGTCGACGGTCCCAGGCGGTCGACGGCACGAGCGATCCGACGAACGGCAGTGCGCGTCGGAGGCGCCGAGGCATGCCCGCCGTCGCCGCGCGCCGAGAGCGTGAGGGTCATGAGCCCCTTCTCGCCGACCCCGATCATGGCGGCGCGACCGGGGACGAACGGCAGCGGGGCGTCGACGACGGCGCCGCCCTCGTCGACCACGAGCCAGGGCACGATGCCGCGCTCGCGGAACGTGCGGGCGATCTCCCGGGCGGCATCTCCGTAGGTCTCCTCGTTGCCGCCGAACGAGAGGTAGACGTCTCGGGCAGGCACGACGCCCTCGGCGAGGAGGTTCTCGACGGCTTCGAGGACCACGAGCAACGGCCCCTTGTCGTCGAGCGCGCCCCGCCCGTGCACCAGGCCGTCGGCGATCACTCCGGCGAACGGCGGATGCGTCCACGCGTCGCTCTCGTCGACCGGCACGACGTCGTAGTGGGCCATGAGCACCACAGGGCCGCCGGGCGCGGCGCCGCTGCCAGTCCAGTGGAAGAGCAGCCCGAACTCGGTGTGCCTCTCGAGGGCGAGCCGCTCGTGCACGAGCGGATAGAGCTCGGCGATCAGCGCCGCGAAGTCCTCGAACGGCCCGGTTCCCCGCTGTGCGAGTTCGGCCGACACGGTCGGCAGCTGGATCATCTGCGCGAGGCGCTCGGCGATTCCGGGGCGGGGTGCGGTCACGTCGGCCATCGTATCGCCGGCCCTGCGTGTCACGGGCAGCGAGCGAGGAGCGAGACAATGGAGGGATGAGTCTGTTCGCTCTGGCCCCCACGCGCGGTCCGCGCTGGCACCTGGCGACGCAGGCCGCTCTCGGCATCGCCGTTCCGATCGCCGTCATGACGGTGCTCGGTGCACCGTCGCTCGGTTACATAGCAGCATCCGGGGCGTTCACCGTGCTCTTCGCGGGCGCCGCGCCGGTGATCGACCGGGCGCGGATCCTGCCGTTCGTGGCCGCTGGCCTCATCGTCAGCGCCGTTCTCGGCGTCCTGGCCTCCGTGAGCCCGTGGCTGGTGAGCGTCGGCGTGGTCGTCGTCGCGATCGTCAGCGCGGCTCTCTCGTTCGGATTCCGCCTCGGCCCGCCCGGACCCCTGTTCTTCGTGCTGGTGTTCGGACTCTCCGCTCACGTCGTCGCCAGCTCGCCGATCCCGCCGGCCGGCTACATCACGGCCCTCGCGGCGGGCTGCACGTTCTCCTACGCGGTCGCGATGGCGCCGCTGCTCCTCCCCCGAGCTCGGGCGATCGCCCCGACACCGCTGCGGCGACTCCTGCCCGGGCCCGCGTTCACCGCGGATTCGCGGATGCTCGTGCTGCGGGTGGCGATCGTCGCGGTCCTCGGCGTGCTGCTGGGCCTGCTCATCGATCCGACCCGGACGTACTGGATCGTCGGATCCGCGGTCGCCGTCGTCGGGGTCGCCGCCGCCCGGCGCGCCGCCGTGCAGCGAGGACTGCACCGCATGCTCGGGACGGTGGTCGGAGCGGGGGTGTACGCACTGCTCGCGCTGCTGCATCCGTCGGGACTCTGGCTGGCACTGCTGCTGGGTGCCCTGCAGTTCACGATCGAGCTCGTGGTCGTGCGCAACTACGCCCTGGCGCTCGTGTTCATCACTCCGCTGGTGCTGCTGCTCACCGGGGCGGCGACCGGCGAGATCGGATCGATGCAGGTCGCCGGGGAGCGGATCGTCGACACCCTGGTGGGTGCCGCACTCGGTGCGGCCTCGGGCGTGCTGCATCCCCGGGCGGCTCCTGCGGACCGCTGACGCGGACCCCGCGCTGTCGGCGTGACCGAGATGCGGAAACCACGGTCGGGAACACCGCGTCGAGCCATTCGGTTGCACCGGAAGGATCGAGAGGGGGCACGATGGAACTGACGCTCGTCACATCCGCGTTCTGCGGGGCGTGCTCGCGCACGCGCGCGGTGCTCGCGGATGCCGTGCGGTTCCTCCCGGACGCGACGGTGACCGAGATCGATGTCGCCCACGAACCGGATGCGGCCGAAGCCCTCGACATCCGCTCCACGCCGACGGTGATCATCCGTGATGCGTCCGGCACCGAGGTGTTCCGCGCCGTGGGCGTGCCGACCGTGCCTCAGGTCCTCACGGCGGCGGTGAAGGCGCTTCCCGCCTGAGCGGGGGTCAGCGCAGCGCGTTCGCCTCGATGAACGCCCGCAGCTCGTGCTCGTCGTCGGCCATCTCTGTGGTGCGCTGCGGCGCATCCAGCATCGCGCGCAGCTCCGACGGGTACTCGAGCTCGACGCCGATCGCCTCACGGATCGTCTCGGCGAACTTCTGCGGCTTCGCGGTCTCGAGCACCAGCATCGGCACTCCGGGCTCGATGTACTCCCGTGCGACCTTGACGCCGTCGGCCGTGTGCGGATCGATGATGTCGCCCGAGGCGTCGTAGACCGCTTCGATCGTGGCGAGCCGGTCGGCATGCGTCGAGGTGCCGCTCACGATGCCGAACTCCTCGATGAACCGCGAGAGGTCCGCGGTGAAGTCGAAGTGCCCCTTGTCGTCGAGGTCCTTCCAGGCGCTGACCACGCGCGAGGCGTCGCGACCCACCAGCTCGAAGATGAAGCGCTCGAGGTTCGACGCCTTCGAGATGTCCATCGAGGGGCTCGAGGTCGCCAGGGTCTGGGCGGCGCTGCGGGGTCGGTAGACCCCGGTGCGGAAGAACTCGTCGAGCACGTTGTTCTCGTTCGCCGCGAGGACGAGGCGACGGATCGGCAGCCCCATCTGCTTCGCGAAGAACCCGGAGAGGATGTTGCCGAAGTTTCCCGACGGCACCGTGAACGACACCTCGGTCCATCCGCCGACGTCCGTCGCCCTCAGCCAGGCCCAGAAGTAGTAGACGACCTGCGCGGTGATGCGCGCGAGGTTGATGGAGTTGACCGCACCCAGGTTCTGCGCCCGCTTGAAATCGAGGTCGCCCGCGAGCTTCTTGACGAGGTTCTGGCAGTCGTCGAAGACGCCGTCGACGACGATGTTGTGGATGTTCTCGTCGTCGAGCGAGAACATCTGCGCGCGCTGGAAGGCGCTCATGCGTCCCTTCGGCGAGAGCATGAAGACCGAGATGCGATCCTTGCCGCGCAGCGCGTGCTCGGCCGCGGATCCCGTGTCTCCCGAGGTCGCGCCGAGGATGTTCAGCACGGAGCCCTTGCGCTCGAGGGCGTACTCGACGACCTGGCCGAGGAACTGCATCGCCATGTCCTTGAAAGCGAGGGTCGGCCCCTCCGACAGCCCCACCAGGGTGAGGTCCTCGTCGATCGCCCGCAGCGGCACGACCGCCTCGGGGAACGGCTCGTACGCCGCCGCCGTCATGCGCGCGAGATCGGCGCGCGGGATGTCGGTGGCGAAGAGCCCGAGCACCTCGGTCGCGAGTTGCGGGTACGTCAGCGCGCGCCAGCGCTCGAGGGTCTCGCCGTCGACCGTCGGCATCGTCTCAGGCACCGCGAGACCGCCGTCGGGGGCGAGCCCTTCGAGCAGCGTCTCGCAGTACGGCAGCGGCTGCATGCCGCCTCGGGTGGAGATGTACTGCACGGAAGCTCCTCGGTTCGGGATCGGCGCGGGGATTCCATTGTCGCAGGTGCGACCGCCCTGATTTCACGGGGCGACAGGCACACGCACGGACACGACTCGAGACATAGCGCGTGATCGCCCTGCTGGCAATGGGATATCCCAGATTCGCCCCCGCTCCTATCGTGAGAGCATCAACAGAATCAGGAGCCATCATGACTGCGAAGACCCATGCCGCACATGACCGGGAGTCCCCTCAGGACCAGGCTTCACAGGGAACCGCGACTCCGGTCGAGCCCCTCTATGAGCGCGTCGACCTCGATCGTTACGTCGTCTTTCACGACGGCCCGATAGGTTACATCGAACACGTTCATCCGGTCTTCGTCTGCTACGTCGGCCACCCCTACCCGAAAGCCGACGAGGTGGCCCAAGTGCACGACTTCCACGATGCTCTCCAGACCGTGCTGCACCGTGCAGTCGCGATGCGGCACGCGCAGTGAGCCACGACGTCTGGCCCGGATCTCCCTACCCGCTCGGCGCGACCTTCGATGGTCAGGGCACGAACTTCGCCCTGTTCAGCGAAGGCGGGGAGAAGGTCGAGCTGTGCCTGTTCGACGACGAGGGCAATGAGGAGCGGGTGCCGCTCGACGAGGTCGACGCGTTCGTATGGCACGGCTACCTTCCGTCGGTGCAGCCCGGCCAGCTCTACGGATACCGTGTGCACGGCCCGTACGACCCCGCACAGGGACAGCGCTTCAACCCGAACAAGCTGCTGCTCGACCCCTACGCCAAATCCGTGTCGGGTCAGATCGACTGGGGTCAGCCGCTCTTCGGCTACACCTTCGGCGACCCGGATTCGCGCAACGACGAGGACTCGGCCGCCACCATGGCCAAGGGCGTCGTCATCAACCCGTTCTTCGAGTGGGCCGGCGACCGTCTGCCCAAGACGCCGTATGCGCAGACCGTGATCTACGAGGCCCACGTCAAGGGGCTCACGCAGCTGCATCCCGACGTCCCCGAAGAGCTGCGTGGCACGTACGCGGCGATCGCGCACCCGTCGGTCATCGAGCACCTGGTGCATCTCGGGGTGACCGCGCTCGAGCTCATGCCCGTGCATCAGTTCGTGAACGACTCGACTCTGCAGGAGAAGGGCCTCTCGAACTACTGGGGTTACAACACGCTCGCGTTCTTCGCCCCGCACAACGGCTACGCCTCCAGCCGCGAGCACGGCCAGCAGGTGCAGGAGTTCAAGGCGATGGTCCGCGCGCTGCACGCGGCGGGCATCGAGGTCATCCTCGACGTGGTCTACAACCACACCGCCGAGGGCAATCACATGGGTCCGATGCTCTCGATGAGGGGCATCGACAACGAGGCCTACTACCGCCTCGAAGAGGACCGACGGTATTACACCGACTACACCGGCACCGGTAACAGCCTCAACGCCGGAAATCCGCACGCACTGCAGCTCATCATGGATTCGCTGCGCTACTGGGTGACCGAGATGCACGTCGACGGCTTCCGCTTCGACCTCGCATCGACCCTCGCGCGCGAGTTCTACGACGTCGACCGGCTCGCGGCGTTCTTCGAGCTCGTGCAGCAGGATCCGATCGTCTCGCAGGTGAAGCTCATCGCCGAGCCGTGGGACGTCGGCCCCGGCGGCTACCAGGTCGGCAACTTCCCCCCGCAGTGGACCGAATGGAACGGCAAGTACCGCGACACCGTGCGCGACTTCTGGCGCGGAGAGCCGCAGGCCCTCGGCGAGTTCGCGTCGCGACTGACCGGCTCGGCCGATCTCTACGAGCACTCGGGCCGTCGCCCTGTCGCGTCGATCAACTTCGTGACCGCGCACGACGGTTTCACACTGCGCGACCTCGTCTCGTACAACGAGAAGCACAACGAGGCCAACGGCGAGGACAACAACGACGGGGAATCGCATAACCGCTCGAGCAACCAGGGTGTGGAAGGACCGACCGACGACGAGACCGTCAACCGGGTGCGCGCCCGGCAGCAGCGCAACTTCCTGGCCACCCTGCTGCTGTCGCAGGGCGTGCCCATGATCGCCCACGGCGACGAACTCGGGCGCACCCAGCACGGCAACAACAACGGCTACGCGCAGGACAACGAGCTGACCTGGATCGACTGGGAGGCGGCGGATCGGCCGCTCGTCGAGTTCACCGCCGCCGTGGCGAGGCTGCGGCGCGCGCACCCGACCTTCCGACGCAGCCGGTTCTTCGACGGACGCCCAGTGCGGTCGGAGGACGGCGAGCGCGTGCCCGACGTCGTCTGGTTGCGCCCCGACGGAGCTCGGATGCAGCCTGAGGACTGGGATTCGGGCTTCGGGCTCGCGATCGGCATGTTCCTGAACGGACAGGGCATCCGCGAGAAGGATCGTCGTGGTCGCCCCGTGTCGGATCAGAACTTCCTCGTCTACTTCCACAGCGGCGCGGATGCGATCGATGCGATGCTCCCCGACGAGAGGCACGGTCGTGCCTGGGAGGTCGCCGTCGACACCGCCGGCGACCGTGCAGGCGGACCCGCGATCGACGCCGGCGCCCCGGTGACGCTCGAGGCCCACTCGATGCTGGTGCTGCGTGAGGTCGACCAGACCGAGGTGCCCACCGACGATTCCGTGGAGGCGTCGCTGCGCATCCAGACCGAACGCGCGGAGGCCCCCGCGCCCGCACCGAGCCCGGAGCTGCCTCGATGACGCGACGACCTCTCTCGACGTACCGGCTGCAGATCCGACAGGGCTTCACCCTCGACGATGCGGCGGAGGCGGCGGGGTACCTCGCCGACCTCGGCGCGTCGTGGGCGTATCTGTCGCCGCTGCTCGCGGCGGTGCCCGGATCCGATCACGGGTACGACGTGGTCGATCACTCGCGGGTCGATCCGGAGCGCGGAGGCCCCGAGGGCCTGACGCGATTCGCCGCTGCGGCACGCGCCGCCGGGCTCGGCATCCTCGTCGACATCGTGCCGAACCACGTCGGCGTCGCGCTGCCGCGCGCGAACCACTGGTGGTGGGATCTGCTGCGCCTCGGCACCTCGTCGCGGCACGCGATCGCCTTCGACATCGACCGGCGGATGTCGGCGGGCCGGGTACGGCTGCCGATCCTCGGATCCTCGCCCGCCGAGGTGCTCGCCGCCGGCGAGATCACGATCGACACGACACCCGCAGACGACGCCCCCGACGGCACGCTGCACTACTTCGACCACGTGCTCCCGCTGGCCCCCGGCACGGCCGACCTCGCGGACGATCTTCCCGCTCTGCTGGACGCCCAGCACTACGAGCTGCGCTTCTGGGAGGACCAGAACACCGAGCTCGACTACCGCCGCTTCTTCGCGGTCTCCGAGCTCGCCGGCATCCGTGTCGAGATCCCCGACGTCTTCGAGGAATCCCACCGCGAGATCGTGCGGTGGATCACCGAGGGTCTGGCGGACGGCCTGCGGGTGGACCACCCCGACGGGCTCGTCGACCCCGGCGCCTACCTGGAGCGCCTCGCGGATGCGACCGGCGCGGCCTATACGGTCGTCGAGAAGATCCTCGAGCCCGGTGAGGAGCTGCCCTCGTGGTGGCGCACCGACGGCACCACCGGGTATGACGCCCTCGTCGAGTTCGATCGCGTGCTGATCGACGGCGACGGCGTGCGCGCGCTCGACGACCTCGACGCACGCCTGCGCGAGGACTCCGGCCTCCCGGAGGCCGAGTCCTGGCAGGATCTCATCCATTCGACCAAGCGGATGATCGCCGACGAACTGCTGCGGTCCGAGGTGCGTCGCCTGGTCCGCGCCCTGCCGTTCGGGGTCGTGGATGCCGAGGAGGCGCTGGCCGAGATCGTCGCGAGCTTCCCCGTGTACCGCGCGTACCTGCCTGCCGGGCACGAGCATCTGCAGCATGCGCTCGACGATGCCGCCGCGCGACGGCCCGACCTGGCGACCGCGATCGCGGAGCTCGCTCCGCTTCTCTTCGACACCGGCCTCGAGATCGCCGAACGCTTCCCGCAGGTCACCGGCGCCGTGATGGCGAAGGGCGTCGAAGACACGGCGTTCTATCGGCACACGCGCCTCGGCACGCTCACCGAGGTCGGGGGCGATCCGTCGATCGCCTCGATCACGGTCGACGCCTTCCACGACGCCCAGCGCGCGCGACTCGCCTCGTGGCCGCACTCGCTGACGGCACTGTCGACCCATGACACGAAGCGCTCGGAGGATGTCAGGGCGCGACTCTCGGTGCTCGCCGAGATGCCGGAGCGTTGGGCCGAGGTCCTCACCCAGCTGCGCGGCATCGCCTCGACCGGGCACGGCCCCCTCGACGCTCTGCTCTGGCAGGCGGCGGTCGGTGCCTGGCCGATCACGGCCGAGCGGATGAGCCAGTACGGGCTCAAGGCCGCCCGAGAGGCTGCGGAATCCACCGCCTGGCAGCATCCGGATGAGGACTTCGAGAAGGGGGTCATCGCGATCGCGCAGGCCACCGAGGGGCCCGCACGCCCGCTGCTCGACGCCTTCGTGGCCGAGATCGTCGACGCCGGACGGGTGAACTCCCTCTCCGCGAAGCTCCTGCAGCTCACGGCCCCCGGCGTGCCGGACGTATACCAGGGCACCGAGCTGTGGGACCACTCGCTCGTCGATCCGGACAATCGGCGGCCCGTGGACTTCGGTGCGCGCGCCGACCTGCTGCGTCGTGTGGACGAGGAGGCCGCGCGCGGCATCCTCCCCCCGGTCGACGATTCCGGTGCCGCGAAGATGCTGGTCGTGTCGCGCGCGCTGCGCCTGCGACGCGACCACGATGAGCTCTTCGACGGCTACCGCCCCGGCACGGTGGCCGGCGAGGCGTCCGCGCACGCCGTCGCCGTCGATCGCGGTGGCGTCCTCGCCGTCGCGACCCGCCTTCCCGTCGGCCTCGCCGCCCGCGGCGGGTGGGGCGACACGGTGCTGCTGCGACGTGAGATCCCGGCGACCGACGTGCTCACGGGGCGCCGGATCGCCGCCGGTCCCGTGCACCTGTCGGAACTTCTCGACACCTATCCCGTCGCCCTGCTGGTGGAGGACCGATGATCTCCGTCTGGGCGCCCCGCGCCGATTCCGTGCGGCTCCGTCGCCTCACCCCGGCCTGCGTGACCATCTCGGAGCACGATCTCAGCCGTGAGGGGCAGCCCGACGGCTGGTGGAGCTCCGATGTGGCCATGGCCGAAGGCGAGCGCTACGGATTCCTGCTCGACGGGAGCTCGACGCTGCGCCCCGACCCCCGGTCGCGTCGCCAGCCCCGGGGTGTGCACGGACCGTCTGCGCTCTTCGACGCGTCGCGGTTCGAGTGGACGGACGGCGACTGGGCGGGGCGCGAGCTCGCCGGTGGCGTCGTCTACGAGCTGCACGTGGGGACCTTCACCCCGGAGGGGACCCTCGACTCGCTGATCGGACGACTCGACCACCTCGTCGCCCTCGGTGTCACCCACATCGAGCTGCTGCCGGTGAACGCGTTCAGCGGACGGTGGAACTGGGGATACGACGGCGTGCTCTGGTACGCCGTGCACGAGGGATACGGTGGGCCCGCGGGCTACCAGCGCCTCGTCGATGCCGCGCACGCCCGGGGGCTCGCGGTGATCCAGGACGTCGTCTACAACCACCTCGGTCCGAGCGGCAACTATCTTCCCGAGTTCGGCCCCTACCTGCGCGACGGCGAGCACAACACGTCGTGGGGGGATTCGCTGGATCTGAGCGAGCCGAGCGTGCGCGAGTACATCCTCGAGAACGCGCTGATGTGGCTGCGCGACTTCCACGTCGACGGTCTGCGCCTCGATGCCGTGCACGCGCTGCACGACGAGCAGACCCCGCACATCCTCCAGGAGATGGCGGAACGCGTCGATGCTCTCGCCGCCGAGCTCGGCCGACCGCTCACCCTCATCGCGGAGTCCGATCTGAACGACCCCACCCTCCTCCTGCCCAGGGACGAAGGAGGATACGGGCTCACCGCGCAGTGGTCTGACGACTGGCACCACGCGATGCACGTCGCCCTCACCGGGGAGACCGAGGGCTACTACGCCGATTTCGCGGCCCCGGATGCCGTGAAGAAGGTGTCACAGGGCGGCTTCTTCCACGATGGCACCTACTCGTCGTTCCGCGACCGCCCGCACGGGCATCCGCTGCCGGCCGAGGTGCCGGCCTGGCGCCTGGTCACCTTCACGCAGGACCACGATCAGATCGGGAACCGGGCCGCGGGCGACCGCCTCTCGGCATCGTTGTCGACCGACCGTCTGGCCGTCGCCGCGGTGCTCACCCTGACCGCACCGGGCACGCCGATGCTGTTCATGGGCGAGGAATGGGGGGCGAACACCCCCTGGCAGTTCTTCACCTCGCACGAGGAGCCGGAGCTCGCCACGGCGACCGCCGAGGGGCGCATCGCCGAGTTCGCGCGCATGGGGTGGGACCCCGCCCAGGTGCCCGACCCGCAGGATCCGCAGACCTTCGAGCGCTCGCACCTCGACTGGGACGAGCTCGGCCGCCCCCACCAGGCACGCATCCTCGATCTCCATCGACGGCTGATCGCACTGCGACGAGAACTGCCCGATCTCACCGACCCCGATCTCGCGCACACGCAGGTGACCGTGATGCACCAGGACGCCGCACCCGATGCCCGCGCGTACCGCCTCGACCGGGGCGACGTGTCGGTGCTGGTGAACCTGACCGCCGACGACGTCGAATTCGACCTCGCACCCGACGCCCGGGTGCTGCTCGAGACGACGCCGGTGCGCGTGACCACGCGGACCATCGCGCTCCCCTCCGAGTCGGCGGTGATCATCGGGCCGGCCGACTGAGGTCTCGTCGATACAGAGTTCTCTGAGTTCAGCGTTCCGTGTACAGTGGGCGTGTGACGCTGACCGCCTCCCCCACCCACACCGCCGCCGTGGCTCGCCTCGGGCATGCCCTCTCGGATCCGACGAGGGCGGCGATCCTCCTGGCGCTCCGCGAGACTCCGGCCTACCCCTCCGATCTGGCCGACGAGCTCGGCGTCAGCCGCCAGCTCCTCTCGAATCATCTGGCGTGCCTGCGCGGATGCGGCCTCGTCGAGGGGACCCCCGACGGACGCCGCAGCCGCTATCAGCTCGCCGACCCGCACCTCGCCCCGGCACTGGACGAGCTGATGCGTGTGATGCTGATCGTCGAGCCCGACTGCTGCGACTCCGACGGATGCACCTGCTGATGTCGACCCTCACGATCACCCCCGAGCGACGAGCACGGCTGCAGCGCCGCATCCGTCTCATCGTCGCGTTCACCATCGTCTACAACCTCATCGAAGCCGTCGTGGCGATCGCGGCAGGCTCCGTCGCCTCCTCCGCCGCCCTGATCGGCTTCGGGTTGGACTCGAGCATCGAGGTGCTCTCGGCCGCCGCCGTCGCGTGGCAGTTCACCCGCCGCGACCCCGAACGGTGGGAGAAGCCCACACTGCGAGTGATCGCGGTCGCGTTCTTCGCGCTCGCTGCGTATGTCACGGCGACCTCGCTGTGGGCGCTGATCGGCGGGGAACGACCGGAGCACAGCACGGTCGGTCTCGTGCTCACCGCTCTGAGCGTCGCGATCATGCCGGTCGTGTCGCTCGCCGAGCGGCGTGCGGGCCGCGAGATCGGCTCGGCCACCGCTGTCGCCGACTCGATGCAGACGCTGATCTGCACCTACCTGTCGGCTGCGGTGCTGATCGGCCTCGCGCTCAACAGTCTGTTCGGATGGTGGTGGGCGGATGCGGTCGCGGGACTCGTGATCGCGGTCTTCGCCGTGCGGGAGGGCCTGGAGGCTTGGCGCGGGGACGCGTGCGCCACCTCCGTCGGCATGATCCTCGAGAACGACCATGATGACGACGGCCGCGAGCACGACCACGACCACCGGCACGACCACGATCACGACCACGGGCACGACGACGGGCACGACGGCGGCCACGGCCACGACGGCCGCGAACACGGCTGAGTCGACTCAGATCCAGCCGCGAGCCTCGGCCATCAGCACCGCCTGCTGCCGCGTGCCGACCCCGAGCTTCGCCAGCACCGCGGAGATGTGGTTGCGTACCGTGCCGGGGGCGAGCGAGAGGCTCCGAGCGATCTGCCCCGTCGTCTCGCCGCGGCGCCCCGCGCGCAGCACGTCGAGCTCACGATCGGTCAGCGGCGAGCGCTCGTCGCTGAGCGCGTCGGCGGCGATCTCGGGGTCGACGTATCTCGCGCCCGCGGCGACGCGGCGGATCACGTCGGCGACCTGATCGGCGCCCCGTGACTTCGGCAGGAACCCCGAGACGCCCGAGGCGAGCGCCCGCCGCAGCACTCCGGGACGTGCGTGGCGGGTGACGACCACGCATCGCGTCGCTATCGCCCTGCTGAGCTTCTCGGCCACCTCGACCCCGTCGAGGCCCGGCATCTCGAGGTCGAGCAGGCACACGTCGGGCTTCAGCTCCAGCGCCCGGGCGAGCGCCTCCTCGCCGTCGACGCATTCGGCGACGACCTCGATGTCGCCCTCGAGCCGCAGCAGCGCGGCCAGCGCGGAGCGGATCATCCCCTCGTCGTCGGCAAGCAGCACCCGGATCATCGCATGGCCCTCTCGTCCGATGTCGCCCTCGCCGCGGGCACGGTCACGACGACGACGAACTCACCCTCATCATCACGGATCTCCAGCGTGCCGCCGGCCTCCGAGATGCGCCGCCTGACGCCGTCCAGCCCGGAGCCGATCGGCTGCACCACGGCATCCGCGCCGACATCGTTCGCCACCTCGTACCGCCAGCCCTCGGGCGCGCGCCCCAGGGCGAGACGCGCGTGCCCGCCCGCTCCATGGCGCAGCACATTCGTCGTGGTCTCCCTGATCACCGGGCCGAGCGCCGCGGACGGCGCGTCATCGGCATCGGGAGCGATCTCAGCCTGCACCTGGATGCCGGCGGCCGCGAGCAGGTCGCGGGCGTTCGCCACCTCGTCGCCGAGGGGCACCGAACGGAACCGCGTCGCAAGATCGCGCGTGCCCTGTCGCGCCTCGTCGACGCTCACCCGTGCGGCACGCAGCTGCTCGAGCGCGGCATCCGGATCGAGGGCCAGCAGGCGCTCGGCGAGTTCGAGCTGCAGGGCGATCACCTGCAGGTGGTGGCCCTGCAGGTCGTGCACGTCGGTGGCGACGCGCAGACGCTCCTGGGTCGCAGCGAGACGGGCTTCCGAGGCCCGCGCCCGGTCGAGGGTGACCAGAACATCCCACCACCAGAGCGAACTCACCGACATCGCCGGAATGACGATCGCGTAGAACGCGGCGAGCCACCCCGGCCCTTCCGTCTGGACCGCTCCCCTCGCGCCGTCGACGAACGCGGCGCCGATCAGCAGGGCGGTCATGAGCGCCACGACCCGCAGCCGGATGCCCTTGGGCCAGTTGAGCAGCACCACGGACTGCGCGACCGGCATCAGCGCGAGCAGCCAGCTGTCGACCACCACCCCGGCGATCACCCCGTAGACGACCGCGATGAGCAGCGGCGGCGCGATGCGCGTCCAGGCGATGCCGGGCTCGGCGTCGACGCGATGCCGATACGCCCACAGCAGCATGATCGTCGAGAGCCACCAGACGAGTCCTCCGACGCCCACGACGATCCACCCGGCTCCCGGCTCCGGAACGGCCAGTGCCTGCAGCGCCCACACGAGCACGAGGAACAGCTCGAGGAAGACGACGGCCGAGAACGTGTACCACCAGGTCGCAGTGATGCCGCGGGCGAGCTGCCGCTGACCGGGAGGGGGATCGACGAGCGGATCGACCGTGCGGGAGGAGGGGCTCATGTCCCCCACGATACGACCGTGACAGATGTCACGGATGCCGCAGGAGAAGCACCTGCAAAGCGGTGACGACCCGACACTGCCGCCGACGCACGATGAGCGATGGACTGTAGTCATCGCGGCGGAGAGACCGGCGCACAGACCACAGGGAGAGATCCATGAACCTCATCGAGACGTTCCAGGGCTTCGTCGCCCAGGTGCCCGAACTCATCCAGCCGCTCATCGTCGCGCTCGCCGGCGCGATCCCGTTCATCGAGGGCGAAGGCGCGGTGTCGATCGGCATCATCGGCGGCATCCATCCGGTGATCGCCGCGATCGCCGCGATCGTGGGCAACTTCCTCTGCGTCGCCATCCTCGTGATCGCCGGCTCGGGCGCCCGCTCGGCGATCGTCAAGCGCACCCGCAACCGAGAGGCGGTCGTCGCCGGCAGCGCCGGCAGCGTCGGCAGCGTCGGCAGCGCTGTCTCGGAGCCCGTCGACGCCGGCGCCACCGATCGTGGCAGGGCCCGCCGCGAGAAGTTCCAGCGCGCGTTCGAGCGCTACGGCGTGCCGGGCGTCAGCCTGCTCGGCCCGCTGCTCCTGCCGACCCACTTCACCGCGACGATGCTCGCCGCCTCGGGCATCGGCAAGGCACGCATCCTCATCTGGCAGGCCGTGGCGATCATCGGCTGGACGACGATCGTCGCCGTCATCGTCGGTGGCGCGGTCTCCGCGATCCGTTGACCCGCGTGCGGTTCGCCTTCGGGCCTGACCGCACGCCCGACAGACGACACGAGGCGGTCACCCTTCGGTGACCGCCTCGTGTCGTCTGCATCCCGTCCGCTCAGACTCGATCAGTGCGGGCACGGCGCCGGGCCGCGACTCCGGTGGCGATGCCGCCACCGGCGATCAGCGCGATCGCGAGGGCCAGGAACCCGTACCCGATCTCGCCTCCGGTCACCGCCAGCCCGCCGGGAGGCGGAGTCCGCACGCCCGGAGGCGTCGTCGGGGTCGGCGGAACGGTCGGCGGAACCGTCGGCGGGGGCGTCGTCGGCGGAACGGACGGCGGCGGCGTCACCGGATTCGCGGTGTTGGTGAGCGTCAGCGCCACCCCCGCTTTCGATGACGGCGTGACCTCGAAGGTGCCGTTGCCGACGTCGACGACGCCGTCACCGGTGATCGTCCAGGGCCCCCACGTGATGCCCTCGATACTCGGCAGGTCGACCTCCTCGATCACGAAGGTCGACCCGAGGGGCGCCCGCATGCTGTCGACGGACTCGCCGACCGGGACGGTCATCGTCGTTGCGGGAGCCTCGGAGCCCTTGACGGAATATCTCACCGTGTAGGTGGCCGACCGTGCGGCATCGGCCTGCGGGCCGGTGAGCGCCTTCGTGATCGAGAACCGGGTGAAATCGACACCCGTTCCGCCCCCTCCGCCGGTCTCGGTGACGGTGTGCGTGGCCGACGTCTCGAAGGTGTTCACGACCGCCTTGTTGCCGAAGATCTCACCCGGAGCCACCGGCCCGTCTGCCTGCGTGTAGTAGATCAGCTCGTAGGCGAAGCCGCCGGCCGGGAGCCCGGATGCCGTGAAGCGGAAAGACCCGCCGTCGTCCGCGAACACCGCCTGGTAGCTCTCGGGACCGAGAACGGTCCACCCGCCTGCGAGCTGCCCGTTCTCCACCGCCTGCTGTCGCAGCAGCACCTCGCCCGTGTAGTGGTGGGCGCTGTGGGTGCCGTCGAGGGTGTCGGCGATCGTGAAGGATCCGTCGGTGACATATCCGCTCGGTACACCGACGACCCACTTCAGCCGCCCGTCGGTCGTGGTCTGGCCACCGAACTTGTAGGGCTTCGCCTGCTCCGTGGGGTTGGCGGGCACGATGCCGCCGTCTCCGGGGAGGTCGACGATCTCGATCGTGTCACCCAGGTCGAAATCGACCGTCTCGTTCGTCGTGGACTGCGATGCTCTGGCCTGCATCCAGAAGGCGCCTCCGACGTCTTCCTTGCCCTCGACCGCGTCGGTGAGGGTGCACACCATCTCAGGCCCCTGGCCGGCCGCGACGACACACGTCGCCATGACCTCGTTCGTCTCAGGGTCGAGGATGTCGAACGTGCCCGCGGACTGGCGGCTGAACTCGGCGGGCAGGGTCATCCCGAAGGTCTCCCCGGCGTGCGCCCCCTCCGGCACGCTCCAGTCCCCCGAGATCCGCACGGTCTGCCACTGCTCGAGCGGGCCGCCCCCGTTCTGCCCCTCGAGCACCACGTTCGAGATCGCACCGGGGTAGGTCACCGTCGGTGCGGCAGCGGCGGGCAGCGCACCCCCGAGCAGACCCGCGATGCCCATGAGCATCGCCACCACGATCGCGACGACGCGTCGCCTCGGCGATACGCCCCCGGTTCCGTTCTCGATCCGTCGCGGCGACATCTCGTCGCCACTCATCGTTCTGCGTGCACGCACGACATCACACTCCCCAGTCATCATCTTCTGCATCTACTCGGACCACTCCCAGTCGTGGTCCTCCTAAGAGATCAGGAAAGAGGCCTCCCATTACGCGCATCTCGGAATACACCTGCGGTATTCCGGCACAGAGCGCTTCGGGGCTCTGTTTCTCCGATGGCTCGAGACGTCCCTACGATGAACTCATGCAGCCCCTCGACACCCTCGCGCTCGTCGCCGAGGTGCTGTCGTGGATCGGTCTGGGGCTGGGTCTGCCGCTGCTGATCGTGGCGATGCTCGTGCGCCTTGCCGAGGGGCCTTGGCTCCCGATCGAGATCGCCGTCGTCGAGCGCGACGGCGAGCTGCTCGCCCGCTGGTTCGCCGGCGACGACTTCCGCGAGCGGATGCTGCGCCGGGGCGAGCCGGCGACAGCCGGCTGGACCACGGGCGTCGTCAGCACCAACGACCCGACGAGGGCACGGATCGGCGACCCTCCGCACTTCCGCCGTGTGGTGCGGACGCTCGGGATCGTGTTCACCGGAGTCGGCGTGCTCGGCCTGATCGTGTCTCTGGTGCCGCTGTTCCTCTGACGCGCGAATCGTGCAGCTGCGGGGCGGGATCTGAGTTGGGCCGCAGCCGCGGTTCGACCGCGACCCGGGCTCGACCGCGGCCTAGGATTCTCTGATCGCTATGCCCGGATATTCCAGGACGAGCCCCGAACTGTCGTACCGCAGATCGCACGTGAACTCGAAAGTCGATGACTCGTAGTGGAAGACCATCAGGTCGGGACCGGCGTCGATCAGCGTGTAGCGCTGCTCGAGCCGTTCCACCCGCAGGTCCTCGGCTCGAACGAAAGCCGCCGGCACGTCGACGCCGACTCCCTCGATGAAGTCGAGACGATGAACCGGGAGCGTGTTCGTCACGGCGGACGACTCGAAATCCACGTCGACACACCCATCGAGCTCAGGTCGCGGCTCGCCGTTAACGGTCCACCGCCCCGCGTCGTCGCGCGCCAGCGTCACCTCACTCCTCCCCGTGTTCGTGAGGCTGGACGCCTGCACCGCCACCGTTGTCCACGAGCGGTCCACGCTCACGTCGTAGCCGACCGACCACAGCGCAGAGGACTCGTGCGCGGTGGTGTGGCCGGTGAGCCGATGGCCGCCGCTCAGTACCTGGAAGAAGGCGACCTCGAACCCGGCCCTCACTCCCGTATGGGTCCAGCTCGCCCCGCCGGGCAGTGTCGTCAGCCGCATGAACGGAATCTATCGTCTCCGCGTGGTGACGGCTCCGGCTCTCCGGCACAGGGACTCGCGCTCATCTGCCGATGCCCAGGCCGATCCACGACAACACCTCGGCGACGATGGCGATGTGTCGAGGGGGATCACCCCCTCGACGAACGGATGCAGCCCGCCTCTGGCCGAAAGTCAGAAACCCTGACTCATCGTTGGTCGAGACCGAGAGTCACTCTCGCATACCTTCGCGGTGAGCCGATGATCATCGGATACCATCACGAAGGAAGACATAGATGTCGAATGCAATGACGCACCTTTACTCACTCCCACAGGCGCCCGCGAGGGCCCTCGAGGCGCTCCAGCAGAAATACGAGACGAGCGACAACCCCGTGATCGTCGTGGCTGTCGCGGCGGCGATCGTGCTGGGAGTCGGCTTCATCGCCTTCCTGACGGCCATGTGCATCAGCCGCGGCTACAGCGGGTTCGGCGCGGTGGTCGACATCACCTGGACCAACCCGTTCTCCGCGAACGTCACGTTCAAATGCATCTAGAGATGACGCATGCCACCGAGGGTGCGGGCGCGAGTGTCGCGCCCGTGCTCTCCGTGAGCGCTCTGACGAAGCGTTACCGGGGCGGACAGGGAATCACCGACGCGAGTATCGAGGTCGCGCCCTCCGCCCTCGTAGGGGTGATCGGCCCGAACGGCTCCGGCAAGACGACTCTCGTGCACAGCATCGTCGGACTGCTCGAGCCCGACGCCGGTGAAGTGCTGATCGATCGGTCTCCCGCCGCGGATCTCGACGCCAAGCGCAAGCTCGGCTTCGTCCCGGACGAGCTGCCGCTTCCGTCGAGTCTGAGCGGAAACGAGTTCATCGACTACCTCGCCCGCCTGCAGCCGGGATTCGATTCCGAGTGGAAAGACTATCTCTGCGAGATACTCGGCCTCACCGACCACCTGGCGCGGTTCATCGGCGACTACTCACACGGTATGAAGAAGAAGATCCAGTTCGTCGCCGCCCTCGCCCATACTCCGCGGCTCCTGGTCTTGGACGAGCCGTTCCGCGGTCTCGACCCCGAGGCCGCCATCTGCATCCGTGCGCTCATCGACGCACACAGGGCGCGTGGCGGCGGGGTGCTGGTCGCCACACACGATCTCCTCTTCGCCGAGCAGTTCTGCACCAGCGTCGTGATCCTCGCAGATCAGAGAGTCGCGGCCTCCGGGCACCCTGCCGCCTTGCGCGAAGAAAGCGGCGCCGCGTCACTCGAAGAGGTGTTCCTGCACGTGTCGGGGCTCGCCTCTCAGGTGCTCACGGTGGAGTCCGGTATCGCTGCCCGATTCCCCGTACACGCCCGACTCTGATCCAACGAAAGGCTTCTCTCATGTCCTCCGCGCTCCGCCAGCTCGCCCTCATCCTCTCGGCGCTCCTCCTCGCGCCGATCGCCTGCTTCCTCCTCTTCCTCGGCAGCATCGCGCTCACCGTCGCCACGGGCACCGCGGTCTCGGTGCCCGGTATGACCGAGAACGGCAGCGGCGTGGGCGCCGAGCTCGCCAGCGCGCAGTTCGTGTT
Source organism: Microbacterium foliorum (assembly GCF_003367705.1). Taxonomy (NCBI): domain Bacteria; kingdom Bacillati; phylum Actinomycetota; class Actinomycetes; order Micrococcales; family Microbacteriaceae; genus Microbacterium; species Microbacterium foliorum. The sequence goes on along the minus strand of NZ_CP031425.1, from coordinate 771,616 downwards.
CCCGGGTTCTCTGATCTGGCTCATCGCGACCGCCGTCGTCATCTACCTCATCGGATTGCTCATCGTGCGACGCAGCTCCCGGGCGAGCGAACCCGCTCTCGCATGATCGCCCGGCCGGCGGGATTCTTCGGCCAGTCCCGCACGATCGCGTCCTTGACGCTCAGGGTATGGTCGAACGAGTTCATCCGTCAGTTCGGCGGCAGTCGAGCGACCTCACGGGCCATGATCGGGGTTCTCGTCGCGCTGCTCGCCGGATGGCAGCTGCTGGGCGTCGTCCCCCTGCTGATGGGGCAGACCGCCGTCGTCCCCGCTGCTCTTCAGGTGCAGATGGTGTCGGAGCAGCTGACGATGGCCGCGGCGATGAGTCTCTGCCTGCTGACCATCGTCCTGGTCGTGTCTCCCTCGCGGACGGCTGTGGACGATCTGCTCGCGCCGTATCCCGTGAGCGCCGCAGCCCTGCGGTTCGGGTCGCACGGAGTCCTCCTGGGGTCGGCGTGCGCCGCCGGGCTCCTGTTCACGCTGCCGTTCATCGTGCCGGCCGTGCCGCTGATCAGCGAGAAGATGCGCGTGCTCCTCGTGCTCGCCTGGATGCTCGTCTGCTGCGCGAGCATCGCCGCAGGCTGGGCACTCTTCCGCGGTGCGACCTGGCTGTCTCGGACGGTCCTGCGAGTGCCGTCGGCGTTCGGCCGCTCTCTCGCCTCGTTCGCACTGATCGCCGGTGTCATCGCGATCCTGGCTCTGCGCGTTCGCCTCCCTTGGGCCGATTCCGTCCTCGTGGGCTCGTCCGTGGCTCTGGGCGCTGCCGCGGTCTGCGTGCTGTGCCTGCTCCTGGGAACGGGAATTCCCTCCGACGTTCGCGAGGCGGGCGACGGCGCGATCATCCCGATCGCCGCCAGGCTGGGGCGCCGCGTCTCCGTGCCCGGGCGGGAGCGCACGATCGTCCGCATCGAACTCACCCAATGGATGCGCTCCTCGCTGGTCGTCGCCGCCGAGACCCTCACGATGCTGGTCGCCGTGGCCATCGCCCTCATGATCGGTCTGGGAGTGCTGCTGCCCGCGTCGGTCGGCTTCGCTCTGCTCGTCGCCGCCGCCGGCGGAAGCGCGATATTCGGATTCGGTGTCACCGCCCCCTACCGATGGATCAGGGCGGCGGTCGCGGGGCGGAGAGGTCAGGCGTCGGCGACGCGCGTCTCGCTCGCCGCGGCGGTCGTCGTCGCATCGGTGATCACGCTCTGCGTGATGGTTCTGCTCGTCGCGACCGGCATGCTGAGCGTGTCCGACGTCATCGCGGCCCTCCCGGCGATGGTCCTGAGCTTCTGCGCGGCCTTCGCAGCGGGAGTGCTCTTCCCGGTGAGTCCGCGGCAGAACATGTCGAGTCTGTTCACCCTGCTGCTGGCGCTGCTTCTGACCGTGGGTGCGGGCGTCGCTCTTCAGCAGATCGCCTCTGAGTGGGGGCGCGCTCTGTCGATGGTCGTCGTGGGGGTCGGCGCGCTCGCGCTCGCATTCACTGTGGTGCGGCGTCGCGAACCGCTCGCCCACGCGGCTCTGGCCGCATGACCCCGTCGGACACCTCGACGGCAGGAGCCGTTCGCGTGTTGCGACTCCACCCCGGAGTCCGACTCGATCGTGGCGTCGACGGTGCGTGGCTGCTCTCCGACGACGCCCGAGCGCTGCGCGGCGTCCCGCTCACGACCGCGGATGCCGACACCCTCGGCACCGTCTGCGTCGACGGCTCAGACGGGGAACGTCGAGAGCTGGGATGGCCGGTCGCGATCGATGTGCTTCTGCACGGCGCCGCGAGCGGTGATCGTCGATTCATCGAAAGCCTTCGAGGGGATGCCTCCCTGTCCTCACCGGAGCGGGCTCTGCTCCGGTCGCTCGCTCGGTCTCGACGCATGCGCCCGCGTCGCTTCGACGCCTTCTCGGTCTGGGTCTTCGTCATAGGTGCGGTGGTGCGCCAGTTGTCCGTTGTTCTGGTCGTGACCTCGCTTCTGCTCGGCGCGATGGCGATCGCTCTCGACCTCCCGGCTCGGCAGATCCCCGTGATCCTGGTGCTCCCTCTGCTGATCCCCGTCGTGATCGGAACGCATGAGGCCGCGCACTGGATGACGATGCTGAGGCTGACCTCCGCGCGGGCATCCGGTGCGCTGCTGGTCCGCGGCCGGCAGATCGCGGTGCTGACGCCGGACCTGGACACGAGCACGATGCGCAGAGTGGCGGCTGCGGGGCCGTGCGCGGGCATCGCGGTGTGCGCGATCTGGACGGGTATCTGGGCGTTCATCGGAGGTCCGTTCGGGATCGCCGTCGGCATCCTGTTGGGTGTCAGTCAGCTGCTGGGGGTGACGCCGCTCTCGAAGGACGGACGCGCTCTGCTCGGCATCCGGACGTGATCGTCAGACGTCGATGAGACCGGCCCGCACCGCGAAGATCAGAACCTGCAGCCGGTCGCGTGCGTTCCACTTGCGCATGACGGTGCTGAGGCACGCCTTGACGGTGCCCTCCGAGACGTTCAGCCTGGCGCCGATCTCAGGGTTCGATCGGCCATGCGCCAGTTCTTTCACGATCGCCAGTTCGCGTCCGGTGAGCTCCATCCCCGGGGAGAACCGGGCGATGGGCTCGGACGCGTTGGAGAGCACCGCGCCGATCAGACGCTTCGTCACGGCGGGCGACACGATCGTCATGCCCGCGTGTACCTGTCTGACCCCCGCGATGACGTCCTCCGGCTCGGAATCCTTCAGCAGGTACCCCGACGCTCCGGCACGAAGCATCGGCAGAACGGCGTCGTAGGAGCCGAGTGCGGTGACCGCGAGGATGCGCATCTGCGGGTGCTCGGCGAGGATCCGCTCGGTCGCGATCACCCCGTCCATGTTCGGCATGTGAACGTCCATGATGATGACGTCAGGACGGTGCATCATCGCCAGGTCGACGGCTTCCACCCCGTCCTTCGCCGTGGCGACGACCACGACGTCGGCCACACCGGCGAAGAAGAGACTCAGAGCACGGCGAACGAGAGCGTCGTCATCGACGACCATGACCCGGATCGGCTCCATGCTGACAAACTTACTCATTCGAACAAGACGCTCTTCCATCTTCTGGCCAGAAGTGCAGATCGTGATCCTCCACTTTCGACCAAGATGTCAGAAGGTCCGAAAAAAGGAGATCACCATGTTCCGCATCCTCATCCCCGCCGCATACGCAGATGGCGTGTGGGAGGACATCTGCCGCATCCTGCAGTTCTGCAGCTGAGCGAGTGAGCGATCCGGCGCGCCGTCGCCTGCTCGGACTCCTGCGCGGTGATGCGTCGGAGCGGGTTCCCGCGACCGGCGACACCGGGTTCGCGGATTTCATACCTCTCGTACCCGCGGCGAGGGTCGTGCTCCTCGTCGCAGCAGTCGTCGGGTGCATCGCCACTCTTGTCTCCGGCGCGAGCTCAGGGTTCCCGCTGACGGCAGCGCTGCAGTTCGGGGTCACGGCGGCTTTCGCCCTGTTCGCTGTCAACCCGATCGCTGCGGCCGCGGCGATCGCTGCAGCCATGTGCCTCTCCTTCCCCCTCGACATCGAGAGGCCGATGCTGCTGGCGGTGATCGTCGCCGTCGGATTCGTCTCCCGCATCGGATCGCGCACGCTTCTCCTCGCTTACGGGGGTTTCGTCGTCGTCGCCATCGCAGGGATCGTCTGGATGGACGGCAGCTCGATCCCGGCGATGAGCGTGCTGCTGTACGTGGTCTTCGCGGTGATCGCAGGGTCCCTCGGTCTCCTGATGCGTGCAGGAGCCACGCGCGAGCAGCGCCTGGCGGTTCAGCTCATCGCCGAGGAGCGGAGATCCGCAGACATCGTCAGGGACGAGCGCGCGCGGATCGCCGCTGACCTGCACGACGTGATCGCGCGCGATCTGGTCGTGATCGTCATGCACGCCAGGGCCCTCGATCAGCTCGACCGGCCCGCACTGACGCAGGCCCAGGCCGAGATACTGAGCGCGGCCAAGAGCGCGCTGTCCGACATCCGAGTGATCGTCGCGGCGGTCGACCCCGTTCCGCTGACATCCGGAGTGGAGGCACCGGCGCTGGCCGAGGAGATCGCCCAGGCGCACCATCTCCTCGATGCCCCGGGACGCACGCTCCGAGTCGGAGGTGCGATCCCGGAACTTCCCAAGCACATCGACGGGGCCCTCGGTCGGATCCTCCGCGAGGCCGTGCTGAACGCCTCGAAGCATGGAGCACCCGGCGAGACGACGCTGGAGGTGCAGTCCAGCGACGGCGAGGTGCGCCTCGAGCTGCGCAACCCGATTCACCCCGAGGGCACGGACGTCTCCTTCGCGCTCGGAGGCCACGGGATCACACGCATGCGAGAGCACGCGCAGATGCTCGGCGGCGACGTCGAGACATCGTGTGATCACGACGTGTGGACGACGAGCGCACGACTCCCGCTCTGAGGTGGTCGTGAGCCGTCTACATCAGGACGGAGGCCGCGCGGCCTTCGCCGCCCCGACCGCCCACACGAAGTCGGGAACCCGGTCGCTCACGGCATGATCGCCGACCCCGAACCACGCACGTGGCCAGCGCCCCTCAGGATCCCGCCGTCCGCCGCCGAATCCGCATCGGACCCTTCGCCCACGACGGGTCAACGACCCGCCCGTCGTGAACGATGTCGACAGCCCGCACGGCCACCAATCGGCGAGCGGCACGGCGGGCGGGCTCCTCCAGGGCGCGCCAGCCATCGCCGCCGACGGCACGTGCCGCGTCGGACGTACTGATCGTCTCCTTCGCGGAGCGTTGCGCGAGAAGAGCGAGGATCGTCGCCTCGAGCGCGCGATCCGTCGGCGTGACCTTGCGCGAGCGGCACGCGGCCGAGCAGTACTTCACCTCGGCCCAGACGGCGGACCACGATGCCCGCCACTGCATCTCGCGACCACACGACGCACAGACCTTCGTCTCGACCTGCGGACGCGGGTCACGCTGCCTGCTCACAGCGCGAGACCCGGTGACTGTGTGCGCACGATACTCAGCGTAAACCGGCGCCGCGCGGCATTTGAACCCAGCCCATTCGATCGAGGCCAGACGTGCGCCAATCACGACTGAGCTCCGGGCCGCGCTCACCGAGTTCAAGTTGCCCGGGGCGAGTTCGCCATTGGTCGGCCTCTGCCACGAGGTTGCCGGGAGAACGCGGGATTCGGGAAGGGCCCGGGCGACGCTACAGCGTGGTCGCGTAGATGCGGAACCTGCGCTGAGTGACGGTGATCGGAGCTGCAGCCTGCAGGTCGGAGAGACGCCGAGCATGCGATCGCACGGCGAACCCCGGTGCGTCCCACGGCACGAGGCCGATGTAGGTGACGAGCGCGACAGCATCCCTGAATCGCATCGTCCCTTCCCAGTGGTCGACCTGGTCGATCCGCATCCCTGCGTCCCGAAGGGCCTCTGCCTGCGCGTCCACCGTGACGTCGGAGTGGAGGTATTCACCCCCGAACCACTCATGGATCTCGGGGGCGTCGAAGCCGTCGACCTGCTGCGTCAGGAACCTGCCGCCCGAGACCAGCACCCGTGCGACCTCGGCCGGGTCGTACGACTCGTGACGGGACATCACCACGTCCTGACTCCGGTCGGGAAGGTCGAGGGGATCGCCGGCCTCAGAGTCGTACTGCAGCACCCCCACGTCACGGGGCGTGAGGCGTGCTCGCGCTTCGGGAACGTTGGGCGACCATCCCTCGGTCGCTGTGACCTGGGGCGGTCGGGACGACCCTTGTGCCAGTGAGTCCAGCAGCGCGGACAACCGCTCGCCGCCTCCGGTCCCCAGGTCCACGGCTCCGACGCGCGAGTCGCGCAGCGCGTGCAGACAGTCCGCCTCGAAGTCCCACCAGGGGCTGTCCGAGACCAGCGCGCCGTCCAGCCGCGAGAAGTCCCATCCGACCATCTGCGCGTCAGCGTGCACCGCTTCGAGTCGCGCGAGAAGATCCACGTCGATTCCTTCGAGGTCGCTGCCGAGATCGCCACGCATCGTGGGGTCCTCGGTCTGCTCGTCCGCCGTCACGCTGCGAGTCTGACATACCGACTCGATCCCGCTCGCAGCTCGCGCGGCGTGAGCGCGTTGCCCCAGCTGGCGTGCATGTCTGGCGTCGAGCACGCCCTGGCCCCGGGGCACGCCCGCTCTCATCGTGAGGTCATCGGCAAGACCGACAGTGCGACCACCACTCCACTTGCGATGAGGATCGCGGGCGCGAGATAGAAGGTGAGCAAGATCGACCACCAGGGACCCCGCACGACCCATCGGGAGAACGCGCGAAGGCCGCGACCGAGCCTGGGGAACTCGCCGCCGTGCAGCCACCGTCGATAGCACCAGTCGACTGCCGCGAGCCTCCGTCGGGCGCCCAGGCGCACGAGGTCCAGCGCCACCCAGAGCCAGAAGCCATAGGCGACCACGCCGACGAGACCGACGAACATCGACCAGAGGTCGTTCAGCAGCTCGACGCTGCCGCTCCGGGTCGCATAGAAGTCGCTTCCGGTGGCGATGATCGTCGTCAGCAGAATCCCGCCGAAGAATCCGAGAAACGCCACTGTTGTCCGCGCAAGGCCGACGATGTGCCGTCCCAGCACAGACGTCTCGGCGAGCGGTCGCGGCGGTCGCAGCACGGCAGCGACACAGGCATGGACGAGAACGACGGCGAGAGAGACGATCGCGATGACAAGGGCGAGACCCAGCGCAACGTGCAACCCCAGATCCGCGGGTTCGCCGGCCGATGCGAGGCGGGATACATCCCCCACTGTCACATCGGCCCCGTCATGACGTTGCCTCGGGCATGCGTTCCTCCTTATTCAGCCGAACCGCGTGATCGACCTCATCGTTCGCGAACTTGGCATTGCCGCGATCGTACCGGTGACTAGGACAGAACAGCCGAGGCGGCGGTCGCGCATCTCGTGACCCGCACGATCGTGTCCGACTGTCCCGATCCCGAACTTTCCGTGACCAAACCGTTGCATTCGTTATCTCGCCGTTATAGAGTGATCGCACGGTGAATGTTTGCTGTGGCATACACCGCATGTGATTGCAGGACACTCTTGGTGCAAGGGACAAGGGCCGGTCGGGAGCCTCTCCGACCGGCCCTTTACTGTTGCCAGTAATCTGGTCTCCATGACCGATCGCAAGCTCGCCGTCCAGGCGTGGGAGAGCCTGTTCCGTGCGCAGCACGAGCTGTTCACCGAGATGAACGCCGACTTCGATCACTCCGGTCTCGGGCAGGCCGAGTACGACGTGCTCCTCACAGTCACACGCTCGCCCCGCAAGTCCGCCCGGCTGCGCGACGTCACCTCGAACATGTTGATCAGCCAGCCCAGCGTCTCGCGCCTCGTCGACCGCATGGTCGCGCGCGGGCTCGTCGAGAAGTGCCCCGATCCCGACGACGGACGTGGTTCGCTGATCCGCGCGACGGATGCCGGAGTCCGAGCCTTCCGCCAGATCGCCACCGTGCACGGCCGCTCCATCGCCGACCGCATGTCGCGGCTCGACGACGACGAGCTGAGGGCCCTGCGCGACCTCGCCGAGAAGCTCCGCGGGCGCTGACCTCTCATCGGGGAGGTTCGTCCCTTGGACAGCTCTCCCCGTCAGGCGGAGTTCTCCCCGTCAGGCGGCGAGATCACGCAGAGGGGTCCTCCCGCCGGGGAGTTCTCCTCCCACACCGGAGGGAGGCTGTGCTCTCGGCGACGCCTGGAACCGTTTTCTGGCAGGGTGGACCGTAACCGCCCGCGCGACCGCGCGGGCGACACGGACCGCCCCCTCGGGGGGAACCAGGGAGGTCATCCATGGAGATCGCCGGAGCAGTCGGCATCCTCGTCATCGTCGGCATCGCCGTCGTCGCCGCCGTCGTCATCCTGCTGATCCTGCTGCTGTTCGCACGCAGCTGGATCAAGGTCGCCCGAGCCGACGAGGCCCTCGTCATCTCGGGACGCAAGCAGAAGGTGGCACGCGCTGTCATCGGAGCGGACGGCTCGACCAGAGACGAGATGTCGGAATCGCCCGTCACCGTCATCGTCAACGGCAAGTCGCTCGTCAACCCGATCACGCAGCGCCACGAGATCATCTCGCTGCGTTCGCGGCAGGTCTCCCTGAACGCCGAGGCGCAGTCGCTCGACAGCGTCACGCTCAACGTCGACGGCGTCGCGATCGTGAAGATCGGCTCCGACCCCATCCTCGTCCGCCGGGCCGCCGAGCGATTCGCCTCGCAGGACAAGGCCATCGAGCAGTTCACCACCGAACAGCTCGAGGGTGCGCTGCGTGGCATCGTCGCCACGCTCTCGGTCGTCGAGCTCATGCGCGAGCGCAAGAAGTTCTCTGACCAGATCGCCGCCGACGTCTCGCAGGAGCTCGCCGAGCAGGGACTGATCCTCGACTCGTTCCAGATCAAGGGCATCACTGACAAGGTCGGCTACATCCAGTCCCTCGGTGCCCCCGAGATCCAGGCGAAGCGCCAGTCCGCGGAGATCTCGCAGACCAACGCCGACCGTGCGATCAACCAGAAGAACATCGCCAACCAGGAAGCCAACCTGGTCGAGCAGACCGCTCTCGACACCAACACCGCCAACGCGAACGCCGGCATCGGCCGTGCGCGCGCCGAGGCCGAGCAGGCCGAGAACCTCGCCCGCGAGCAGGCTCAGCAGGCCGTTCTGCAGCAGCAGGCCGAGAACCGTCAGGCTCAGCTCGACGCCGACGTCAAGCGCGTCGCCGACGCGCAGCGGTATGAGGCCGAGACCCGCGCACAGGCCGAGCTCTACACGCGTGAGCGCGCGGCCGAGGCCGGTGCGATCGAGCAGGTCAAGCAGGCCGAGGCCCGCACCCGCATCGCCGAGCAGCAGGCTCAGGCCGACAAGGCCAAGGCCGACGGTGAGGCGGCAGCCGCGATCGCTCGCGCGACCGGTGAAGCCGATGCGCTGCGCGCCCAGGCAGAGGCCGAGTCCGAGGCACGTCGCCTGCGGGCCAACGCCGAAGCCGACGCGATCCGCGCCGAGGGTGAGGCACGAGCCGCAGCCGTCGAGGCCGAGGCGAAGGCCATCGCGTCGAACCAGGACGCCTTCCTGTCGCAGCGCGTGCTGGACGTGCTGCCGTCGATCATGGCCGAGTTCTCGAAGGGCTACGCCGCGATCGGCAACGTGTCGATCATCGGCGGCTCGAGCGAAGACGGGGCATCGAACCTTGTGGGCGCCGACAGCGCGCGGGCTCTGAAGTCGGTGTTCGACAGCGTCAGCTCGGCGACCGGGCTCGACCTCGCGTCGATCATCCAGGGCCAGGCCGTCGGTCGCGGCATCGGCGAGGGAGTCGCGGCAGCGTCCGCACCGTCGGCGGCTTCTGCACCGACGCGGCGCTCCGCACCGACCACCCCACCGCCCCCGGCACCGCCGGCTCCCGCAGCGGAGTAAGCGACAGCACAGCAACCAGCAGCACAGCGGATGCCGCGGCCGATTCGGCCGCGGCATCCGTCGTGTGCGGGCAGCCTGCCGCACACGATTCAGCATGAACGCCGCGCACCGGGCACTATCGGGTGCGATCCGCCGAGTTCAGTGACGCCCATGCTGAATCGTGCACGCGGTTCCCGACCGCCCGCTCGACGCCCGCTCGACGCCCGCTCGACCGCCCACCCCTCTGGCCCGCACCCGGACGGGGAGCGGACCGGGCAGACTGGGACCATGACCGCCTTCGACCTCGATGCCATCGGCGCGGGGCTCTCGTTCGCGGCTGCTCTCGACGAGCTGTCGGCGGTACTCGACACCCGCACCGCGGTGGTGGTGAGCGCTCCTCCCGGAACGGGCAAGACCACGCTCGTGCCGCCGCTGCTGGCATCGCGATCGCCCGGCCGGGTGATCGTCACCCAGCCTCGACGGGTCGCTGCCCGCGCCGCCGCACGGAGGCTGGCCCACCTCGACGGCACACCGCTGGGCACACGGGTGGGATTCACGGTGCGCGGCGAGCGCTCGGCAGGACCCGCGACCCGGATCGAATTCGTCACCGCGGGAGTGCTGCTGCGGCGGATGCTCGACGACCCCGGGCTCGACGGAGTCGATGCCGTGATCCTCGACGAGGTGCACGAGCGTGCGCTCGAGACGGATCTGCTGATCGGCCTGCTCTCCGAGGTGCGCGAGCTGAGGGACGACCTCGTGGTCGTCGCGATGTCGGCGACCCTCGACGCCGCCCGCATCTCAGACGCTCTCGGCACAGAGGCCCTACCCGCCCCGGTGGTCGACCACGAGGTCCCCGCATTCCCGCTCACCGAGCGGTGGGAGCCGAGCCCCACGCCGCGACTCGACGAGCGCGGGGTCACCCGAGGTTTTCTCGATCACATCGCCCGCACGACGGCGGATGCCACCCGTGAGCTGACCCGCACCGACCCGGCGGCGGACGTGCTGGTGTTCGCGCCGGGTGTGCGCGAGGTCTCGGAGATCGCCCGGCGCCTGCGCGACACGGTGCCCGACGTCGATGTCCGCGAACTGCATGGACGCATCCCCTCGGCGGAGCAGGATGCCGTCATCCGCGGCCGCCGCGCGGGTGCGACTCCGCGCGTCATCGTCACCACGTCGCTCGCCGAGTCGTCGCTCACGGTCCCGGGCGTGCGACTCGTCGTCGACAGCTGCCTGTCGCGGCATCCGCAGCGCGACGCCTCCCGGGGGATGACGGGTCTCGTCACCACGGCGGCATCGCGGTCGTCCTGCGTGCAACGGGCAGGCCGTGCGACGCGACAGGGCCCCGGCACGGTCATCCGCTGCGTCGATGAACGCACCTACGCTGCCGCACCTGTCCGCCCGGTCGCCGAGATCGCCGTGTCCGACCTCGCCGACGCCGCACTGCTGCTCGCGTGCTGGGGTGCGCCCGGTGGCGCGGGACTGCGGATGATCGAGCCGCTGCCCGCTGCCTCGCTCACCGACGCGCTCTCCGTGCTGCGCGGACTCGGAGCGATCGATGACCAGGGTCACGCCACCGCAGACGGTCGTGCCCTGGCGCGCATCCCGGCGGATCCCCGCCTCGCCCGCGCCCTGCGTGACGGCAGCCCGATCGTCGGCGCGCGGCTGACCGCCGAGGTCGTCGCGCTGCTGGGAGGCGATGTGCGCGTCGCCGAGGCCGACGCCGCGCAGGCGCTCGTCACCCTGCGCGGCGGCCGCACGCCGGATGCCCGGCGCTGGCGCAGCGATGCGGATCGGCTCGAGCGACTCGTCGCCCCCGCACCGGGGGTCCGGTCTGACCTCGACGGCGTCGGCCTCGTGATCGCCCTCGCCTTTCCCGACCGGATCGCGCAGCGCGTCGACCGCACCGCCGAGGGCGCGACCTTCCTGCTGGCGTCGGGCACCCGTGCCGGGGTGCAGGGCCCGCTCGCCGCGGTGGAGTGGCTCGCGGTCGCCGATGTGGCACGGGCGTCGGGTCGGGCCGCGGCCGGGTCGGGCGCCGTCATCCGCTCTGCGGCGGCGCTGTCGGAGGGGCAGCTCGAGCGGGCCGCCGGTCACCTGATGACCGACCGCGTCGAGGCGGAGTTCACCGGTGGGCGCGTGCAGGCACGCCGGGAACGCCGGGTCGGCGCGATCCTTCGGTCTTCGGCTCCGGTGCGCGCATCGGCCGAGGAGGGGCGGGATGCCGTGCGCCGGGCGCTTCGGCGAGACGGTCTCGGTCTGTTCACCTGGACCGGCGGCGCCGATGCGCTGCGACGTCGACTGGGGCTGCTGCACCGAGAGCTCGGCCTTCCCTGGCCCGAGGTGTCGGATGCCGGGCTGCTCGACGCCCTCGACACCTGGCTGGCACCCGAGCTCGACGCCCTGGCCGCCGGGACCTCCGTCGCTCGGCTCGATCTGACCTCCGCGCTCCGGCGCCTGCTGCCCTGGCCCGAGGCGTCCCGCCTCGACGAGCTCGCCCCCGAGCGGCTCGAGGTGCCCAGCGGCTCGCGCATCCGCATCGACTACCCGGAGCTCGGAGATCCGACGGCTCGGCCCGTCGTGGCGGTGAAGCTGCAGGAGTGCTTCGGCTGGGCGCAGACCCCGCGGCTGGTCGACGGACGGACCCCCGTGCTGTTCCACCTGCTCTCCCCCGCCGGACACCCGCTCGCGGTCACCGACGATCTCGCCTCGTTCTGGTCGGGTCCCTATTCACAGGTGCGCGCGGAGATGCGCGGGCGCTACCCCAAGCATCCGTGGCCCGAGGATCCCTGGGCCGCCACCCCGACCAGGCACACCAAGAAACGCGCCGCCGGCTGAGCGGCGACCGTCGCCGCGACCACCACCGCCCGCCGTCCGCGCCCTCAGTCCAGCAGATGTCGCAGGTACCGAGGCGGGTCCTGCAGGAACGAGCGCCAGTGGCCGACCAGCTCGAGATCGCTCCATCGCGCGGGCCGGATGCCCCAGTCGCCGACCTCGAGGATGCGCGCACCGGGCAGCGCAGCGAGCACCGGCGAGTGCGTGGCGCACAGCACCTGCCCGCCCTCGTCGACGATCCGCTGCAGCACCGCGATGAGCGCGAGCGTCGACTGGAACGAGAGCGCGGCCTCGGGCTCGTCGAGGCAGTAGAAGCCGGGTTCATCGAAACGGCTCTGCAGGACCGCGAGGAAGGACTCGCCGTGGCTCATCTCGTGGAACGGCACATCGGCACCGCTCGTCGACGGGTTCTCTTCGAGGTACGTGTAGAACGAGTGCATCGTCTCGGCCCGGAGGAAGAAACCCCAGCGGTTCGCGCCGACGCCGCGCTGGATCCGCAGCCATTCCGACAGGGGCGACTCGGTCGGGCGGGTGCTGTGTGCGGCGTTGCGCGACCCGCCCTCGGGGGACAATCCGTAGGCGATCGCGACGCCCTCGACGATGGTGGATTTGCCGCTGCCGTTCTCGCCGACGAGGAATGTCACCCCCGGCGAGAGATCGAGACCCTCGCGGAGCACCTGGGCGACCGCGGGGATGCTCGTGGGCCAGACCTCTCCCGGCTCGGGTGCGTCGTCATTCGCGCTGACGGAGACGACGGGCTGCTCGCGCCGACGACGACTGCCCGGCATCCAGATCGACTCCATGCTCCCGAGGCTACGCGCGACCGCCGGCATCGCCTCCTTCAGGTGGCGGTCACCTCCAGGCCCCTCAGCATTCGATGACGTTGACCGCGAGTCCGCCCTCGCTGGTCTCCTTGTACTTCGTCGACATGTCGATGCCCGTCTGGCGCATGGTCTCGACCACCGCATCCAGCGAGACGTAGTGGCTGCCGTCGCCCCGGAGCGCGAGGCGAGCAGCGGTGACGGCGGTCGACGCCGCGATCGCGTTCCGCTCGATGCACGGGATCTGCACGAGCCCGCCGATCGGGTCGCAGGTGAGTCCGAGATGGTGCTCCATGGCGATCTCGGCCGCGTTCTCGATCTGCCGGTTCGTTCCGCCCATCACGGCGGTGAGGCCACCGGCTGCCATCGCGCAGGCCGATCCGACCTCCGCCTGGCATCCGCCCTCGGCCCCCGAGATCGACGCGTTGGCCTTGAACAGCGAACCCAGGGCGGTGGCGGTGAGCAGGAACCGGCGGATGCCGCGGCGGCGGTTCGCCTCGGCGACCGCATCGTCACCCTCGGTGTCCGCCTGGGCGGCGTCGATCGCGCGCGAGCCGTCGAAGCCGAGCAGTGCACTGCCCACCAGCTCTCCGTACGGAGTGACCGCGTTGCCGGCTCCGAGCCCCGAATCGGCGAGGAACCGCCACCAGTACATCGCCACGGCCGGAAGGATGCCGGCGGCGCCGTTCGTCGGTGCCGTGACGACGCGCCCGCCCGCCGCGTTCTCCTCGTTGACGGCGAGCGCGAACGCGCCGAGCCACTCCCCCGGCAGCTCGCGGTGCCCGTCGGACTCGGCCTCTTCGAGCTGGGCGCGAATCACTCCCGCACGCCGCTTGACCTTCAGGATGCCGGGAAGCACCCCGTCGGAGTGCAGACCGGCGTCGACGCAGGCGGCCATCGCGTCCCAGATCGCGTCGAGCCCGGCGGCCACGTCCTCCTCGCTGCGCTCAGCGGTCTCATTGAGACGCGCGATCTCGGCGATCGACAGCCCGTGCTCATCGCAGAGCGCGAGCAGTGACGCCGCATCCGGGTAGGAATACGGCAGCGGCGCGGGAGCGAGCTTCGCCTCCTCTCCGCCACGGCGGATGAATCCGCCCCCGACGGAGTAGTACGTCTCCTCCGCCACGACGGCGCCGTCGGCCGACCACGCCGTCATCGTCATCGCGTTCGGATGCCCGGGGAGTCGCGTGCGCGGGGCGAACACGATGTCGCCCTTCGCGAAAGGCACCTCGTGGTCGCCGTCGAGCGCGAGCATCCCCCCTTCGGGAAAATCGGTCCACGCCGAGCGGACCGCGGCGGGATCGCAGGTCTCGGGCGAGAGGCCGCGGAGGCCCGCGACGACGGCATCCGGGGTCCCGTGCCCGATCCCGGTCGCGCCGAGCGAGCCGAACAGCGTGCACCCGACCCGGGCGACGCGGTCGAGGGATCCCTCGGCGCGCAGCCGCTGCGCGAAGTCGAGCGCGGCTCGCATGGGCCCCACCGTGTGGGAGCTCGACGGCCCCACACCGATGGAGAAGAGGTCGAAGGCCGAGACGTACGCTGTCACCCTTCCAGCGTACGTCGGCACGACACGCTCCGAGGCCCCCGCGTGTCGTCAAGCCCCTTCCCGCGGCGCGACCGAGAGGTGATGCTGATCATGCACTCGATGCGAAAGGGATGATCATGACGAACAGCACACCCGACCAGGACCCGACCGCGGACCTCGCCCCGGAAGCGCAGGCACCCACCCCGACATCGTCGTCGGGCGAGGGCGAATTCGTGGAGACGGGCCAGAGCGCGGACACCGCTGACACCGCCGACACTCCCGATGAGGCGGAATCCCCCGAGGATGCCGACCCCGCGGAGGTTCCCGACGACGCCGAGCTCGAGGAGCCGAGCACCGAGAAGGACCCCGGCGAGGAGCCGAAGGCCCCGACGCGCAGCGACCCCGAGCCCGACCATGAGGCGGTCGGGATCGGGGTCATCGACGGTCCGGAGACCGACGAGGGCGACTGAGCGACTCCTACCTCGCTCCGCCACCCGGCCGCTCCCGTCGCGATGCACCCTGCGACGGGAGCGAGTTCGGACGCGGCCTACTCGACGAGCTTGCCTTCGGTGTCGACCTCGCGCATGAGCTCGGCGATCTCTGCGGGGATCCCGGGGATCGGCTCGTGCGTGACCCCGCCGGTCGGAGACCAGACCAGGTTCACCTGCAGCGTGGGGTCGGTGTCCGGGTAGTCGCTGCGGTTGTGGCATCCTCGCGTCTCGCGACGCTCGAGTGCCGCCTCGATCGTGGCGCGGGCGGCGAGCGCCGACGCCTTGAGGTCGAAGGCGTGCGCGAGATCCTGGAAGCCTGCGATGTCGGGGTGGATGCCGATGTCCTCCATCCGTCCCTCGATCATGTCGAGGTCGGCGAGCCCGGCGCGCAGCCCCTCCTCAGAGCGCACGACGCCGGCGTGCTGGGTCATCGTGTTGCGGATCGCGCGCTGCAGCGCCCGCACGTTCTCGCGGCCGTCGGCCGCAAGAAGATCATCGATCTCGGCGCGAGCCCTGGCCACGGCCTCGGGCGATCGGCGCTGCGCGTCGAGGCCGGCCGCATGCGCCATGGCTGCCTGGCCGACGATGCGCCCGTAGACGAGCAGCTCGATGAGTGAGTTGCCGCCCAGACGGTTGGCGCCGTGCAGCCCGCTCGACGCCTCACCGATCGCGTAGAGCCCGTCGACGTCGGTCTGGTGATCCTCCGGCCGCACCCACACGCCGCCCATCGAGTAGTGCGCGGTGGGGGCGATCTCGATCGGCTCGGTGGTGATGTCGAGCATCTGCAGCTCCATCATCGTCTGGTAGACGCGGGGCAGGCGGGTCATGATCGTCTCGCGCGGCAGATGCGACACGTCGAGCCACACGCCGCCGTTCTCGGTGCCGCGGCCCTCGGCGATCTCGGTGTACGCGGCGAGCGCGACGCGGTCTCGGGTCGAGAGTTCCATGCGCTCCGGGTCGTACTTCGACATGAACCGCTCGCCGAGGGCATTGCGCAGGATGCCGCCCTCACCTCGGGCCGCCTCCGAGATGAGGGTGCCCGCCGCGTTCTCGGGCTCGATGATGCCCGAGGGGTGGAACTGCACGAGCTCGGGGTCGCGCAGGCGGGCGCCCGCGTCGACGGCGAGGCGGAACGAGTCGCCGGTGTTCTCGTCGCGGCGCGACGAGGTGCGACGCCAGATGCGGTTGTGGCCGCCCGCGGCGAGGATCACGGCATCCGCATGGATGAGGTAGCGCGTGCCGTCGGACTGATCGAAGCCGTAGGCGCCGAACACGACGTTGTCGCGTACGAGCAGGCGGGTGATGTAGACGTGGTCGAGGATGGGGACCTCGAGCTGCTCGGCCTTGGCCACGAGGGTGCGCTGGATCTCGAGGCCTGTGTAGTCGCCGGCGAAGGCCGTGCGGCGGAAGGTGTGGGCGCCGAAGAACCGCTGCGAGATGCGGCCATCGTCTTCGCGGGCGAAGTCCATGCCCCAGCGCTCGAGATCACGGATGCCGCGTTCGGCGCCCTGCGTCACGATCTCGACCGTGTGCGGGTTGGCGAGCAGGTAGCTCTCCTTGATGGTGTCGGCGGCGTGCTGCTGCCAGCTGTCGGCCTCGTCCATGGTGCCGAGGGCGGCGTTGATGCCGCCGGCGGCGAGAGAGGTGTGCGCATCCTGCCGCGGACGCTTGCCGACCGCGAGCACGTCGACACCGTGCTCGGCGATCTCTATCGCCGCCCGGAGCCCCGAGCCTCCCGTGCCGATGACGAGGACCGTCGTGGAGATCTGCCGTTCGCGTGCGCTCATGGACACCACGCTAGTTACGCCCTCTCATGCCGTCCAATGCATAGTCCTGCTGGTATCGATAGACTGAAAGCATGAACCTCGAGCAGCTCCGCGGGTTCGTCGAGGTCGCCCGCCTCGGCCACTTCACGCGTGCATCCGAGTACCTGCACCTCGCCCAGCCCTCGCTGAGCAGGCAGATCTCGACCCTCGAACGCGAACTGGGTGCCGAGCTCTTCCACCGCGCGCGCGGCCACATCGCGCTCACCGCCGCCGGCGAAGCGCTGCTCCCCCGCGCTCAGCGGATGCTCGCCGAAGCGGAGGCCATCCGCGACGAGATGGGCGAGCTCGCCGGGCTCCGACGCGGACGCGTGCGCCTCGGCGCTCCCCCGACCCTGTGCATCAGCCTCGTCGCCGAGGCCATCAGCGCGTTCCATGCGGCCCACCCCGGTGTCGACCTGCACCTGGACGAGAGCGGGTCACGGCTTCTCGTCGATCAGCTCGCGGTCGGCGCCGTCGACATCGCGCTGATCACCGAGTCGACGGGCCCACCCCCGTCGGGATTCAGCCTGACGCGCATGCCGCTGCTCACCGAGGAGTTGGTCGTGGTCTCCGCGGCATCCCAGCCTCCGGTCGCGATCACCCCCGCGATCGGCCTCGAGCACCTCGCCACGCTTCCACTGATCGCCCTCGACGAGACCTACGAGCTGCGCGCGACCACCGACGCGGCCTTCCGCTCTGCGGGCATCACCCCGACGCACGTGCTCGAGGGGGCGGAGATGGATGCCGTGCTCCGCTTCGTCGAACGAGGAGTGGGCGTCGCCGTCGTGCCCGCGATGGTGCTGTTCGACCAGCCGGCGTTGCGCTCGGTGCGACTGACGCACCCGATGATGCGGCGCACCGTGAGCCTCGCGCACCGCGCGGACGTCACCCCCGCGGTCGCCGTCGCCGCGATGCGCGATGTGATCCTCACCACCGCCGCCGACTACGCGCGACGAGACCCCGCGATCACCAGCCTGCTCGACTGAGCGCGCCGACCGGCGTCACGCCTCGACCGGCTCCTTCGCCTCGGTCCTCGCCTCGGCCTTCGCCTGGGCTCGCGCCACGATGCGCCCGCGGATCGCGACCAGGAGGACGACGCCCAGGATCACGTACAGCGTGATCGAGATCGGCCCCTGGACGAGCACCGAGAAGTCGCCGTTCGCGCTCATCGCGGCATCGCGCAGGCTGGTCTCGGCGAGCGGCCCGAGCACCATTCCGATGATCAGCGGGGCGAGCGGGTAGTCGAGAGCCCGCATCAGGAAGCCGAGCAGACCGATGCCGAGCAGCATGAGCAGGTCGAATGCCGAACCGCTCGTCGCGTAGATCCCCAGTGCGCAGAAGAGGGTGATCCCCGCGTACAGGTACGGGCGCGGGATGAGCAGCAGCTTAGCCCAGAGCATCGCGAACGGGAGGTTGAGGATCAGCAGCACCACCATCGCGATGAAGAAGCTCGCGAGCAGCGCCCAGACGAGCTCCGGAGCGCGCTCGAACAGCAGGGGTCCTGGCTGCAGCCCGTACTGACGGAAGGCGGCGAGCATGATCGCGGCAGTCGCCGAGATCGGCAGGCCGAGTGCGAGCAGCGCGCCCATGGCCATGCTCGTGGTCGAGTTGCCGGCTGCCTCGGGGGCGGCAAGGCCGCGGATCGCCCCGGTGCCGAACTTCGGGCGCGACCGGCGCGCGTCGAGTCGCTTCTCGAGTCCGTAGGCGAGGAAGGTCGGGATCTCGGAGCCGCCCGCGGGAACGACGCCGAACGGAAGACCGATCGCGGTGCCTCTGAGCCACGCCGGAGCAGCCTCCGCGAACTCGCGGCGCGTGAGCCAGGGCCGCCCCGACGGCTTGATGAGAGCCTTGTCCTTCATGTGCCGCTCGAGGCAGGCGACGTAGATCACCTCGCCCAGTGCGAGGATCGCCACCGTCACCGTGACCAGCGAGACGCCGTCGAAGAGGTTCGGAGACCCCATCGTGAAGCGAGGCGCGCCCGAGACGCCGTCGACGCCGATCACGGCGATGCCGAGACCGATGAACAGAGAGGTCAGTCCCTTCACGACGTTGTCGGTGACCACCGACGACGTCGCGACGAAGGCGAAGACGGCGAGCGCGAAGAACTCCGCCGGTCCGAACCGGCTCGAGAAGTCGGCCAGCGCCGGGGCGAGGAAGACCACGACGATGGAGCCGACGAAACCGCCGATGAACGCGCCGATCGCCGCAGTGGCGAGGGCCTGTGCCGCTCGCCCGTTGCGGGCCATCTTGTGGCCTTCGATCGTCGACGCGATCGCCGACGCCTGCCCGGGGGTGTTCATGAGGATGCCCATGGTGGAATCACCGAAGAGGCCGCCGAAGTAGACGCCGGCGAACATGATGAACGCGGCCGTCGGCTCGAGCGAGAAGGTCACGGGCAGCAGCAGGGCCACCGCCATCGACGAGCCGAGGCCGGGCATCACGCCGACCGCGGTGCCGAGCAGGCATCCGATCAGCACCCAGACGAGGTTCTGCCAGGTCAGTGCGCCGGCGAATCCCTCCGCGAGAAGCTGCAGAACATCCATGTCAGAACCCCCAGCCGAGGATGCCCGAGGGCAGCGACATGCCGAGCGCCATGTCGAACGCGATGTACGAGAGCGAGCTGACGGTCAGACCGACCACGAGACCGAACAGCCAGCGGGTGGAGCCGAAGCCGCGCGCGATGCACCAGAAGAGGAGCCCTGCGGCGATGATCCAGCCGAGGATGTTCAACACGAGCGAGAACACGAGGAACGAGCCCACGACCCAGGCGAGGGACCTGCCGTCGACGCGGACCGTACGCGGCTCGGCCGGCACCTCGGGAGTGGACGCGGATGCCGGGGACACGGGTGTCGTCACTGCCGGCTCCGACGAGACGGATGCCGCGGACACGGTGTCGACCACCGCACGATGCTCCCGCACCGCCCCGACGGAGAGGACTGCGGCGAACAGGTAGAGACCGGCCATGATCAGCATTGGGAAGAACTGCGGGCCGGGGAACGCGGACCCCTCGGGGACCTTCATCGTGATGATGCCCACGAGCAGATAGGTGGCGAACGCGACGAGCACGACCGGCATCGTCAGGTTCTTCAGCAGCACGGCCGCCCGCCCGGGGCCGGCGCCGAATGCGAGCCGCTGCCCGACGACCGCCGACACCGCCGTCGGATTGCTCGATGACATCACAGCCCCATCTCCTCGTACAACTGCTCGATCCGGGTGTGCTCGTCTGCGAGGAACGCGTCGAGTTCCTCGCCCATGATGACCCGCTCCGTCCAGCGGTAGCGGTCGATCGCGTCGCGCCACTCCGGCGTCGCGACCGAGTCCGCGATGAGCTCGCGCAGGTCGTCGACCTGATCGTCTTGCAGCCCCGCGGGCGCGGCGAGCATTCGCCAGTTCGTGAGCGAGACGTCGTACCCCTGCTCGGCGGCCGTCGGGATGTCGATGCCGTCGACCGGCTCCTCTGCGACGAGGGCGAGGACGCGCAGTCGGCCCGACTCGATCTGATCGATGTTGTCGGGGTAGCCACCCGCCGCGGCCTGAGCCGTGCCGTTGAGGAGGGCCTGGATCGCCTCCCCTCCACCGTCCGACGAGATGTACGTCGTGTCGAGCGGGGCGATGCCCGCGCTGAGCGCGAGGTCTGTCACCACGAGCTGGTCGAACGAGCCGCCACCCGTCCACGGCACGCTCTTCGGATCCGCCTTCCAGGCGGCGACGAGATCGTCGAGCGTCTCGTGCGGCGAGTCCGCCGGCACCACGATGACGTCGTACTCCTCGACGATCACGGCGAGGGGCGTCACGTCGTCGAGCGTCGCCGCGGAGCCGAACTGGATCGTCGCCGCCATGAGACCGGTCCCTCCGACGAGGAGGTTGTTCGGCTGCCCCTCGAGCACCGACACGTTGCCGAGAGCGATCGTGCCGCCGGCACCCGGCATGTTGACGACCTGGACGTTGTTCACGAGCCCGTTCGCCTTCTGCGCCTGCTGGAGCTCGCGCGCCACACCGTCCCAGCCACCGCCGGCCGCGGCCGGGGCGATGATCGTCATCGACGCGTGGATGTCCTGACCGGCTGCGGCGGACGTGATGGAACCGAACGCGGCGATGCCGATCGCCGCGGCGGCGATCGTGCCGCCTATGACCCGCGGCAGAATCCGCGTACCCGATGAACTCGTCGTCATCATTGCCTCCTCGTGCGGACACCGTTGTCGCCGCAAGACGGTTATTAGGATGGCAAGAGACCGAGCGCACGTCGCGTGCGCTCGGCTTTGTGCTCATAAATGCTCATAGGAGAGCGGAGCGCGGCGATCCAGCGACGGAGAGGCGGCCGAGATGAGACGCAGAGACGGTGCACGCGCCGTGCGCCTCGGGATGCTCCTGCTGCCCAGCCTCATCGTGCTGTCCGCTGTCGGGGTGACCGCGGGGGTCGCGATCGCGGCACAGGAACGCAGCATCCGCGCATCGACGGCGGACCGTGTGCGCGAGGTCGCCGCGAGCCTCGCCGTGCTCCCCGAGGTGCAGCGCATGCTGGAGTCCACGGTCGACAGCGGCGACGATGACGACCCCGCCGATGCGGACGACCTCGCCGAGGCGACAGAGCAGCTGCAGCCCCTCGCCGACATCGTCGCGCAGGCCGCCGGGGTGTACTACGTCGTCATCACCGACGACGAGGGGGTGCGGATCACGCATCCACTCCCCTCCGAGCGCGGGGTGCGCGTGTCGACGACGAACGAGTCGGTGCTGGCGGGCGCGGAGTTCCTCGGCACCGAGACGGGCCCGTCCGGTCGATCCCTGCGCGCCAAGGTCCCCGTCTTCGGCGACGGCGACCGGATCATCGGCATGGTGGCCGTCGGCGTGCTGGAGTCGAGCCTCTCCGCGCGTCGCGAGGAGGCCCTCGGCGACATCCTGCCGTGGATCATCGGAGCCCTGGTCGTGGGGACCCTCGCCAGCTCGGCCGTCGGCGCGACGATCGAACGGCGCTTCCGCCGTCTCGACGAGCAGGCCGCCGAGCACGAGCACCTGCGCCGCATCACCACCGCTCTGCAGGAGCAGTCGCACGAGTTCAGCACCCGCCTGCACGTGATCCACGGGCTCGTCTCGCACGGTGACGCCGAGGAGGCGCTGACCTACATCGACGACATCGTCCCCGTACTCGCGTCCGAGCTCCCGGGAACCACGCGGACCCCGGTCATGAGCGTCGCGATCGAGGCCGTGCGCAGGGAGCTCACCGCGCTGGGGACCCACCTCGAGGTCGAGGCGGACGACGACATAGACATCGACGAGGGCGTCCTGCTGGTCGTCGCGAACCTCTGCCGCAACGCGGGCGAGGCCGGCGCGAGGAACGTTCGCTGCACGGTGACGCAGCGCGGCCGCACGCTGATCGGCTCGGTCGAGGACGACGGGCCGGGCATCGACCCCGCCGACGTCGAGCGGGTCTTCGCTCGGGGATTCTCGTCGAAGTCCGCCCGCACGGTCGGCGGTCGCGGCATCGGACTCGATCTCGTGCGGCGCACCGTGATGGCGCGCGGCGGGCTGATCGAGATCGGACGTTCGCCGCTCGGCGGCGCGCGCTTCGATTTCGAGATGGATGACGTGCGATGAACGGGATCCGTGTGCTCGTGGTCGACGACGACCCCGGCGCTCGCGCGCTGCACGGCCGGTTCATCGCCGAGACGCCCGGCTTCGACCTCGTGGGCACGGCGGGCACCGGCGCCGCCGCGCTCGCACAGGCGACCGACGACGTCGACCTGCTGCTGCTCGACATGCGCCTGCCCGACATCAGCGGCGTCGAGGTGCTGCACCGGCTTCGCGCCGTCGACGCCGCGGGCCCCGACGTGCTCGTGATCAGCTCGTCGCGCGACCAGGTCACGGTGCGACAGGCGCTCGCGGCGCACGTCGCCGGGTACCTCATCAAACCCTTCACGCAGGAGGTCCTGCGCCGGAGGCTGGAAGAGTACGCCACGCGGCGCAGCGCCCGCGATGGCGTGGAGCAGGACCGACCTCTCGCACAGGGCGAGGTCGACCGGCTGCTCGCCACCGGAACCATCCGGGTGAGCGACCGGACGGAGGAGCGTCCACCGGCATTCTCGCCCGGCCCGACGGGCGGCCTGCCGAAAGGACTCGCCGACGTCACGCTCGCGCGCGTGATCGCGGCTCTCGACCCGGTCACCTCGCGGTCGGCATCCGAGATCGCCACCGCGTGCGCGCTCTCGCGGGCGACCGCTCGACGCTACCTCGAGCACCTCGTCGCGACGGGTGTGATCGACCTGGCGCACCGGTACGGCAAGCGGGGGCGCCCGCAGGTGCTCTACCGTCTCGCTCCGTCGCCGGACGCGTGAGACCGCCTCCGCGATGCGGGAGGGGAGCACCGTGTCGCCCCGGGAACGCGAAATCCCCGCCGCTCTTGCGACGGGGATCTCACCTGATGTGCGCCCGAAGGGACTCGAACCCCTAACCTTCTGATCCGTAGTCAGATGCTCTATCCATTGAGCTACGGGCGCTCCTGGACCGCTCAGCGGGCCGTAGAACAGCCTACAACAGACGCGGCGCGAAAGCGAAACGAGGGTCAGGCCTCGTCCGCGCCGACCTTCTGCTTCGTCGTGCGCTTGGCCTTCGCGCGCTGCAGCGACGACAGCGCCTGCAGGTCGACCAGGCGCAGAGCCTGCATCCTGGCCTCGCGCATCCGGTCGTAGTCGGGGTCCTGATCGGGCCGCATCCCCTCGACGCGCAGGCGCCGATCGAGGTTGTGGCGCACATCGGCCCAGGCGCCCTCGCGCGCCTCCTCGACGATCACGCGCAGCGCGGCGTCGTCTTCCATCACATCGCGCAGCTTCGCGGCGACACCGTGCGACTGCTTGGCTCGCCGACGCAGGTTGCGCACGTCGCGATCGCGGTAGTCGTGGGTGCCCGACGGATCGGAGTGGCGACCTCTGGCGCGCTTGCGCAGCTGGGTGAGGTTGCGCTCGATCTCCTCCGACTCCTCGGCCATCGCCCGCAGCGCCTCACGGGCATCGGCGACGTATCGGTCGGTGTCGAACACCCCGTTCTCGGCGATCGTGCCGATGAGGATGTGATTCTTCACGGCGAGGCGCGCGGCGGCGGTCGCGATCGCAACGCCTTCGGCGACGGCATCCGCAGTTCTTCCCACCCCGACCTCCTCCATTGAGAATACCCGTATCGCTTCGCCGCGCACTCGGCCAGAATGGATCGGATCACGCCGTCGCTCCTGCCCGGCGCCGAACGTCACCCTCGATCCCTGTCGGGAGGAGTGCAGTGAAGCGTCTCGCCCTCGCCGGGAGCACGACGGTCATCACCGGAGCCGCGAACGGGATGGGCGCGCAGATCGCACGGATCCTCGCCGCCGACGGCGTGCACCTCGCTCTGATCGACCACGACGCCGACGCGCTCGCGACAGTGGTCGCGGCGCTCCCCCCGACCACCGTCACCACCCACGTGGTCGATCTGCGCGACGACGACGCCGTGTTCGCCGCCGCCGCCGACATCTCCGGCGCGCATCCTCGGATCTCCGCCCTGATCACGTGTGCGGGATCGTCGATGCTCGGCACGCTCGACCAGCTCACGATGGAGGAGATGCGCTGGCTCGCCGACGTCAACCTCTGGGGCACCGTGTCGATCACCAAAGCCCTGCTGCCCTCGCTGCGCGCGTCTCCCGCCGCGCACATCACCCACCTCGCGAGCATCTACGCGCTCGCCGCGCCCGCCGGACGCATCCCCTATGCGCTGAGCAAGTACGCGGTGCGAGGCTTCTCGGAGGCGCTGCGGCACGAGCTCGAGGGGACGACGGTGACGGTGGGGGCGGTGTACCCGGCCGGCGTCCGCACCGGCATCATCCTGCACGGTCGCTACGCCGCGGCGATCGATCCTGCCGTGGCCGCCCGGGCGGCGGAGGCGCAGGCGGCGATGTACCACACCGAGCCCGCGGATGCGGCGGCCGCGATCGTCCGGGCGACGGTGCGCCGTCGTGCGCGCACGATGGTGGGCAGAGAGGCCCGACTCGTCGACGTGCTCGTACGGCTCGCTCCCGCCGCCTACTGGCGAGTGATGCGGCGCCCCCTGCGCGACGCGACCGACACGACCACCCCGATCGGCTGACCGAGCTCAGCGCACGGCGCCGACCCAGATCCCCGAGGCCCAGGCCTGCTGATCGCTGTCGCACCCGACCGAGCCCGGATACCCGCGCACCACCGCCATGCAGTTCGCGAGGAACTCGGGGTCGCCGCCGAACATCGACCGGTACGTGTCGGAGGAGGTGAGCGCACCCCACACGCGGAACTGGTAGATGTGCGCGAGCTCGTGCGCCATCGCCCAGTTCAGTCGCTCGCTGCTCCACTGGGCGATGTCCGCGCGGTACTTGATGTACCCGTTGCTGTTCGCGCAGGCGGCAGCCGATCCCCCGGCGCACGAGGCGGACTCATACAGTCCGACCCCGGCTCCGCCCACCGTGTCGAGGGCGGCGCGCACCCGCGCGTAGCCGTCGGGTCCGCTCGACGACCAGGCAGGCCCCCCGGGTGCCGCGTACTGCGCGGCCTCCCAGACCGAGACGTCCTGGCCGACCTTGTCGATCAGGGCATGCACCGTCGCGGTCGCCGCGACGACCACCGCGGGGTCCTTGCGCTCGGCGAGCACGGCCTGCTGAGCGGACTGCACCGCCGCCCGATGCGCCGCGGTGTCGACCTTGCCCTCGGCCGACGTCAGCGCCGTCTGCAGACCCGCCAGCTCGGTCACGAACGCGCCCCGCACATCGAGGACGGCCGCGCGATCGGCGATCTCCCCCTCGGTGATCTCGATCAGTCCGGTGAGGCGGTCGGTGCGCATCTGCGCCGACTGCTCGGACTGCACGAGCGTGCGCAGCTCGTCGATCACGGCGGCACGGTCGGCGTCGAGAGCCACGGCGCGACTCACGACCCCCGCGGCCAGCAGCAGGGTCGCGACCATGGTGACCGAGAAGATGCGCCGGATCATGGCGTGCCCCTCACGGCAGGAACCCGGTGGTGTCGGACAGCAGGGTCTCCTGCGCGGCGAGAGCGGTGCGCAGGCCGGTGAGCTGCTCGGCATATCGATAGTTGGCGTCGCGGGTGGCCTCGAGCGACTGCTCGGCACGCACCACGGCGGCCTTCGCGTCGTCGAGCGCGTCGACCCGCTGCTGATCCGCGACCACGACGAGCACGGTTCCTGCGATGAGCAGCAGACCACCCGCGACGACCGCGACGCCCCTCATATCGCTCCCCAGAAGAAGATGACCATCCGGAACGATTCCGTAGGGCCAATATATCCTCGTCGCGGGCGGTCAGCTAGCGAGCAGCGGGCGCCGCGGCCCCACCGAAGCGCCGGAGTCGAAGACTGTTCAGCACCACGAACACACTGGAGAACGCCATCGCCGCCCCGGCGAGCATCGGGTTGAGCAGGCCGAGAGCGGCGAGCGGTATCGCGGCGACGTTGTAGGCCAGCGCCCAGAACAGGTTTCCGCGGATGGCGCCCAGGGTGCGCCGCGCCAGACGGATCGCATCCACGGCTCCCCACAGGTCGGCCCGCACGAGCGTCAGGTCCGACGCCTCGATGGCAGCATCCGTCCCGGTGCCCATCGCGATGCCGAGGTCGGACTGCGCGAGCGCCGCGGCGTCGTTGACGCCGTCGCCCACCATCGCCACACTGCGCCCCTGCTGCTGCAGGGCGACGATCTCGGCCACCTTCTGCTCGGGCAGCACCCCGGCGCGCACCTCGTCGATGCCGACCGCAGATGCGACGCGACGCGCTGTGCGCTCGTTGTCACCGGTCAGCAGAACCGGCCGCAGTCCGAGCCGTCGCAGTGCGGCGATCGCGTCTGCGCTCGAGGGCCTGACCTGATCCGCGACGATCAGCACGCCCCGCACCCGTCCGTCCCACGCCACGGCGACCGCCGTCCGCGCGCTCTCCTCGGCGTCATCGAACGCGACGGCGAGCGAGGAGTCGAGCTGCAGCCCCCAGTCGGCGAGCAGAGAGGGCCGTCCGGCGACCACTGCTCGCGCCTCGACGACACCGGTGACGCCGCGGCCCTGCACGTTCTGGAACGACTCGACCGCCGGCAGCGCACCGAGACGCTCGGTCGCGCCGCGCACGATCGCCTGCGCGATCGGATGCTCCGACGCCTCCTCCACCGCGGCCGTGAGGCGCAGCACCTCTGCCTCGTCCTCTCCCGACGCGGGGATGACCTCGAGGAGGGTCATGCGTCCGGTGGTGACCGTGCCGGTCTTGTCGAGCACGATCGTGTCGACGCGACGGGTCGACTCGAGAACCTCCGGGCCCTTGATGAGCAACCCGAGCTGGGCTCCCCGCCCCGTCCCCACGAGCAGGGCCATCGGGGTGGCGAGGCCGAGCGCGCACGGGCAGGCGATGATCAGCACGGCCACCGCCGCGGTGAACGCGGCCGCCGTGCCGCCTCCGACGAGCAGCCAGGCGACGAGCGTCACCGCCGAGATCGCGAACACGATCGGCACGAAGACCGCCGACAGCCGGTCGGCGAGCCGCTGCGCCTCGGCCTTGCCCGACTGCGCCTCCTCGACGAGGCGGGCGATGCGGGCGAGCTGGGTGTCGCCGCCGATGCGCGTCGCCGAGACCCGCAGTCGACCGCCGATGTTCACCGTGGCGCCGGTGACGGCGTCACCCGGGCGCACTTCGACCGGCACGGACTCGCCCGTGAGCATCGAGGCGTCCACTGCGGACGCCCCCTCGAGCACGACGCCGTCGGTCGCGATCTTCTCGCCGGGCCGCACGATGAACACGTCGCCCACCACGAGGTCGGCGAGCGGCATCCGCTCTTCGCGACCTCCGCGCACGACCGCGACATCCTTCGCGCCGAGCTCGCCGAGCGCGCGCAGTGCCGCGCCCGCTCGCCGCTTGGAGCGCTGCTCGAGAAAGCGCCCGAGCAGCAGGAACATCGTCACGCCGGCGGCGACTTCGAGGTAGATGCTCCCCAGACCGTCGCCGCGTTCGATGAAGCGGAACGGGTGCGTCATGCCCCACATGCCCGCGGTGCCGAAGAAGAGGGCGTACAGCGACCAGGTGTAGGCCGCGGTGACGCCGACCGAGATGAGCGTGTCCATCGTGACGGTGCGGTGTCGCGCGTTCCGCAGCGCGGCGCGGTGGAACGGCCAGGCCGCCCAGGTGACGACGGGAGTGGCGAGCACCAGCGACGCCCACTGCCAGCCGGCGAACTGCAGGGGCTCGGCCATCGCCATCGCGATCACCGGCACCGCGAGCGCGATCGAGATGATCAGACGCAAGCGCAGCAGCAGGTACGCCGGATCGACCTCATCTGACTGCACCTCCCTCGGCAGTGCGGCCGTGTACCCGGTTCGCACGATCTCGGAGATGAGGTCGTCGACGACGACTCCGGCGCGGGCGTCGACGTGCGCCTTCTCGGTCGCGTAGTTCACCGACGCCGAGACGCCGTCGAGGCGGTTGAGTCGCTTCTCGACGCGCGCGGCGCACGACGCGCACGTCATGCCCCCGATGTCGAGGTCGTAGGAGACGGTCTCCGTCGAGGTGGCCATGTCAGGCACGGACCGCGGTGTATCCGGCCTCGTCGACGGCGGCCAGCACGGCGGCGTCGTCGACCGGGGCGTCGGCAGTGATCACGAGCCTGCCCGAGTCCGCGCTCACCTCGATCGCGGTCACCCCCGACAGCTTCGAGACCTCGCTACGGACGGATCGCTCGCAGTGTCCGCAGGTCATCCCGGTCACGGCGTAGGTGGTCGTACTCATGTCTGCAATCCCTTCGATGGTGTTGAATACCCCCCGGGGGTATCCCTCCGATCACAACAGTACCCCCTCGAGGGGTATTCCCGCAGCGATCTCAGACCGTGGAGGGCCCACTCGCGAGGCGGCGTTCGGCGGTGGCCTGTCCGTTCGCCAGATGCCGCGGGATCAGCCAGCGCAGCGTGTCGGTGTCGCGCGCAGCGACCGCCTCGAAGATCACCCGGTGCTCCTCGGCCATCGCGAGCAGGTCGTCATGCTGTCCGAACAGCCAGCGCAGTCGGGTCACGAACACGCCGATGAGCTCGTCGAGCATCTCGTTGCCCGCCAGCTCCGTCGCCACCTCGTGGAACTCACCGGCAGCCATGCGAGCGACCTCGGTGTCCCCCGCCTCCGCCGCCGCGAGCTCCCGCTCGAGCGCCGCGCGGAGTCGCACGAGGCCCTGCTCGGTATGACGCTCGGCGGCGAACAGGAAGATGAGGGTCTCGATGGCTTCGCGCACCTCGCCGAAGTCCTGGATGTCCCGGCGTGTGAACTCGCGCACGACCGCCCAGCTGCGCGGCCTCGCGACCACCACTCCCTCGCTGGCCAGGGTGCGGATCGCCTCGCGCACCGGCAGCCGCGAGACGTGGAGTTCGGCAGCGATGTCGCGTTCGACGAGTCGCGATCCGGGCGCGCGGCGCCCGAGGATGATGTCGTCGCGAAGAATGCGCGTCACCCTCACCGATTCGAGTTCGCCTGCAGCCCCCACCCCCGCCATACGCGGATCCTCTCATTCCTCGCCCCGGCCCGACAAGTTCGGCGTACCCGAGCCCGCGCGGACTCGGCGGGCGGGCTCGGTCGTCTGACGCCCGTGCGCGGGGGCTCCTGCCGGGCAGGGCGGGAGCATGCGAGAGGGGCGGATGCCGCAGCATCCGCCCCTCTTCGACCAGCCGTCGCTCAGGGCAGGCGGTTCGCCTTCGCGAGGTTCGCCTCGAGCTCCGCGGCGGTCTGCTTCACGACATATGCCGGGCGGTCGCGCTCGACGCGCCAGGACTCGCTCAGCGGGCCGATGTTCACGGTGTCGAAGCCCACCTCGTCATAGAACCGCGTGACGAAGTCCGTGGCCTCGGCGTCATCGCCCGCGGTGGCGAGTGCGCGGCGACCCTCGGTTCCGGCAGGGGTTCCGTCGGTGGTGATGTCGGCCGAGAAGATGTGGTTGAACGCCTTCGCGATCCGCGACGTCGGCAGCTTCTGCTGCAGCATCTCGGAGGTGGTCGTCTCGCCCTTGTCGAGCGCCTCGATGTGACCGTCGCGCTCGAAGTAGTAGTTGTTGGTGTCGAGCACGATCTTGCCGGCGAGCTGGTCGACGGGCAGCTGATCGATCGCGCCGAGCGGCACGGTCACGACCGCCACCTCTGCGGCCTCGGCAGCGTCGACGGCGGTCGCCGCTCTCGCCTTCGGTCCGAGCTCCGCGATGAGACCCGCGAGGGTCTCCGGCCCGCGGGAGTTCGCGATCACGACGTCGTACCCGTTTGCCACCGCGACCCGCGCGATCTGGCTGCCGATGTGTCCTGCTCCGATGATTCCGAGAGTTGTCATGCTCGGGCCAACGTCCGAGCGGGCGCACTATTCCCGCGGCGGCCCGCGTGTCGCCGATTGCTCCGTGCCGCCGATTGCTCCGCAGCGCGGGTTAGTCCGTGCCGAGGTTCCCTCAGAGAGACAGCAGGAATCGCTCCTCGACGCGGCGGTATCCCAGCCCCTCGTACAGCCGCACCGCGGCCTCGTTGAAGCCGAAGACGTGCAGTCCGATCGAGTCGGCGCCGAACCGCGCCGCCTCCCGTTCGGCCGCGATCATCACGTCGCGTCCGTACCCCCGGCGACGCCGGTCGCTCGCGATCTCGATGTCGAGGATGAACGCGTGCGGGCGCCCGCCCCGCCGGCGGATGCCGATCCAGAGCACCCCGACCTCCTCGCCGTCGACCTCGGCGGTGAAGAGCTCCTGTCCGGCGGACTCGATGCCGTCGGGCAGTTCGAGCTGCATCTGCCGATGCGACTCGACCGCCGCATCTTCCGCGGAATAGCGACCGGAGGATGCGAGGTCCTCGGCGAAGGCCGCCTCCGACGACGCCGCGAAATCGACGAAGCGGTCGGCCGTCATCGGCGTCAGCACCAGAGACGACGGCGGATTGCGCGGCGGCAGCGGTTCGAGGAGCATCTGGATCGAGGCGACCTCGAATCCGCGCCCCTCGACGAACGCGCGGCTCGTGCCGTCGCAGACGTAGACGGCCATGCTGATCCGGTCGACGCTCTGCCGCCGTGCGAGCTCCTTCAGACGATCGAGCACCTGGTCGAGCAGCCGCGCATCCGGCACGGAGTCGAACGAGAGATCGACGACGAAGAGCACCCCGTTGTTGGCTGCCAGCCACACCGTTCCCCGACGGTGCGCTCCCTCGTCGATCGTGAGGATCAGAGAGGTCTCGGTGGCGAGCCCGTGCGGCAGCAGCTCGTCGAGGAACTCATCGACCCGTTCGATCGCGTCGCCCCCGACGAACATCCCCGACTCGCGGCGCAGGGCGAGCAGGCGCACCCGCGTGGCCGCACGCCAGTCGTCGAACCGGGCGTCATCGAGCGGAGTCAGGCGCAGAGGCATGTCTCCATCCTGCCCGCGCGTGCTCACGCCCGGTGGAGCGCGTCTTCGACGGCGACCCAGGCGAGCATCGCGCACTTCACCCGTGCCACGTACCGCGAGACACCGCCCAGGGCCGCCACGTCGCCGAGGAGCTCCTCGTCGGGCTCGATCTTGCCGCGCGAGCGCATGGCCTCGCGGAACGCCGCGATGCGGACCTCGAGCTCGGGCACGGTGAGTCCCTCGGCGAGCTCGGCGAGCAGCGACGCGGATGCCTGGGAGATGGCGCATCCGTGCCCCTCCCACGCCAGCGCCTCGATGCTGCCGTCGTCGGCCCGATGCACCTGCAGGGTGACCTCATCGCCGCAGGTCGGGTTCACCTGGTGGGACTGCGCCGCGATCTCCTCGCGGAGCCCGAACCCGTGCGGGGTGCGCGAATGGTCGAGGATGAGCTCCTGATACAGGCCCTGCAGATCACTCATGCGCCCCTCCGGAAGAAGTCGATCGCGCCCTGGACGCCGTCGACGACGGCATCCACTTCGGCGTCGGTGGTGTACAGATACGTGCTCGCCCTGGTCGACGAGGTGATGCCGAGACGGCGGTGCAACGGCTGCGCGCAGTGGTGTCCGACCCGCACCGCGATGCCGAGGTCGTCGAGGAACTGCCCGACGTCGTGCGAGTGGATGCCGTCGACGTCGAAGCTCGCGAGGCCCACCCTGGGCAACGCGATGCCGGCGCCGAGCACCCGCACTCCGTCGATGGCGGTGAGCCCGTCGAAGAGGCGTGCGCCGAGCGCCGCCTCGTGGGCGGCGATCCGGGGCATCCCCACCGCGGTGAGGTAGTCGACCGCGGCGGCCAGCGCGACGACCTGCGACACCCGCTGCGTACCGGCCTCGAAGCGCTGAGGCGGTGGCAGGTACGAGGCCTCGGTGGTGGTGACGGTGGTGATCATGGATCCGCCGGTGAGGAACGGGGGCATGATCTCGAGCAGCTCGCGGCGTCCGTAGAGCGCGCCGATCCCGGTCGGACCCAGCATCTTGTGACCCGAGATCACGGCGAAGTCGACGTCGAGAGCATGCACGTCGAGCGGCAGATGCGGCGCGGACTGACAGGCGTCGAGCACCACCAACGCGCCGACCTCGCGGGCGAGACCGACGAGCTGGGCCACGGGGTTGATCACCCCCAGCACGTTCGACACGTGGGTGACCGCGACGAGCCTGGTGCGCGCGGAGATGATCTCCGCAGCGGCATCGAGCCGCAGTGCACCGTGGTCGTCGAGCGGGATCACGCGCAGGGTCGCGCCGGTGCGCGCGGCGAGCTCCTGCCACGGGATGAGGTTGGCGTGGTGCTCCATCTCCGTGGTCACGATCTCATCGCCCTCGCGCAGGCGCAGCGGCTCCGCCGCCGCTCCCCCGCGCCCGAGCGAGGCGTTCGAGAGCGAGTACGCGATGAGATTCAGCGCCTCGGTGGCGTTCGACGTCCAGACCAGCTCGCCCTCGCCTGCTCCGATGAAGCGCGCCACGCTCTCCCTGGCATCCTCGAAGACCTCCGTCGCCTCGGCCGCCAGCGTGTGCGCACCGCGGTGCACGGCCGCGTTGAGGGTGGAGGCGAACTCGCGTTCCGCATCGAGCACGGAGAAGGGGCGCTGCGACGTCGCCCCGGAGTCGAGGTAGGAGAGCGGATGCCCGTGCACCTCGGTCTGCAGGATCGGGAAGTCCTCGCGGAGGCGTCGCACCTCCTGATCTGTGAGGGGACCGTCGCTCGGCGGGCTGATCGCGTCGTCGTCGCGGGAAGTGCTCATCCTTCTAGCTTCTCATCCGGCGGGACGAGACGGGTCACCCGCGCTCGGTCGCGCTCGTCGCACCCGGTCGTCGTGCCGCTGCTCACATCCGGGCATAGCGGGCGCGCACGATCGAGAACACGCCGTACAGCGCGAGCCCGAGACCGACGACCCACAGCACGACACGTCCGAACGGCAGCTCGATGAGACTGCGCAGCGCCGCGTCGAGGCCGCCCGACTTCTCTGCGTCATGCGTCCATGCGGCGACGACGAACAGCACGCCGGTGACGCCGACGGCGATGCCCTTGGCGATGTATCCGAAGATCCCGAGCACGACGATGGGCGGACGCCCCGCTCCCGACGGCAGGTCGAGCATCTTGCGGAAGCCGGTGGTCACGCCGCTGACGAGGAAGCCGATGCCCACGCCCACGACGGTCAGGCCGATCGCGATCAGCAGGAAGACGCCGCCGGGCGCCGACAGCAGCACGGCACTGAGCGTCTTCGACGACTCCTCGGATTCCACGTCGCCGCCGAACGCGTAGACGAGCGCGAGACCGGAGATCACCAGGTACGCGATGGCGATGCCGACCAGCTTGATGCGCTGCCCCCACTTCTTCACCTCGCCGCCGACCGCGACGAACGCGGCCACGCCCTGCCAGATCGCCAGCGCGATGAGCGCCGCGGCGACCACGGCGAGCAGCAGGCCGCCGATCGGCGTCGAGCGGATCTGCTCCATCGCGCCGTCCTGATCGGCATCCCCGCCACCGCCCGAAGCGATCGAGATGGCTATGGCTCCGATGATGATGTGCACCACACCCACCATCACGAAACCCGCCCGTGCCACACGGCGGAAGGCATCGGAATGTTGGGCCGTGCGCGCGGCATCCTTCGGAGAGGAGGTCATCCCTGCAGGATATCGCCGCGTGGCGAGGCATCGGTGGGGCGCACGGCGGCGCTCACGCCCGCGCCATCGCTGCCGCCGAGAAGTCGACGGTCGGCCTCGTCGTCGTAGCGATCCTGGGCGTCGAGGACCTCGTCGACATGCGATTCCGCCCAGATCCGCAGAGCCTGCAGCGGTTCGTGCAGTGTGCGCCCGAGCGGGGTGAGCCGATAGCGTGCATGTCCGTCGTCGTCCACCGCGCGCACGAGCATGCCGTCACGGTCGAGTGCGCGAAGAGTGTCGACCAGGACCTTCTTCGTGATCCCCTCGACCTTCCGGTGCAGCTCGCCGAACCGCAACGGCTCCTCGTGCAGGAGGATCACGATCATCGCGGTCCACTTGTTGGCCACCCGCGCCAACGACGCGCGCGACGGGCAACTGGAGGAGAACACGGTCCATGAGGGGCTCATCCGCTCGGCATCCCTCCGGTGACGTTGAAGTGACCACGCCTGTATGGAGACGCTGGATGCTCAGAATACCGAGACAACGAGGAGGACATCATGTCGGCGATCGACATCGTGGGACAGTACGGGGCGGCCATGGCCGCGGGAGACATGCAGGCGCTGGCGGAGACGTTCGCCGCGGATGCCGTCTGGCACCAGCCGGGCAGGAGCCAGGTCTCCGGCGACAAGGTCGGCTCTGAGGCGATCATGGCGCATCTCGGTCACTTCATGGAGCTGAGCGGTGGCACCTTCGTCCTTGAGACCGACTCGGTGACCGAGAGCGGCGATCTCGTGTCGGCGACGGTGCGCTTCCGCGCCGCGCGCGAGGGATATGCGGATCTCGATCAGCACGGCGTCGATGTGTTCCGCGTGGCGGCCGGGCGGATCGCGGAGGTGTGGCTGATCAGTGAGGACCAGCAGGCGGAAGACGCGTTCTGGGGCCACGCCTGAGGCGGAAAGCAGCGGCCACGCCCGAGGCTGACGCTGAGGTCGGAGAGGCGCATCGGGCGCTCTCCGGCCTCAGCGTCGGACCGGTGGGTCACCCCACGCGCTCGACCGGCTGCCGCAGGATGGTGCGGAGCCTCGCCGGCTGGACCCGCCGGACGTCGCTGAGGTAGACCTCATGATGCAAGCCCGTCATGCGCAGGCCGTTGTCGGGGATGAACCGCTCATGCAGATCGGCGAGGACCGGGGCTTCGTCGTCGTACGAGCCGACGTGCAGGGTCTGCACGCAGAGTCCCTCGTCGAGCGTCTCGAGGCGCACCGTGCGCAGTGCCGGTTTCTGCGGCTGCTTCTTCTTCGCCGCCTTCTGCTCGACCGCCTCGACGGCGTCGGTGAACATCTCGGGCGTGACATGGTCGGGAACCATGACCATCAGCGTCCACACCCACGCCGACTTGTCTCGCCGCGAGGTGAACGACTCCATGTCGGGCGCGTGCCACAGCCCTTCCAGCGGCATCACGACCGTGTCGATTCCGAGGCTCTTCCTGCTCTCGAACTTGAGCGTGTAGGCCAGCGGGAAGAGCGCCCCGACGGCATCGGAGTAGGCCGGCGCCGTGTTCGGGTCACCCGCACCGTCGATCATCAGGTACTGCATCGCCGGCACCTCGAGGATGCGGAACTCGCCCCGCCTCGCTCGGTAGGCGTCGAGCGTCTTCTTCGGATCGATCGCCATCGCCGTTCCTCTCACTGCCGGACACGGCCTCCCGCCGCGGCGACAGTGTCGCACCGACGTCCGACATCGGGCGGGCTCAGCTGCGCTCCCCCGGGTCCGCCAGCAGACCGGCGAAGGCGAGTTCGGCGGCTCCGATCAGCAGGCGGTCTGCACCGAGGTCAGCAGGACGGATCTCGAGCCCCTCGACACTCTCGGACATCGCGAGAGCGCCGACGTCTGCGGCGATCTGCTCGGAGCGCAGATCCGCGATCGTCGCGAGGAAGCCGCCGAGCACGACGAGGCTCGGATTGAGCACGTTGACGGCGTTGGC
This sequence comes from Microbacterium foliorum, assembly GCF_003367705.1. NCBI lineage: Bacteria > Bacillati > Actinomycetota > Actinomycetes > Micrococcales > Microbacteriaceae > Microbacterium > Microbacterium foliorum. The sequence goes on along the minus strand of NZ_CP031425.1, from coordinate 735,765 downwards.
CAGTGCGCTCGCGAGCACGTGCGCCTGGCGCGTGATCTCGTCGGACACCGCGTCCGAGGTCGAGGCGGAGAGCTCGGCGTCGAGCGTCTCGTCATCGGCGGCGTGCGGGCCGACCGCGTCGAGGCCGACCGCGTCGAGCAGCAGCCGCCGACTCACCTCCGCTTCGAGCACGCCGTCGCCGGTGCGGCGGTCGCCGTCCGCCGAGATGCGCGGCCGGTTCTGTCCGAACTCCCCCGCGTAGCCGCCCGCCCCCGCGACCGCCCGACCGTGGATGATCAGGCCGCCGCCGATGCCCGACGCCCCGCCGTTCAGGTACACGATGTCGTCGATTCCCCGCCCGGCACCGTAGCGGTGCTCGGCGATGGCGCCGAGCGTGGCGTCGTTGTCGACGAAGGTCGGCGTGCCGGTCGCAGCCCGCACCAGCTCAGCGAGCGGCACGTCGATCCACGCCAGGTGCGGGGCGTTGCGCACGACGCCGTCGGAGGTGCGCACGAGACCGGGCACCGCGACGCCGACGGCCTCGATGCGCGCGTCGGCGAGGGGGCCGTCCCGCCAGGCCGCCACGCGACCGGCGATCGTCTCGGCGACGGCCTCGGGCGTGGGAGTGTCGCGGTTGGGCAGCCGCTCGCGCGCGAGGATGCTGCGGTCGAGGCCGACGGCGGCGATCTCGATGGCGTCCACCTCGGGGTTCACCGCGATCGCGACGACTCGAGCCGACGCGCTCACGACCGGCGACGGGCGACCCACCCGACCCGCGATGTCGGGGATGCGCTCGTCGACGAGTCCCCGGCGCACCAGCTCCCCCACCAGGTCGGCGATCGTCGAACGGTTCAGTCCGGTCTGCTCCGTGAGAGCGGCCCTCGAGCGGGCGCCGTCCTCGTGCACGACCCGCAGGACGCGCGAGAGATTGTGGGCGCGCGTGCCCGGCGCGGGGCTCGGCTGTGACGGCATCCCTTCACTGTAGGGGGTGGACGACCACCCGGACATGAGATATGTTGTGATTCACAACTTATTCGCTGACCTGCACAGGAGCAGACATGCCCACTCCCACCCGTGACGACAAGTTCTCCTTCGGCCTGTGGACCGTGGGCTACAACGGAGCCGACCCGTTCGGCGGCCCCACCCGGCCCGCGCTCGACGTCGTCCATGCCGTCGAGAAGCTCGCAGAGCTGGGCGCCTACGGTCTCACCTTCCACGACGACGACCTGTTCGCCTTCGGATCGACCGACGCCGAGCGCCAGACGCAGATCGACCGCCTCACCGGCGCGCTCGCCGACACCGGCCTGATCGTTCCGATGGTGACGACCAACCTCTTCAGCGCCCCCGTCTTCAAAGACGGCGGCTTCACCTCGAACGACCGCGACGTGCGGCGATTCGCCCTGCGCAAGGTGCTGCGCAACCTCGACCTCGCCGCCGAGCTCGGCGCCAAGACGTTCGTGATGTGGGGCGGTCGCGAAGGCGCCGAGTACGACTCCGCGAAAGACATCCGCCAGGCGCTCGAACGCTACCGCGAGGCGGTCAACCTGCTCGGCGACTACGTCACCGACAAGGGCTACGACATCCGCTTCGCCATCGAGCCCAAGCCGAACGAGCCGCGAGGCGACATCCTCCTGCCCACCCTCGGGCACGCGATCGCGTTCATCGACTCGCTCGAGCGCCCCGAGCTCGTGGGCGTGAACCCCGAGGTCGGTCATGAGCAGATGGCCGGGCTCAACTTCACCGCCGGCATCGCACAGGCCCTGTTCCACGGCAAGCTGTTCCACATCGACCTCAACGGCCAGCGGGGCATCAAGTACGACCAGGATCTCGTGTTCGGCCACGGCGACCTGCACAACGCGTTCTCGCTGGTCGACCTGCTCGAGAACGGCGGCCCCGGGGGCGTTCCCGCCTACGACGGGCCCCGGCACTTCGACTACAAGCCCAGCCGCACCGAGGACGAGTCCGGGGTCTGGGACTCGGCCGCCGCGAACATGCGCACCTACCTGCTGCTCAAGGAGCGGGCCGCCGCATTCCGCGCCGACCCCGAGGTGCAGGAGGCGCTCGCCGCAGCGCGCGTCGACGAGCTGGCGACGCCCACCCTCGACCCCGGCGAGTCCTACGACGACCTGCTCGCGGACCGCTCCGCCTATGAGGACTTCGACGCGAGCGCGTACTTCGGCGGCAAGGGATTCGGCTTCGTCCGCCTGCAGCAGCTCGCGACCGAGCACCTGCTCGGCGCCCGCTGATCGCCATGCCGCTGGTACTCGGGATCGACTCGTCGACCCAGTCCTGCAAGGCGGTCGTGGTCGACGCCGCGACCGGTGCGGTCATCCGCACCGGTCGCGCGGCGCACCCCTCGGGGACGGCCGTCGACCCCGAGGCCTGGTGGCACGCGCTCGACGCCGCGATCACCGACGCGGGCTCGCTCGGCGACGTGGCGGCATGGTCGATCGGCGGCCAGCAGCACGGCATGGTCGCCCTCGATGCGTCAGGGCGAGTCATCCGTGACGCCCTGCTCTGGAACGACACCCGGTCGTCGGGGGCCGCGGCCGATCTGATCGACGAGTTCGGTGCGTCCGTGCTGGCGGCGCGCACGGGCCTGGTGCCCGTCGCCTCGTTCACGATCACGAAGCTGCGCTGGCTGCGCGATCACGAACCAGAGAACGCGGCGCGCGTCGCCGCCGTCGCGCTGCCGCACGACTGGCTGACCTGGCGGCTGCGCGGCTTCGGGCCGGAGAACCCTGTGCTCGACGAACTCGTCACCGACCGCTCCGACGCCTCGGGCACCGGCTACTGGAACCCCACGACCGGCGACTACGACCGCGAGCTGCTGGTGGCGGCGCTCGGACACGACGTGGTGCTGCCGCGTGTGCTCGGGCACGACGAGTGGGTGACGGATGCCGACGGGCGCCGCGTCGGCGCAGGAGCGGGCGACAACGCGGCGGCAGCGCTCGGACTCGGTGCCGTGCCGGGAGATGTCGTCGTCTCGATCGGAACCTCCGGCACCGTCTGCGCGATCAGCCGGACGCCCATCATCGACCCCAGCGGCACCGTCGCCGGCTTCGCCGATGCATCCGGGAACTTCCTCCCGCTCGTCGCGACGCTGAACGCGGCCAGGGTCGTCGATGTCACGGCGGCCCTGCTCGGGGTCACGCACGGCGAGTTCAGCGACCTCGCCCTGCACGCCGATCCCGGCGCGGCCGGGCTGACGCTCCTCCCCTATTTCGAAGGCGAGCGCACCCCGAACCTGCCTGACGCCACGGCGTCACTGTCGGGGATGACGCTCGCGTCGACCACGAGGGCCAACCTCGCACGTGCCGCGGTGGAGGGCATGCTGCGCGGTCTCGGCGCGGGCCTCGACGCCCTGCGCGAGCTCGGCATCCCCCTCGAGCGCGCCCTGCTCATCGGCGGGGGCGCGCAGTCCGAGGCTGTGCGGCGGATCGCTCCCGACATCCTCGGCCTCACGGTCGAGGTGCCCGAGCCCGGCGAATACGTCGCCCTGGGCGCGGCGCGACAGGCGGCCCAGCTGGTCGGCTGAGCCCGCGGCAGCACCCCCTCGGGAGGAGAACTCTGCCTCGGGAGGAGAACTCTGCGTCGGGAGGAGAACTCTGCGTCGGGAGGAGAACTCCGCGTCGGGAGGTTAGATCCCCCGCATCCGTCCTCCCGAGGCGCAGTTCTCCGCCGCACGCGACGGATGCCGTCAGCCGGCGAGCACCCGAGCATCCCGCTGCGCGATGATGCTCAGCTCTGCCGCCGTGAAGGCGTGCGCCTGCGTCATCGCGTGCTCGGTGCGGTCGAGGCAGTCGCGGATGAGGTGCCCGAAGAACGGGAACCCGGTCTTGCCCGTCGCATCGAACCGGAACTGCCCGTCCTGGTTGACCAGCAGCACCTGCCCGCCGCCGTTGTCGGTCGTGATGTCGGTGTACTTGCGCAGCTCGATGTACCCGTCGGTGCCGAGAAGAACGGTGCGGCCATCGCCGAAGACATCGAGCCCCGCCGGGGTGAACCAGTCCACACGCACGTACCCGGTGGTGCCGTTGTCGAGCACGACGTGCGCGTCTCCGAAGTCCTGCAGCCCAGGAGTCTCAGGGTGCGCGTAGTTCGCCACCGTCGAGCTGACGATCTCGCCGTCGGTCGCGCCGGTGTAGTGGAGCATCTGCTCGAAGTTGTGGCTGCCGATGTCGCAGATGATGCCGCCGTACTGCTGCGGGTCGTAGAACCAGTCCGGGCGCCCGGTGCCGATGCGGTGCGGCCCGAACGACGCGACCTGCAGCACGGTGCCGATCGCCCCCTGGTCGATCAGCTGGCCGGCGAGGATCGCCGCCTCGGAGTGCACCCGCTCGCCGTAGTAGACCGCGAATTTTCGACCGGTGCGCTCGACAGCCGCGCGGGCTGCCATGAGGTCGTCGATCGTGGTGATCGCGGGCTTGTCGGCGAAGAAGTCCTTGCCCGCATCGAGCACGCGCACTCCGAGCGGAGCCCGCTGATTCGCGATCGAGGCGCTCGCCACGAGCTGCACCGCGGGGTCCTCGAGCACCTCCTGCTCGCTCGCCGCGGCCCGCGCCTGCGGGAACCGTTCGACGAAGTCCGCGACCTTCGCGGCATCGTCGTCATAGACCAGCGACAGGGTCGCACCGGCCTCGATGAGCTGCTCGACCATGCCGTGAATGTGTCCGTGCGCCAGACCGACGGCCGCGAAGACGAACTCCCCGGGGCCGACGACCGGCTCGGGCAGTGGGTCGAAGGTGTACGTGCGGGTCATCGGTCGTTCTCCTCGTCGGTCGTGGCGCCGTCGGTCAGGTCGCCGTCGGTCACGTCATAGGTGCGCAGGCGGCCGCACATGCCGTACCCGCGGTCCCCCACCGAGGGTACGGCCTGGTGCACGCGGGCATCGGCGAGGTGGGCCGCCGACCCCGACGCGACGGCTGCGGCGAGCGCGAGCGACTGCGCGGCCTGCGCCAGCGGACGCTCGCGCACGAGGTCGCCCCAGGCCTGGGCCCGATCACGCGAGAGAGCCCCCGCGGCGGCATGGAAGGCGTCGAGCGGGCCCCGGTCGCCGGCGACGACCGCATCCCGCAGGGTCTCGAATCCGGTCACGGCCAGGTCGCGACGTACGGCTGCACGCCCGGCCCTGCCGCTCTCGTCTCCGAGCGACGCCGCCGCCGCATAGGCATCCGGGTCCGCCACGATCTCTGCGGGGAAGGTCATCACGGCGTCCCCGGCCTCGGGCAGCCCTGCGTTGCTCATCAGCACCACGACCCGGAGGTCGCCGCGGTTCACGGCGCGGTGGATGGTTCCCGGGGTGAACCAGACGACCGATCCGGCCGACAGGGCGGTCTCTCGAAAGCCGCCCGCATCGATCGTCTGCAGCGCGCCGTGCCCCGAGATCACGACGTAGGCCTCGGTCGAGACGAGGTGCATGTGGGGGCTCCCGCCGCAGATGCCGTCGGGGGCCGCATCCGCATAGACGTCCAGATGCGACAGCGACGTGCCGCCGGGGAACGAGGAGGCGGTCATGATGCCGCCTCGATGAGCGAGGCCTTCTTCTCGAAGAAGTGCGGCGCGTTCGCGACGAGCCGGCCCGCCCGGTAGTACGGGTCGGATGCCGCGATCGGCAGCGCCACGAACTCACGCTCGAAACCCGCCTTGTAGATCGCCGTCACGACCTCGACCGCATTGCGGCCGTCCTGGCCCGTGGAGACCGGCGCGCGTCCCTCGCGGACGGCGGCGAGCAGATCGCCGATCTGCCCTTCGTGACCGAGGTGGGCGAGTGGGGTGCGTGCTGCGACGAGGGCGTCGATGCGGGACACCACATCGGGATCACCGCCGGGTTCGGGGAAGCCGTCGGGGCGGGATCGCTCCGCGACGACCGAGAAGGGCTGGGAGACTCGCGCGTGCGCGCCCTGGATCACGATCGCCTGCTCCTGCCCGTGATGCACGACCGAGCTGGTCAGCTGCGCGAGCCCGCGGTCGTAGCGGAAGAGCGCGACCGACAGATCCTCGACCTCGGCGTTCTCATGCTGTGCGTTGGCGAGCATCGCGGTGATCTCGGTGGGGCTGCCCAGCAGCCACAGCAGCAGGTCGATGTGGTGGATGGCGTGGTTGAGCGTGCAACCGCCGCCCTCCTTCTCCCACGTGCCGCGCCACCAGAGGTCGTAGTAGGGCAGCCCCCGCCACCAGGCCGAGTCGACGCGGATGTGGGAGATCGAGCCGAGCATCCCCGAGTCGACGACGTCTTTGAGGGTCGCGAGGTCGTCACGGAAGCGGTTCTGCGCGACGACGGAGAGCATCCTGCCCGAGCGCCGCTGCGCGGCGAGCATCGCATCGCACTCCTCGAGCGAGGGTGCCATGGGCTTCTCGACGAGCACGTGGATGCCCGCGTCGAGGGCGGCGACCGCGAGGGCGGCATGGGTCGAGGGCGGGGTCGCGATGCTCACGATGTCGAGCCGCGCCTCCGCGAGCATCGCGCGCGGGTCGTCGAACGCCGCGACCTCGGTGAGGCCGAATGCCAGGGCCTTGTCGTGAGCCTTGCCCGGCACGACGTCGGCCAGCGCCACGATCTCGCAGGTCTCGGGGAACGCGCGGTACCCCTCGATGTGGGCGTCGGCGATGCCGCCGGTTCCGATGATGCCGATCCTGAGCATGACACGACTCCTCGTTGAGCTGTTACTACGTATTACTAAGACGTAGTAGATACTATCGAGGGAGGCCCCTGACCCGTCAACCCCGGAAGGATGGATGCATGGAACGGCGACCGACCAGCCACGACGTCGCGCATCTCGCCGGGGTCTCGCAGTCGACCGTGTCATTCGTCCTCACCGGCCGTTCGGGCATCTCCGTGGCGACGCGCGACCGGGTGCTGCGCGCCGCCGCCGAGCTGCACTACCGGCCGAATCTCGCCGCACGGTCGATGCGCACGCAGCGCACCGGCCGCCTCGCCGTGGTGGTGCCGATCGCGACGATGAACCCGCTGACGCTCCTCTCGGGGGCCATCTCGGCGGCCCGTGATGCCGGGTATGTGGTCGAGGTCATCAACCTGCCCGACGAGGAGCCGGATCGAGGCGGGCGGCTCAGCGACGTGGTGGACTCGGGCCAGTACGAGGGGATCCTCTCGTTCACTCCCCTGCCCGCCGTCGACACCGAGGGCGGGCCTGTCGTGCTGCCTGTGGGCGAGTTCGACGAGGCAATGCACATGACCGGGGAGTTCACCGACGCGCGTCCCATCACCGAGATGATCACGCACCTGGCAGCGCAGGGCCATCGACGCTTCCTGCACCTCGCCGGCGCCGAGGAGTTCCCCTCCGCACGTGCGCGACGCGAGGCGTACGTCGAGACGATCACCCGCCTGGGCCTGCACTCGCTGGGCATCGTCGCGAACGACTGGAGCGCGGCGGCCGGCGCGGCGGCGATCGCCGCACTGCCCGACGACGCGCCGCCGCTCGCCGTGATCGCCGCGAACGACCTCCTCGCCACCGGAGCCATCCGCGCAGCCGTCCGTCGCGGCTGGCGTCTGCCCGACGAGATGGCCGTGACGGGGTGGGACGACCACCTGCAGAGCGAGTTCCTCGTACCGTCGTTGACGAGCGTCTCGCAGGATCGCGAGCGTCTCGGCGCCTACTCGATGCACCGTCTCATCGCGGCGGTGCGCGGGGAGGATCCGCCGCAGAAACCCGAGCGCCTGCTCGCCGTCGTCTGGCGCGAGTCGACCGAATCCCCCCAGTCCTGATCGCGAACACGGAGGCACCCATGAAGGTCCTGATCCCGAACACCATCGAACTGCCGCTGACGGCCGATGTCGATGCCGTCGTCTACGACACCTCCGCCGACATCCCCGACGAGCATCGCGATGCCGAGATGCTCGTCGTCTGGGGCAACTCCGCCTCCTGGCTGCAGAACGCGGCCGGATCCCTGCCGCGGCTGCGTCTCGTGCAGGCGCTGGCCTCCGGCGCCGATGCGGTGCTGAACGCCGGGTTCGGCTCCGAGGTGCGCATCTGCTCGGGGCGCTCGCTGCACGACGGCCCGGTCGCCGAGCACGCCCTCGCACTGATCCTGAGCGCCGTGCGTCGGATCGACCGCCTTCGCGACGCGCAGCGCGAGCACCGCTGGGACGACGCGTTCAACCAGGAGCAGGCCGCGTCAGCGACGCGAGCCCACCACACCCTCGACGGCGCCCACGTCACGATCTGGGGCTTCGGCTCGATCGCCTCGACCCTCGCCCCGCTGCTCGCAGCTCTCGGAGCCCAGGTCGAGGGCATCGCCCGCACGGCCGGACACCGTGCGGGCTTCGAGGTGCACGCGGATGCCGACGCACCGGCGCTGCTCGCCCAGACCGACGTCCTGGTGTCGATCCTGCCCGCCACCGACGCCACCGCCGACCTGTTCGATGCCGAGGTCTTCGGGGCGCTGAAGCGCGGCGCCGTGTTCGTGAACGTGGGCCGCGGGGCGACGGTCGACGAGACCGCCCTCATCGACGCCCTCGAGTCGGGGCAGCTGCGGGCGGCGGCGATCGACGTCGCGAAGGCCGAGCCGCTGCCGGCATCCGATCCGCTGTGGGACACACCGAATCTGCTGCTCACCCCGCACGTCGCCGGCAACCGCCCGGTCGGCGCCGCTGACCTGGTCGATGAGAACATCGCCCGACTGCGGGCGGGTGACGAACTGGTCAATCAGGTGCACCCCTGAGCTGTGCCGGCCACAGAATAACCTCCGATCGGAGGTTTTCGTCGCGCTCTCGCTATCATCGGAGGATGACCGATCCGACCCCCCGATCGTCGGGACCGCGCGGAAGTTACGCGAAGGGCATCGCGCGGCGCCAGGAGATCCTCGACAAGTCGATCGAGGTGTTCGCGCGACGCGGGGCGAAGAAGACCAGTCTGCGCGCGATCGCTCAGGAGGTCGGCGTGACGCACGCCGCCCTCACGCACTACTTCGGCTCTCTCGAAGACCTGCTCGTGGCCGTCTACCGCGAGCACGAGCGCCGCTCCGACTCCGAGCATCCCGAGACGCCGGCGGATGTGAGCCCTGCGCTGATGATGCGTGTCTCCGCCGAAGAGAACCGCAGCATCCCCGGCCTGATCCAGCTGTACTCCACGCTCGTCGCCACCGCGCTCGAGGAGGAGGGGTCCCCCGCCCACGAGTTCGCGACCCAGCGATTCGGTCGACTCCGCATCGAGCTCACCGACCGGGTGCGTCTGCTGCAGTCCACCGGACAGCTGCGCGACGACCTCGAGCCCTCGCTCGTCGCCGCCCTGGTGATCGCGGCCTCCGACGGGCTGCAGACGCAGTGGCTGCTCGATCCGTCGGTCGACCACGAGGCCGCCCTCGAGATGCTCGACAACCTGCTCGCCGGCGACCACCGCCGATAGGCCAGCTCGATCCTGCGACCGGACGGGCCAGACAGACCGCGCCCCCGTCGACGCAGTGTCGACGGGGGCGCGGTCGGTGCAGAGGACGAGCCGACTAGAGCGTCGCCGCGAACGGGTCGAAGCCCTCGGGGAGCAACGGAACCGGTGCGACCGTGCTCTCGACCACGATCGTCTGGCCTGTTGCCGCCGACTCCTGCGCCGAGAGCAGAATGTCGAGCACGTGGAAGCCGAGCTCACCGGAGGCGACGTGCGGACGCCCCTCGGCGATCGCGCGCACCATGTCGAGCGCGCCGATGCCGCGGCCGACCACGACGTCGTCGTGCTCGATCTCGATCCACTCCTGCTCGAACGACATGCCGTCACGGATCACACCGAGCGGCTTGACGTAGGCGATGCGACCGGCGAACTGGTTCGGATCGGGGATCACGATCGTGCCCTCGGTGCCGTGGATCTCGACGATGCCGTGGCGCTCGAGCGCGGAGTCGAAGCTCAGCAGGCTCTGCGCCTGGGCACCGCCCTCGAAGGCGGTGACGATCTGGATCGTCGACGGCACCTCGACCGGGAACATGGTCCCGGCGTGGGGTCCGGTGTGGATCTCGCGCTCCTCGCGCGCCTTCGTGCCGACCGCGGCGACGTGGTCGACCGGTCCGAGAAGGCTCACCAGGGCCGAGAAGTAGTACGGCCCCATGTCGAGCAGCGGCCCCGCACCCTCCGCGAAGAGGAAGGCAGGACTCGGGTGCCACAGATCGGGCCCCTGGGTCTGGAACGTGGTCTGGGCGAACAGCGGGCGGCCGATGACTCCGCTCTCGATCGCACGACGAGCGGCCTGGAAGCCCGGGCCGAGCAGCGTGTCGGGGGCGGAGCCGATCCGCAGGCCTGCGGCGTCGGCCTCGCGGAGCAGGTCGGCAGCGCCGTCGCGGTCGAGCCCGAGGGGCTTCTCCGTCCAGACGTGCTTGCCTGCGGCGATCGCGGCGCGGGAGACCTCGATGTGCACGGCGGGGATCGTCAGGTTGATGACCAGATCGACGCCGGGGTGGGCGAGCACGTCGTCGGCCGTGCCGAACGACGGCACCCCGTACTTCGCGGCCTGCGCCTCGGCGCGGTCGACCAGCAGGTCGCCGACGACGAGCACCTCGACGTCGGGGAACGACGACAGGTTCTCGAGGTACGTGTCGCTGATGACGCCGAGGCCGATGATTCCGATGCCGACCGCGCTCATCGTGCGAACCCGCCCTCGATGAGGAACGAGTAGCTCGCGGCGATGTCGGCGAAGACGTCACCCGGCGCGTTGTCGTACTCGATGATGGCGTACTTCAGGTCGGATGCCGCGCGCAGCGAGTCCGCGAGGGGCACATCGCCCGTGCCCGCGTGGCGCTGGTCGAGGCTCGCCGAGCCGAACTCCTCCGCCCCGGGGGCGAACGGGTTCTTCTCGGGAGCGATGCCGTCCTTGACGTGCGCGGCGACCAGACGGTCACCGAGGCGGGAGACCAGAGCGGTCACGTCCTGGCCGCCCACGAGCGCCCAGTACAGGTCGAGTTCGAGCACGACGCGCTCGTCGGTCAGCGCGACGAAGCGCTCGTACGCCGTCTGCCCGTCGAAGTCCTCGACGAACTCCTGGGCGTGGTTGTGGTATCCGACCTCGAGGCCGAAGGTCGCGGCCGTCTCGACCAGCGCGTTCAGGCGGTCGGCGATGTCGGTGACGCCCTCGAGGGCGAACCATCGCTCGGGAACCACGAACGGGTCGATCACGGTCTTGATGCCGACCTTGGCCGCGGCCTCGAAGACCACCTCGGGGGCGGGGCTGGGGATCGATCCGTCGGGCGTCCAGAGCTCATCGGAGAGCAGCGGGGCGTGGCCGGTCGGCGAGACGAGGCCCGAGGCGTCGAGCGCCGCGCGGATCTCGTCGGGTCGGCGCACGAAGTCGAACGCCTCGACGTTGCGCAGTCCGATGGCGGCGAGCTTGTCGAGCGAGCCGCCCATGTCGGCAGAGAACTCCGCGGCGAGTGTGTACAGCTGAACAGATGCTTCTGGCAGGGCCACGTTGACCTTCCTTGATTGTGCGAGTGGACGGAGGAATCGCCCGCCGCAAGACTACCAGAAACCTCCACCCGGAAGTAATGAGTTTTTCGTGTCGGCAGCGGTCGACCGCACGCCCTCGCCCCTGGACACACGCGGTGCCGCGGAGCATGCTGAACGCATGAGCGCGTTCCAGACCACACATGCATTCAGCGGGTTCAGCGTCGACGACATCGATGCCGCCCGCTCGTTCTACGGCGACGTCCTCGGACTTCGGGTCGAGACCAACGAGATGGGGTTCCTCGACATCCGGCTCGACGACGGCGGCTCGATCCTCGTCTATGCGAAGCCCCACCACACTCCGGCGAGCTTCACGATCCTGAACTTCCCCGTCGACGACATCGACGCCGCCGTCGATGACCTCAACGGGCGCGGCGTGGAGACGAAGATCTACGACGATTCCGAGTTCGACACGGACCCGAAGGGCATCATGCGGGGCGGACCGGGGCGCGGGCCCGACATCGCCTGGTTCCGCGACCCGGCCGGCAACGTCCTCGCGGTGATGTCCGCCGCCTGAGCCGGGGGCCAGACGTCAGGCCAGACGTCAGACGCCTGGCATCAGGCCAGGAGCCGGTCGAACAGCGCGTTCATCGCCGGGTCGACGCGCTGCAGTTCAGGGTGCGCGTCATGCCAGTCGATGATCTCGCGCGCCGCGGTGTGCAGCGGCACGACCGGGGCGAAGTCCGGCACGATGCGGCGGATCTTCGTGTTGTCGAAGACCACCGAGTGGGCCATGTCGCCGGTGAGCTGCCCCGCGCGCTCGGGGGCCGCGGCTTCGATCGCCGCGCTGGTGGCGTACCGGATCCGGGGCTCGGCACCGGCCGCGCGCCCGAGGATCCCGTAGATCTCGTTCCAGGTGTAGACGAAGTCGCTCGTGATCTGAAAGGTGTCGCCGTAGGCGAGCGGGTTGCCGAGCAGTCCCGCGAACCCGACCGCGAAATCGCTCGCGTGGGTGAGGGTCCACAGCGATGTCCCGTCTCCGTGCACGATGATCTCCTCGCCCCGGCGGATGCGGTCGATCGCGGTCCAGCCGCCGAACGCGGGGATCGTCCATCTGTCGTACGTGTGCGAGGGGCGCAGCACCGTGACGGGGAAGGCGCGGTCCCGATAGGCGGTCGTGAGCAGATCCTCGCAGGCGATCTTGTCGCGTGAGTACTGCCAGTGCGGGTTGCGCAGCGGTGTGGACTCCGTGATCGGCAGGCGGGCCACCGGCTTCTGGTAGGCGGACGCGGAGCTGATGAACACGTACTGACCCGTGCGCCCCTCGAACCGGTCGATGTCACGCTGCACCTGGTCGGGGGTGAACGCGATCATGTCGGCGACGACGTCGAACTCCCGCCCGGCCAGCGCCGCATCGACGGCGGCGGCATCGTCGATGTCGGCCGTGAGCACCTCGACGCCCTCCGCGGGGTCGCGACGCGACGTGCCCCGATTGAGCAGCGTGACCTCCATGCCGCGTGAGGCGGCCAGCGCACTCGCCGCCGACGAGATGATCCCGGTTCCGCCGATGAACAACACCTTCGTCGCACTCATGCGATCGACTCTAGCGAGGCACCCGCCCGCGGGGGCGGGATCGCGCCCCGCGGGCGTGCCGTCAGACGACGGCGGTGCCGGGCGCGGCCGCGAACTCCTCGAGTGCGGCGACGACCTCGGCGGAGAGCTCCACGCGGCTTGCCGCGACCGCATCGTCGATCTGTCCGGTGCGGGAGGCGCCGATGATCGCCGTGGTGACCACCGGATCGCGAAGCACCCAGGCGATGGCGAGCTGTGGGATCGAGAGCCCCGCATCCTTCGCGATGCGGTCGATGCCGCGGATGCGCTCGAGGTAGTCGTCGGTGAGCGCCGACCCGTTCAAGAAGTGACTGCTCGCCGCCCGTGAGTCGGCGGGCACGTCGCCGTCGATGTACTTCGCCGTCAGCAAGCCCTGTGCGAGCGGTGAGAAGACCGCGCTGCCGACGTTCAGCTCGCGCAGCGCCGGGAACAGTTCGGCCTCGGGCGTGCGGTCGAACAGCGAGTAGCGGGGCTGGTGCAGCAGCAGCGTCACGCCCTGCTCGGCGAGCAGTTCGTAGGCGCGGCGGGCGAGCTCGGCCGGGTAGTTCGAGATGCCGACGTACAGCGCCTTGCCGCTGCGGACGATGTCGGCGAGGGCCGTCGTCGTCTCCTCGAGCGGCGTCTCGGGATCGGGCCGATGCGAGTAGAACACGTCCACGTAGTCGGTGTTCATGCGCTGCAGGCTCTGCTCGAGCGATCGCACGAGGTACTTGCGCGATCCGCCGTCGCCGAAGGGCCCCGGCCACATGTCGTAGCCGGCCTTGGTCGTCACGAACAGCTCGTCACGGTAACGGGCGAGACCGCTGGCGAGCACCGATCCGAACGTCGACTCGGCCGATCCGTACGGCGGGCCGTAGTTGTTCGCGAGGTCGATGTGCACGACGCCCCGGTCGAAGGCGTGCAGCACGATCTCCCGCTGGCTGTCGAAGGTGCGGTCTCGTCCGAAGTTCTGCCAGAGGCCGAGCGAGATCTTCGGCAGCTGCACGCCGCTCGCGCCCGCGCGCTGGAAGGGCACGTCCGTGTAGCGCGCGGATGCGGCCTCGTAGACGGAGGTGAGGCGAGGGTCATCAGCGGCGATGGGCATGGAGGATGCTCCTAGGCGAGGCGAGAGGAAGGGCTTCAGGATAGCGCTTCCCGAACGGCCGGAGCAGCCCGGGGTGCCATACTGCGCAATCCTCGAGACGCCGGTGCGGGCAGGCCCGCTGCCCTGCTGTCAACCACGCCGACGAAGTCCGACGCTCGGGGTAACGTGGCGAAGAGTCGGCGATCGTCGCATCCACCCCCGCTCGCCGCGGGATACGAGAAGAGGTCCATGATGGGCGCGACCCCACCGTCGAAGCTCTCCGCCACGTCGAACGCCATCGTCGTGACCGGGGCACGCGTGCACAACCTTCGAGAGGTCGACGTCGCGATACCCCGCGACGCCCTCGTGGCCTTCACGGGCGTCTCCGGCTCGGGAAAGAGCTCCCTCGCGTTCGGCACGCTGTACGCCGAGGCCCAGCGACGCTACTTCGAGTCCGTCGCGCCCTACGCGCGGCGCCTGATGAGCCAGGTCGACATCCCCGACGTCGACGCCATCGAGGGACTGCCCCCGGCGGTCGCCCTCCCCCAGCAGCGCACCGCCGGCAGCGCACGATCGACCGTCGGCAGCGCCACCTCGATCGGCAACGTGGTGCGCATGCTGTTCTCGCGCGTCGGCACGTACCCGCCGGGCGCGGAGCCCCTGTTCGCCGAGGACTTCTCGGCGAACACCGTGCAGGGCGCATGCCCGCGATGCCACGGCATCGGGCAGGTCTACGACGTGCCCCTGCACCTGATGGTCCCCGACGAGTCGTTGTCGATCCGCGACCGCGCACTCGATGCCTGGCCACGAGCGTGGCACGGAAAGCAGCTCATCGACAGCCTGATATCCCTGGGCTACGACATCGACATCCCGTGGCGCGATCTGCCCGAGGAGCAGCGTCGGTGGGTGCTGTACACCGAGGAGTCCCCCCAGGTTCCGGTGTTCACCGACCGCGGTCCTGCACAGGTGCGCAAGGCCGTCGCCGCCGGCGTCGAGCCGTCGTACATGAGCACGTTCGTGGGAGTGAAGCAGTACGTGCTGAACACGTTCGCCCACTCGAAGAGCGCGAAGATGCGCGAGAAGGCGGCGACTTTCATGGTCAGCGTCCGCTGCCCGCTGTGCGACGGACGCCGGCTGAAGCCCGAGGCTCTGGCTGTGACGTTCGCCGGTCTCGACATCACCGAGATGGCCGCGCTGCCGCTCGCCGATCTCTCGGCGCTTCTCGAGACGGTACTCACCCCCTCCGACAGCGGGTCGGATGCCGGCGGCTCCGCAGTCCCTGCACTCGCACCCGAGAAGCAGCTCGCGGCACAGCGGCTGGTCGACGAGCTGCGCGACCGCGTCTCGCCCATCATCGAGCTCGGCCTGGGCTATCTCTCGCTGGATCGATCGACGCCCACCCTCTCCTCCGGCGAGCTGCAGCGCATGCGGCTCGCCACCCAGGTGCTCTCGCAGCTGTTCGGGGTCATGTTCGTGCTCGACGAGCCCTCCGCCGGGCTCCACCCCGCCGACGGCGAGGCACTCGTGCGCATCCTCCGCTCGCTCCGGGACTCCGGCAACACGGTCTTCTTCGTCGAGCACTCGCTCGATGTGATCCGGCATGCGGACTGGATCGTCGACATCGGACCCGGTGCCGGGGCGACCGGTGGCGAGATCGTCTACTCCGGCCCGATCGACGGCCTCCGCGAGGCGGAGCATTCGCAGACCCGGCGATACCTCTTCGCCGACGACCGGAGCGCCGACCGGTCGCCGACGCCGCCGCCCGCCGCCCGCGAGCCCGACGGCGAGCTCGTGCTCACCGACGTCTCGCGGAACAACCTCCGCAGCGTGTCGGTGTCGATCCCCCTCGGCTGCCTCACCGCCGTCACCGGCGTCTCCGGCTCGGGCAAGTCGTCTCTGGTGACCCAGGCCCTGCCCGATCTGCTGCAGAAGAGCCTGTCGAGCGAGGTCGACGGCTCGACGATCGACGCGTCGAACGGCGAGCAGACCGGCACGACCGCCGATCCGCTGTTCTCGGCGCCGACGGCCGAGACGACGGGGCGGGCGTCGGGTCCCGCCGGCCGCGTGCGACGTGTCGTGCAGGTCAGTCAGAAGCCGATCGGCCGCACGTCACGATCGAATGTGGCGACGTACACGGGCCTCTTCGACCGCGTCCGCGCTCTGTTCGCCGCGACTCCGGAAGCACGCCGGCGGCGATACGCCGCGAGCCGGTTCTCGTTCAACCTGGCGAGCGGGCGATGCCCCACCTGCAAGGGCGAGGGCACGGTCGAAGTGGAGCTGCTCTTCCTGCCGACCGTGCATGCTCCCTGCGGCACGTGCGGCGGCACCCGGTACAACCCCGAGACGCTCGAGATCGAACTCCACGGACACACGATCGCCGACGTCCTCGCCCTCAGCGTGAACGATGCGCGCGTGCTCTTCGCCGACGACGCCGACGTCGCGCGCCACCTCGACGCCTTGCTCGATGTAGGACTCGGATACCTGCCGCTGGGCCAGTCGGCGACAGAGCTCTCGGGCGGCGAGGCGCAGCGCGTGAAGCTGGCATCCGAGCTGCGGCGCGCCCAGCACGGCGACACCCTCTACCTGCTCGACGAACCCACCTCGGGACTGCATCCGTCGGACACCGACCGGCTGCTCGTGCATCTTCAGCATCTGGTCGACGCCGGCAACACTGTGGTGATGGTCGAGCACGACATGCGCGTGGTCGCACAGGCCGACTGGGTGATCGACATGGGCCCCGGCGCCGGAGACCTCGGAGGATCCGTCGTGGCACAGGGGCGCCCGCGCTCCGTCGCCTCGGCGAGTGGGAGCACGACGGCGTCGTACCTGGCGGATGCCCTCGCCGCGCAGTGAGTCAGTATCGGCGCCTGAAACCAGAAAATCCCTGCCGAGGCAGGGATTTCATCTGCGGAGACGAGGGGATTTGAACCCCTGGTCCCCGTGAGGGGACTCCACCTTAGCAGGGTGGTGCACTCGGCCGGACTATGCGACGTCTCCAGGCATCCGAACCGTGAAGACCGGATGCACCTTGCAATCATAACGGGTTCGCGGGGCAGCGACGAATCGGTCGATCTCGGATCCCCGTGCCGGTTGCAGGACGGAAGCACGTCTGCAGGACCAGACCCCACAGATGACCCTGCATCCGTGCCCCGGCCCTGCAGACGGACCAGAACGGGGATGAGACGGACGGAAGAGACCGGACGTCAGTCGGTGACGGCGCTCGACTCCCGCACGATGAGCTCGGGCTGGAACCGCACCCGACGGTCGTGCTCGACGCCGTCGAGCTCCTTCAGGAGCAGGTCTACGCCGGTCCAGCCGAGCAGCCGAGCGGGCTGGCGCACCGAGCTCAGCGGCACGACGGTGGCCGAGGCGAAGTCGATGTCGTCGTAGCCGACCATCGCGATGTCCTGAGGCACGCGGATGGCGGAGCCGAAGCTGAACGCCTGCAGCAGACCGACGGCGAGCAGGTCGTTCGCCGCGAAGACGGCATCCGGACGCGCATCGGCGGCCCGCGCCGCGATGGCCTCGCCCGCCGCTCTGCCCTGCAGGACGGTCAGCGCGGACTGCTCGAAGATCTCGAGAGTGACGTCGGAGTGGGCGGCGACCGCCGCCTGCACTCCCCGCAGACGGTCGGCGACCTGCTGCACCGACTGCGGTCCCCCGACGAAAGCCAGCCGACGCCTCCCCGAAGACAGCAGATGCTCGGCAGCCAGACGCCCGCCCTCGACGTCGTCGACCGAGACCGAGGGCAGCAGCCCCTCTTCCACTTCGCGGTCGACGAGGATCACCGGCATCCCGCCCGCGGCGAAACGATGCACGGCCGAGAGGTCGTCGGACGCAGGCGTCAGCAGCACGCCGTTGACGCGCTGCTCCTGGAAGAGCTCGAGATGAGCGACCTGGCGCTCGTCACGCTCGTCGCTGTTGCCGAGCAGCACGGTCATGCCGGCATCCGCCGCTCTGTCTTCTGCCCCGCGCACCACCTCGGCGAAGAACGGGTTTCCGATGTCGGGCACCACGAGTCCGATGCTGCGGCTGCGGCCGGCTCGCAGCTGCCTGGCCGCATCGTTGCGTACGAAGCCGAGCTCCTGGATGACGCGCTGCACGCGCTCGACCGTCTTGGCCGAGACGCGCTCCGGCTGGTTGAGCACGTTCGAGACGGTGCCGACCGAGACGCCGGCCGCAGCCGCGACGTCTTTCACCCCTACCGCCATGGCGTGCCTCCGTCCGTCTGCGCGTGCGCCAACGACTACCTTCTCATCCCGCGCGGTTCTCTCCACGCCGGCGGCGTGCGGGCACGGCGACGACGGCAAGCGCCGCGCAGCCGATTCCGGCGATGAACAGCGGCGCGAGCGCCCAGGTGACGACGCCGGTGAAGATCGCGGCCGCGGCGATGTAGGCGGCTCCCGCGACATCCGCACGGACGACGCCCGGCACCGCGCGCACCGCGGCGACCCAGCCGCGCGAGGGAGACCATTCGCCCGCCGCGAGCAGCACGGTGACCGCGAGCGCGAGCAGACCCGCCCAGCCGACGACCGCGATGGCCTCGCCGCCGGGCAATGCGCCCGACCCTGCGAGCACGACGTCGATCGTGAGCACGGCGGCGAGCAGCGCCGCCGGAACTCCGACGGCGAGCGACGGCAGGATGCCGGCGCGCACGTCATCCCAGAACAGCTGCGCCCGCGAATCCTCCGCCGCGACGAACCGTCGCAGATGACGGATGCCGGCGGCGACCGCGATCGGCAGCGTGACGACACCGAGGGCGACGACCGCCATCATCAGACCGATCGTGAGCACCTCGCCGAACAGGCCGAACTTGGCCGTCGCACCGGGGTTCGCTCCCGGTTCCACGCCCGCGACCGTGGGGCCGGCCCCCGAGCGCGCCTCGCGCGTGGCCGCTCGATGCGCCCGGCGCTCCGCGTTGGTGACCGACATCACTAGCCCTTCAGACCCTGCGTCGCGACACCGTCGACGAGGAAGCGCTGGAAGACGACGAAGAACAGCAGCACCGGGACGAGCGCCACGAAGGAGGCCGTGACCGTCGCACCGTAGTCCGACGACGACGTCTGGTCGTTGTAGAGCCGCAGCGCGATCGGGAGCGGATAGTTCTCGGGACTCGTCAGGTAGAGGAGCGGTCCGAGGAAGTCGTTCCACGCCCAGATGAACGAGAAGATCGCGCAGGTGATCAGCGCCGGCTTGATGAGCGGCAGGATGATCGACCAGAAGATCCGCAGGTGGCCCGCACCGTCGATGCGCGCGGCCTCGTCCATGTCGCGCGGCATCTGGCGGATGAACTGCACGAGCAGGAAGACGAAGAACGCCTCGGTGGCGAGGAACTTCGGCAGGATCAGCGGGATGAAGGTGTCGACCCAGCCGAGCTGGTTGAAGATGATGTACTGCGGGATGATCACGACGTGGAACGGCAGCAGCAGTGTGCCGATCATCGCGGCGAACAGCACCCCGAGGCCCTTGAACTGCACGCGGGCGAACGCATAGGCGGCGAGCGCCGACGAGAGCACCGTGCCGACCACTGCGGACACCGCGAGGATCAGCGAGTTGAGGAAGAAACGCCACATCGGCACTCCGGCGATGCCCTCCATGACCTTGCCGTAGTTCTCGATCGTCGGCGCCTGCGGGAACAGCCCCGGGTTCTGGCCGAACTCGGAGTTCGGCTTGAACGTCGACAGGAACAGCCACAGCAGCGGGTAGAGCACGACAGCGGTGAGCAGGAGCAGACCGACGAACCAGATGACGGTCTGCCAGGTCTTGCGCTTGACGGTGCGGCGAGAGGCGGGCGGCCCGGCGGGCGTCGTCTGCTGCGCGGCGAACACGGGGGTCGACGCGGAGCCGGACGTGGTGGCCTGATTGGAGGTGCTCATTTGTCGTCTCCCGAGTAGTGCACCCACGACCTCTGGGTGCGGAACAGGATGAGGGCGATGATCGCGACGACGACCAGCAGGACCCAGGCGATCGCGGCGGCGTACCCCATCTGTCCGTCGGAGAAGCCGCGCTTGTACAGGTAGACGGTGATGAAGTTCGTCATGCCGGCGGGGCCGCCCGAGCCGTTCGAGATGATGTACGCCGAGGCGAACACCTGGAAGGCGCCGATGAGGCCGAGCAGCAGGTTGAAGAACATCACCGGAGAGAGCATCGGGATCGTCACCGCGCGGAACCGCCGGTAGGCGTTCGCCCCGTCCATCTCGGCGGCCTCGTACAGCTCCTTGGGGATCTGCTTGAGACCGGCGAGGAAGATCACCATCGTGGCTCCGAACTGCCAGACGGCGAGCAGGATCATCATCGGGAGCACGAGCCCCGGATTGCCGATCCATCCGCCCAGGTCGATCCCGAAGATCTGCAGTCCGCTGTCGACGGGACCGTCGGAGTTGAACATCGCACGCCAGACGATGGCGACCGAGACCGAGCCGCCGATCAGCGAGGGGGCGTAGAACGCGGAGCGGAAGAACCCGGCGCCCTTGTCGCGGTAGTTCAGGAGCATCGCGACACCGAGTGCGGCGGCGAGGGTGATCGGCGTGCCGATGAAGACGTAGACCAGGGTGATCTGCGCCGACTGGATGAAGTTCGGGTCGCTCGTGAAGAGACGGATGTAGTTGTCCAGCCCGATCCACTTGGGCGGCTGGAAGATGTTGTACTTCGTGAAGGAGAGGTACAGGGAGTAGATCATCGGCACGGCCGTGAGGCCGAAGAATCCGATGAGCCACGGGGTGAGGAACGCGTAGCCGGTCGCCGTCTCACGCCGCTGGCGCGACCGCTGGCCGGGCCGTGCGGGCTCGTTCTCTGGGCGGCGGCCGCTGCGCAGCGCCTGCCCTCGTCCGGACTTCTTGCCCGTGACGATCGTCCTCGTCGCCGTCGTGCTCATGACAGCTCCTTCCGAAGTGTGCGGGGTGCGGTGGGCCGGGCGGATGACGCCCGGCCCACCGACGGAATCACTGGTTGAGGACGACGTCCATCTCGGAGAAGAACTGCGTGACCGCATCGTCGACCGTCGTGGTGCCGAAGTTCAGCTCGGTGCCCAGCACGCGGAACTTCTCCTCGAGGGTGCCGTAGCCGACGATCGGCACGGGAGGAGCGTCGCCGAGACGGTCGGCGATGGACTCCTCGTAGTCCTTGACGGCCTGGCTCATCGGGTCGAGATCAGCGGCCTCGAGGGCGGTCTCCGAGGCGGGGAGCCCGCGGTTCGTGCCGAAGATGGATCCGGCCTCCGGCGAGTTCACCAGGAAGTTCACGAGGGTCGCCGCCGCTTCGGGGTGCTCGGTCTTGGCCGAGATCGTGTGCAGCATGGACGGCTTCAGGTACAGGTCCTTCGCCCCCTCCTCGGTGACGGGCGGTGCGACGATGCCGAGCTCGGTGTAGCTCTCGCCCAGGTTGGCGAGGTATCCGGCGCCGAAGTTGTCCCAGGTCAGCTCGCTGGCGTTCTTCGCGGTGTCGAAGGCGCTGAGCGGGAGGACTTCCTCGACGACCTGCTGCGGCACCACGGCGCCGTCGCGGATGTCGGAGCCGGACTCCCAGAACTCCTTCAGACGGTCCTCGTCGAAGCCCGCGGTGCCGTCTTCGTTGAAGAGGTTCTTGCCCTCGCTGCGCAGCTGCAGCTCGAAGTTCTGGATGCGGCCGGTCCAGTCGGATCCGCCCCAGAACTGTCCGCCGCCGGCAGTGGTGACCTCGCCGATCCAGTCGTCGTAGTCCTCCCAGTCGCCGCCGGCGAACTGCTCGACGCCGGCGGTCTCGAGCAGCACCGGGTTGGTGAAGACGGCCCAGGCGTTCGTGGACGTCGTGATGCCGTAGGTCGTGTCGTCGACAACGCCGATGCCGAGGATGTTCTCCGACAGCGGCTCGGTGTCGATGACGGATCCGAGATAGGGCTCGAGGTCGAGCAGCAGACCGTTCTCGGCGTACTGACGCAGGTACGAGTAGTCGAACTGCATGACGTCGGGGAGGCCGCCGCCGGCCGCCTCGGTCTGGCGCTTCTCCCAGAACTCGGGGAATCCGAGGAAGGTCGCGTTGACCGTGATGTTCGGGTACTCCTCGTTGAACGCGTCGATCGCCTGGTTGTACAGGTCGGCCCGCACGTCGTTGCCCCAGAACGCGAGGTCGAGGGTGACCTTCTCGTCGGGGTCGTAGGTGGCACCGGCTTCGGGGCCTCCGCCGCCGGCGCAGCCGGCCAGCACCAGCGCTGCGCTGGTGGCGACGGCCGCTGTGGCCGCCAGACGCTTCTTGCTGAACATCGTTGTCCTCTCTGGTGAACGTCCTCGTCCGGCAGTGCCGCGGAACGCCTGTGTCCATGTGGTGCGGGTGCATTCTCCGTCGAGTGGGGAAAACGCTTACCTGCACGCTAATCCAGATTGAAACGTTTCGCAACCGGGAATTCGCGAGGCGGGATTACATCGATTACCGCCCGCTCTCCGATCCTCTCACGACGAGGTTCCCGGCCTCGACGTCGAGGCGCACGCGATGCACGGCCGACCGCCGTCGCTCACCGGTCGCGCCGTGAGCGGCCCCGTCCGTCGCCGTGCGGAAGAAGTAGAACCACAGATCATCGCCGTGCTGTATGTGCGCACCGTGGCTGCCCTGCGCGTCGCCGGGAGCGGAGGCGAGGATCACGGCATCCGGGTCCCCCTGGCGCGTCCAGCCGACGCCGTCGTCGGATCTGTACACCCCCATCCCCCGCCACTCGTCGACGATCATCCACCAGGATCCGCCGAGCTCGAACGCCGTCGGGCCCTCGTGCGGGCGCCCGCCGATCGCGACGCCGTCGAGACTCCAGGCGGCGAAGTCGGCCGAAGACGCGACCATGGTCACCGAATCCGCCGCCTCGTCCTTGTACCAGAGCCGCCATGCGCCGTCGGGGGTGCGCGCCACCGCGGCATCGATCACCCGGTCGCTGCTCAGCGCGAGCGGCCCGCGCCGGCTCCATCGCCGCAGATCGGCAGAGGTGTACTCGACGATGGTGCGCCTGAATCCGGGCCAGCGGTCGGGGGTGCCGTCGATCTCGGTGAGGAACATGCGCCAGCGCTCGCCGTCCCAGACGACCTCGGGAGCCCAGTGCGTCCGGTCCACCTCGGCGGGTGGCGGTCCCGGCTCCAGCGCGAGGTCGGATGCCGCCGGCTCGAGAGTCCCCTGGTATTCCCATCCGAGCCCGTCGACCGAGGTGGCGACCCCGATCCGACTGCCGTGGATCCACGAGACTCCCGGCCCCGCGTCCTCCAGGCTCGCGCGCCGCTGGGTGTAGAACATCCACCATCGCCCGGATGCATCGACGACGACGCGGGGATCCGTGGCCCCGTCGTAGACCGGGTCGCGGTACAGCTCGCTCATCGGCGCAGGTCGGTCACCGGGCTCGCGAAGCCGGCGCGATGCGTCGGGTGCGCGCCGAGCAGCTCCGGCGTGACGACCGCTCCGTCGGCGGCGGCGGAGGCGTAGATGCCCGCCACGATCTCGAGCGAGCGAGCCGGGGCGTCGGCGGTCGGGGGCAGCGGGGCTCCGTCGCGCAGCGCATCGAAGACGTCACGCAGCAGCGGCGCATGGGCGCTGCGCTCCTCGACATCCGGGAACTCCCATGCCGCCGACTCGTCCTCGAACCCGGGCGCGGGGGTGATCCGCCAGTTCTCGTGGCCGTGTCCGTACACGTGATCGACCGTGATCGTCGCCTTCTGGGTATCGATGCGGATCGAGCTCGTCTCACGCGGCGACACCGCGCTCGTGATGAGCTGGGCCACCACACCCGCCTCGAACACGATCGTGGCGGTCGAGACGTCTTCGGTCTCGGTCTCGCGATCGAGCCTCCAGAGACGCCCCTGCACCGACGACCAGTCGCCCAGCAGGTGCGCCAGCAGATCGATCTGGTGGATGCCGTGCCCGAGCGTCGTCCCCCCGCCCTCGGTCTCCCACCTGCCCCGCCACGGCACCGCGAAGTACTCGGGGCCGCGGAACCAGAGCGTCTGACACACCGCGACCAGCGGACGCCCCAGCGCACCGCCCTGCAGCAGGCCCCGCACGTGCGCGGCCGCGGTTCCGGTGCGCTGCTGGAAGACGACGGCGAGCTGCCGCCCTGCGGCCTCGGCGGCCGCGCGCATGTCGTCGAGCTCGTCGAGCGACGGAGCCGGCGGTTTCTCGACGATCACGTGCGCGCCGGCCGCGAAGGCGGCGAGCGCCTGCTCGCGATGCGGCGCGGGCGGCGTGCAGATGAGCACGACGTCGGGATGCTCGACCGCCAGCATCTCGTCGAGGTCCGCGTAGGCGCGCACGATGCCGTACCGGTCGGCGAACTCTCTGGCCTTGGCGAGGCTCAGGTCTGCGACCGCGACGAGCTCGGCGTGCGGGTACGCAGCGACCGCCTCGGCGTGCGAGTTCGCCACGGAACCGGTGCCCACCAGCACGGCGCGCAGGGTCTTCTCGGATGTCATCTGTCCTCCTCAGGACGCGGAGCGCCTGTCATCTCATGCCGTTCTGCACCAGGTGCAGCCGAGCGTACCGCCCGTCGGCGGCGAGCAGCTCGTCGTGCGATCCCTGTTCCACGATGCGTCCGTGCTCGAGCACCACGATGCGGTCGGCCTGCCGGACGGTCGACAGCCGATGCGCGACCACGAGAGTCGTGCGACCGCGCATCAGACGCTCGAGCGCCTCTTTGACGAGTCCCTCGGATTCGGGATCGAGCGCGCTGGTGGCCTCGTCGAGCAGCAGGATCCGCGGATCGCGCACCAGCGCCCGGGCGATCGCCAGCCGCTGCCGCTGTCCGCCCGACAGCCGCGCACCGCGCTCGCCGACCACGGTGTCCCAGCCCTGGGGCTGCGCGCTCACGAATTCCCAGGCGTTCGCGTCGCGCAGTGCGCGTTCGACACGATCGGGGGTCACGTCGGGCAGGCCGTAGGCGATGTTGTCGAAGACCGATCCCTCGAACAGCACCGATTCCTGCGGCACCACCGAGATCGACCGACGCACCGTGCGCAGGTCGAGGTCCTGCATGTCGCGGCCGTCGAGCAGGATCCTTCCACTCGTGGGGCGCACGAACCCGAGCACCAGGTTGAGCAGGGTGGACTTGCCCGATCCCGACGACCCGACGAACGCGACGGTCTCGCCCGGCGCGACGCGCAGATCGATCGCGGACAGCGCGTCATCGTCGGCATCCGCATACCTGTGCGCCGCGGCGTCGAGCACGATCTCCCCCTCGACGCGCGAGACGACCTGCTTGCCGGAGTTCTGCTCGACATCCGGCTCCTGCAGCACCTCGGCGATGGAGCGCACGGACTCGAGCCCTCGGGCGCCGACCGGGATCAGCATGAGCAGCTGGGTGAGCCCGCCGGTCAGCAGGGTGAAGTAGCTCGACAGCATGACGACCTCGCCGGGCGTGATCGGCAGGAAGCCCGTCAGAGCGCACACGGCGGCGAGCATCAGGCAGGCGACGCCGAGCAGCTGCATCGCGACCCACGAGATCGAGGCGACGCGGCCGTTGAGCAGGTCGAGGTCGAGTCCCGCACGACGCACGCCGTCTGCGCCCCCGGCGACCCGCGTGATCGCCGTCTCCTCGAGTCCGTGAGCACGGGTCACCGGGATCAGCGAGGCCATCTCGCCGACGCGGGCGGAGAGCGTCTCGATCTCGCGCCGGAAGACCTCGTTGCGCCGCTGTGACCTGTTGCGCATGCCGTAGCGGATGCCGATGGCGATGGGCACCGCGAGCGCGTAGACGGGGAGGAACTGGGGCACCGTCACCGCGGTCATGCCGAGCGCGCCGAGCATCACCATGGTCGACGAGAGCAGCGGATGCGTGACCTGCTGCAGCATGAGCTCGACGTTCTCGACGTCGCGCACCACCTTCGTCTGCACGATCGAGGAGCTGACCCTTGTGTGGTATCCGATCGACAGGCTCTGCAGACGCGCGGTGAGGGCGTTGCGGAGATCCGCGCCGAGGTCGCGCACCACGGTCATGAAGTTGCGCGTGTAGATGATGTGGTTGGGGTAGTTCTGCAGCAGCAGCACGGCGGCGAGCGCGAACCACCACAGCACCTCGGTCACGTCGCCCTTGCTCGCCACCACGTCGATGATCGCGGCGGTGATGACGGGCAGCGACCAGAGCGGGATCTCCTTGACGGCGAAAGCGGTGATCGCGAACGTCAGCCGCCAGGGGCGACGCGCGACGAGACGCAGCACGGAGCGGGTCGGATGGTGCCCGTCGATGAGCGCGGCCGGGTGGGAAAGCGCTTTCTGTGGCATGGTCCTATCGTAGAGTCCGAACCGTCACCGGGAAAAGCGTGACGACCAGAACCGCCGGGAGCGCACTCATGACCTTCGACGCCGCATTCGACTGGGCCCGCCGTCACGTGCAGGCCGAGCGCCTGCCCACCGCCGTGGTCGGCATGGCCACCGCCGACGGGATCGTCGACCTCGAAGGATTCGGTGCGGCGACCGATGCGGTCTATCCGCTCTTCTCGATCACCAAGGTGCTCACCGGCATCACCGCGGCGCGGGCCATCGAGCGCGGGCTGCTCACGCCGAACACCCCGCTCACCGATGCCCTGCCCGAATTCGGGGGCAGCCGCGACGACATCGTGCGCCTGTGGCATCTCGCCTCGCACACCTCGGGCATCGCCGAGCCCGCACTCGACACGGCAGTGCCTCTGCGCCAGGAACTGCTCACCCGCGGGCGCGACTTCGCGGCGGGAACCGCTTCGCGCTACTCGACGCTGGCCTTCGAGGGCATCGCGGCCTTGATCGAGCACGCGACCGGAACACCCTGGGATGCGGGCACGCTCGCCTGGGCGGCGGAGATCGGCGCGATCGGCCTCACGCTCGATGCGGGGCGATCCGTCGGAGTGCCCGACGCCGCCGCAGGCGGGCTCGACCTCGACCGCTTCCACGCCACCCGCGCGCCCGGGGCCGGCCTGCTCGGTCGCGCCGAGGATCTGCTGCACCTCGGCACCGAGCTGCTGCGCATACATCGAGGCTCCCGCGACGGTATCCTGTCGCCCGCCGGGCTGGACATGATGGTGCGGCCGCTGACCGGCGACATCCCGCGCCTGGATCCGTACCCGCCCGAGCGCGGCCAGGACTGGGGCTTCACCTTCAATCTGCGCTCACGCGCCCCCGGGCTGATCGATCGCGACGTCTACGGACACGGCGGTTGGGCCGGCACGGAGTTCTGGGTGCACCCGGGCGCAGGCGTCGCCTGGGTGCTGCTCACCAACGCCGCCGTCCGCCCCGGCGTCGACGCCGACGAGCTCGACAACGCGGTGATCGCCGGCCTCTGAGGCGACCTGCAGGCCCATCCTCGACATCGAACCCACCCTGCCAGCCCCACTTCGACTGACGCCCTGAAACGTCTCAAGAAAGTTCTTGCCTCCGCCTCCGGCCGCATGCAAGGATCGTGCCAACCCTCGGGAATACGTTTTCCGGGCCATCCGGATCCATCGATCGGCCGAGACGAAGTGGTCTCTTCGCCTCGGCTCCCCCTTTTGATATCCGCACCGATGCGGGTCTCTCAGTCGTACCCCTTAGCCAGTGATGTCCAAGGAGGAACCGTGGAGCACTCCACCCGTTCTGCACGAAAGTCCCGCCCGTTCCCGAGCCTGCGCGCAGGTCTTGCCACCGCCACGATCGCCGCAGTGATCGGCGCGACCATGACCGCCGTTCCGGCGGCGGCCGCGCTCGAGCCGTCCGCAGACGGCGCCTGGCGATTCGACTTCGGCACGGCCACGAGCCCGGTCGCCGAGGGATACGAGCCAGTGCGTCCGACCTCCCTCTACACGGCCGCGTCGGGGTGGGGAGTGACGGTTCCCGACGGCGTCGCGCTGTTCGCCCGTGACCGCACCGGCAACCGCACCCCCGCGGATCCGGTGGCGGAGGACTTCGTCGGCGGGACATCGTGGGGCTTCCTGCTCGACAGCATCCCCGCCGGTGAGTACGACGTGACCGTGACGATCGGCGACGCGCTGACGACGGCATCGAGCACCAACGCGACGCTCACTCTCGAAGGGGTCGCACAGACACGACTCACGACCGCCAAGGGCGGGTCCACGACCGAGACGTTCCGCACGAAGGTCGAAGACGGACAGCTGACCGTGGGCTTCACGGGGAGCGGCCTCGGCGCCTACGTCAACGGGATCGTCGTCGCACCGGTGCTCCCGGCGGTGCCGGCAGACCTCGCGGTCGCCGAAGTCGCCTGGAACGCGGTCGATCTGTCCTGGGCTGCCGCAGACGGCGCCACGGCGTACCGGATCCTGCGAGCGGACGTCGACGGCGATGCGGTCGGCGAGTTCCGCCAGATCGACGAGATCGAGGCGACGACGTACTCCGACACCGATGTCGCCGAGGGCGACGCCTTCGCCTACACGGTTGAGGCCGTCAACTCCTACGGGCTCGTGTCCGCACGCAGCCCCGAGGTGCGCAGCGGCGCGATCCCCGCCCTCGCCGTTCCTGCGACTCCCGAGGGACTCGCGGTCGCGCAGGTGACGAGGGATGCGGTCGCACTGACCTGGACCGCGACATCGAATGCCGACGAGTACGTCGTCGAGCGCGCGGGCGCCGACGGGCTCTTCTCCGCCGTCGCCACGGTGGCGGCACCCGCATTCACCGATGAGGTCGACACGTCGCAGAGCTGGTCGTACCGGGTGACCGCGCGCAACACGGCAGGCACCTCCGCCGCATCCGCCGCCGTCGACTCCGCGGTCTACGCAGCGCCCGCTCCCCTGCCTGCCGGCGACCGGATCGTCTTCGACTTCGGTCCCGGGGCCCTTGCCGACGGCGCCGTCGGCGTCACCTCGTCCGTCGGATTCTCCGACGAGTGGGGATACGGCTTCAGCACCGCCCCGTCCTCCGCACACGCCGATGTCGACCGCGGCGGCGACGATCCGCTGCGCGGAGATCATGTCGCCGCCCACGGCGGCACCTTCGAGGTGCAGCTCGGCGCAGGCGACTACACCGTCGCCGTCATCGCGGGCGACCGCAGTGCCGCGAGCGAGATCGCGATCACCGCAGAGGGCATCGCCAAGGTGCAGACGACCTCGAAGCCCGCCGGCGAGTACCTCGAGATGGCATTCCCGATCGCTCTCATCGATGGCCGTCTGACCCTGCAGGTCGGCGGTTCGGCCGCGGCGCTCGACGCGCTCACCATCACTCGCCAGACGAGCCGCACGCCCGGAGCGCTGCCGACGGTCTACCTCGCCGGCGACTCGACCGTCCAGACCTACACCGACGCCTTCGCGCCGCAGGCGGGGTGGGGCCAGATGATCGACCGCTTCTTCGCCGATGACGTCGCATTCGCGAACCACGCGATAGGCGGACGGTCCTCGAAGAACTTCATCACGCAGGGTCGTCTCGACGAGATCCTCCGCGGAATCCGCCCCGGCGACTATCTGTTCGTGCAGTTCGGACACAACGACGCGACTCAGGGCGTCGACGATCGCTACGCGTCTCCCGCCGACTACAAGGAGTATCTGCGCGGTTACGTGCAGGGAGCCCGCCAGCGCGGCGCCACCCCCGTGCTCGTCACCCCCGTCTCACGTCGCAGCTTCGACGCCGCGACGGGGGCTGCCACCGTGAGCTTCCCCGAGTACGTGGCGAAGATGATCGAGCTCGCAGCGGAGGAAGACGTCCCGCTCGTCGACCTGTCGGCATCGAGCCGCGCCTACCTCGACGAGATCGGTCCCGAGGCGGCGAAGTCGGTGTTCCTCTGGGTCGATCCGGGCATCTTCCCCGGCCGCCCGTCCGGCACCCAGGACGACACGCACTTCCAGGACTACGGTGCGATCCAGATGGCGCGCCTCATCGCTCAGGACGTCAGCGCCCTCGACGACCCCCTCGCCGCGAAGGTCGTCGACGTCGAGCCGCCGGCCGCGGTGCCGGCCGCGCCTGCGAACCTCGTGGCCGGCTCCGTCTCGAATGCCGGTGCCGTGCTGCAGTGGAACGCGTCGCCGGGCGCGGACGTCTACCGCATCGAGCGCCAGGCCACCGCCGACCCCGAGCAGGTCTGGGCGCTGGTGACCACGACCACGCAGACGAGCGCCATCGTGCAGGGCCTCGCCGAGGGCGCGGGGTACCGCTACCGCGTGTTCGCGGTGAACGGCCGGGGCGTCTCGGACGCATCGAACACCGTGAGCTTCTCGACCAAGCAGGCGAAGTGGAAGTTCGACTTCCAGCTGGCCGGCGGGGCCGTGATGCCCGGCTACACCGAGGTGAACCCCGAGGACGGATACACGACCGACTCCGGGTTCGGCTTCGCGACGCCTCTGGCCGCGAACGCCGGGCGCGACCGCGGGACCGCCGGCGGCGCGAGCGACCTCGAGCGAGACTTCGTCCTCCCCGGCGACTCGAGCGAGTTCCTGCTGGACGTGCCGAACGGCACCTACTCGGTCAAGACCTACTCCGGAGACTGGATCGGCTCCACCCGGACGAACGTCGACATCGAGGGCAAGGCCTTCGGCACGGGCAACGCCGGCTCCGGGTCCGTGAATGCCTCGGTCCGCGGCCCGGTGCTCGTCACAGACGGTCAGCTCACCGTGCGCGTGCACGGCGCCGCCGCGGGGACACGCCTCAACGGCATCGAGGTGACCCCGATCCTGCTCGGCCCTGCCGACCTCGAGGTGACGGACGTGAACGCGGATCCCGCGGCACCGACCGTCTCTCTCGCGTGGACCGCCGAGCCCGGGATGACCTGGAAGGTGTACCGCACCTCGGCGTTCGAGACGTCGTCGACGCCGGTCGGCGAGACGACGGCCGCCTCGTTCATCGACACCGGTGCGCGCCTCGGGCTCGATTACACGTATCACGTGACCGCTGTCGATCAGACCGGACTGGAGTCGGTGCCGTCGGCATCCGTCGACGTGTCTCTGGTGGATGCGGCCGTCGACGCGCCGTCCGCACCCACCGCCCTCGCGGTCGACCGGCTCGAGAAGCGCGAGGTCGAGATCTCGTGGGCGCAGCCGAGCACCGCGGTCTACACGATGATCTTCCGCTCCGAGATCGAGGGGGAGCGCGGCGAACTCGCCGGCTTCGCCACCGCGAACCGCTTCGTCGACACCGCCGTGCTGACCACGATCCCGTACCACTACACCGCTGTCGCGGTGAACGCGGGTGGTGCGGGGCCCGACTCCTCGCAGCTGAGCACGGAGGCGGCCACCGTGCTGCAGCGGCAGGCCGAGTACCTCGACCGTGCGCCCGCAGCAGTGCAGACGGACGACGGCGTGCTGGTCAGCTGGCGCATGCTCGGCACCGACCCCGATGCGATCGCCTTCCACGTCTACCGCGACGGCACCCGCATCACGGACGAGCCGATCACCGACTCGACCAACGTCCTCGACGCCGACGGCTCGGGCGACTCGACGTACTACGTCACGAGCGTCCTCGACGATCGCGAGGTCACGGTGACCGACCAGTTCGGAGTCCAGGCCGGCGATCACCTCTCCATCCCGCTCGACAAGCCCGCCGACGCCTACACGAAGGACGGTCAGCCGTACTCGTACCGCGCCAACGATGCGAGCGTCGGAGATCTCGACGGCGACGGGCAGTACGAGATCCTCGTCAAATGGGACCCCTCGAACTCGAAGGACAACTCGCAGTCGGGATACACCGGCAACGTGTACCTCGACGCCTACCGTCTCGACGGCACGCGCCTGTGGCGCATCGACCTGGGGGTGAACATCCGGGCGGGCGCCCACTACACGCAGTTCCAGGTGTTCGACTACGACGGCGACGGCCGCGCCGAGGTGGTCATGAAGACCGCGGACGGCACGATCGACGGCGTGGGCCAGCCCATCGGCAACGCCAGCGCCGACCACCGCAACAGCACGGGCTACGTGCTCACCGGCCCCGAGTACCTCAGCGTCTTCACCGGACTGACGGGAGCTGCGGTCGACACCGTGGACTACGTGCCGGCCCGAGGCGACGTCGGCTCGTGGGGCGACAGCTACGGCAACCGGGTCGATCGCTTCCTGGCGGCGACCGCGTATCTCGACGGCGAGCACCCCAGTGCGATCTTCAGCCGCGGGTACTACACCCGGGCCGTGATGGCGGCGTACGACTTCGACGGCACATCGCTCACCCAGCGCTGGGTGCTCGACTCGGATGACTCCGGTGACGAGGGCTTCTACGGGATGGGCAACCACAACCTGTCGGTCGCCGACGTCGACGGCGACCAGAAGGACGAGATCGTCTACGGATCGGCCACGGTCGACGACGACGGCACACTCCTGTACTCCACCGGCCTCGGTCACGGCGACGCGATCCACGTCTCGGACCTCGTGCCCTCGAACCCCGGCCTCGAGGTGTTCGCCGCACACGAGGAGATGAACGCCTCGGGCAACGTCGGTGCGACGATGCGCGACGCGCGCACCGGTGAGGTTCTGTGGTCGATTCCTGCGGCCAAGGACACCGGTCGTGCAGCCTCCGCCGACATCGACCCCCGGTACGAGGGCGCCGAGGGCTGGGCGATCGGCGGTGATGCCGCGTGGAACTCCCCCGTCGGCCAGCTGCGCTCGTCGACCGGTGAGCTCATCGGCGAACGGATCCCTGCGGCGAACTTCCTCGCCTGGTTCGACGGAGACCCGCTGCGGGAGATCGTCGATCACGACTGGAACGCCGACACGTCCGCGGGTGTGCCGACCGTGTCGAAGTGGAACGGGGAGACGGAGTCCAGCGACGTGATCCTGAAGGCGGAGGGCGCTCTCTCCAACAACAGCACCAAGGGCACGCCGAACCTGCAGGCGGACCTCTTCGGCGACTGGCGCGAGGAGATCGCCTGGCGCTCCGACGACTCGACCGAGCTGCGGATCTACTCGACCGCCGACGAGACGGATCTGCGTCTGCGGACCCTGATGCACGACCCGGTGTATCGACTCTCCGTCGCCTGGCAGAACACCGGATACAACCAGCCGCCGCAGACGAGCTTCTTCCTCGGTGACGGCATGGAACAGCCGCCGGCTCCGCGCATCGCGGTCACCGGCGACCCGTCGGGGGCAGCCGATCAGACGGCTCCCGTGGTGTCGGGGATGCCTGCGGACGGCTCCCTGTTCGCCAGCACGTCCACCTTCACCGTCGACGTGACGGCCGCCGATCCCGAGTCGGGGGTGCGGACGCTCGACGTCACCTTCGACGGAGAACCTGTCGCCCCGGGCCAGACGATCGACCTGGCCGGCCTCGTCGGGCCCCACACGGTGACCGCCAACGCGGTCAACCATGACGGCCTGGTCACGCGTGCGGAGGCGCAGATCCTGGTCTACGACGACGAGCGTCCGACGGCGAAACCCGCCCGCGGCACGCTGTCGACGGACTCGGGCTGGGACACCGGTCTGCACGATGGCGCGTTCACCGTGTCGATGAACCTCTGGCACGGCGTGAACGGGGCGGTGTTCCGCCTCTACGAGAACGGGACGCTCATTACGACGAAGCTCCTCGATGCGAACTCGCCGAAGGCACAGCTCACCACCGTCTCGGTGAGCGGCCGCACGAACGGCACGTATGTGTACACGGGCGAGCTGACCAACGCGAAGGGCACGACATCCACGACATCCGTCACCGTCAGAGTGAAGGATGCCGCCCCAGGGCTGCCCGTGGTCAGCCACGACAATGGGGATCGCGACGGCAGCTACACCGTGACCACCGACCTCTGGTGGGGCACGAACGGCACCGAATACCGGTTGTACGAGAACGGGGTTCTGATCGACACCCAGGCTCTGGTGGCGGCGTCCCCCTCAGCGCAGCGCGCGCAGACCGCGATCACCGGTCGCGCACCCGGCACCTACTCCTATGTCGCCGAGTTCTCGAACACCGCGGGCACCACGGTCTCGAAGAGTGTGACCGTGACGGTGAGGTGATCATCCGATCCCCTCGACAGCATGGCCGGTCGCTTGACAGAGCGACCGGCCATGCTAGTGTTGACACCAGCCAGTGAAACGATTCAAAACCTCGATGAAGAGAGATCCCCATGACCCGCGTCGCGTTCCAGTTGCAGGTGCGCCCTGAGCTGCTCGACGAATACCTCGCCCGCCACTCGCCCGTGTGGCCCGAGATGCTGGCTGAGATCGCCGCTGCCGGACGTCGCAACTATTCACTGTTCCTCGCGGAGGGCGGCACGCTCCTCGGCTATTACGAGACCGACGATGACGAGGCGGCGCAGGCCTACCTCGCCGCCTCCGCGGTCGCCGCCCGTTGGGAGGCCGAGATGGGCCGCTTCTTCATCGGGCTCGACGGTCGTCCCGACCAGGCAGCCGCCACACTCACCGAGGTGTTCCACCTCGAAGACCAGCTCGCCGATGCCGGCGACTCCCCCGCATCCTCCACCGACTCCGATATCGAAGGCAGCGCCTCATGAGCATCCTCTCGTCCGACAACCTCGCCGCCCTCGAGAAGCAGGGCATCGAGCTCCCCAGCTGGGCGTTCGGCAACTCCGGCACCCGCTTCAAGGTGTTCGGCACCCCCGGCACCCCGCGCGACCCGTGGGAGAAGATCGCGGATGCCGCGCAGGTCAACACCTACACCGCGCTCGCTCCCTCGGTCGCGCTGCACATTCCGTGGGATCTCGTCGACTCGTTCTCCGATCTGCGGGCCTATGCAGAAGACCTCGGCGTCTCTCTCGGCACGGTCAACTCCAACACCTTCCAGGACGACGACTACAAGTTCGG
Organism: Microbacterium foliorum; assembly: GCF_003367705.1. Classification (NCBI taxonomy): domain Bacteria; kingdom Bacillati; phylum Actinomycetota; class Actinomycetes; order Micrococcales; family Microbacteriaceae; genus Microbacterium; species Microbacterium foliorum. The sequence continues at coordinate 701,113 of NZ_CP031425.1, read as the reverse complement.
CGCCCTGACCCACGAAGATGCGGCGATCCGCCGCAAGGCGATCGATCACCACCTCGCCTGCATCGACGTGATGGATGCCACCGGCAGCCGCGACCTGAAGATCTGGCTGGCCGAAGGCTCGAACTACCCGGGCCAGGCCGACATGCGCGGCCGCCAGGATCGTCTGCAGGAGTCGCTGCAGACGATCTACGCGCGCCTGGGCGACGAGCAGCGCCTCGTGCTCGAGTACAAGTTCTTCGAGCCGGCTTTCTACCACACCGATGTTCCGGACTGGGGCACGTCCTACGCACAGGTCGTCGCGCTCGGCGACAAGGCCTCGGTCTGCCTCGACACCGGCCACCATGCCCCCGGCACCAACATCGAGTTCATCGTGATGCAGCTGCTGCGTCTCGGCAAGCTCGGCTCGTTCGACTTCAACTCGCGCTTCTACGCCGACGACGACCTGATCGTCGGGGCGGCCGACCCGTTCCAGCTGTTCCGCATCCTGTTCGAGGTCGTACGCGGCGGCGGCCTGAACAACCCCGACGTGGCGTTCATGCTCGACCAGTGCCACAACGTCGAGGACAAGATCCCCGGCCAGATCCGCTCGGTGCTCAATGTGCAGGAGATGACGGCGCGCGCACTGCTCGTCGACCGCGACGCCCTGGCTGCGGCGCAGAGGTCCGGCGACGTGCTCGCCGCGAACGCCGTCTTCATGGACGCCTTCTACACCGACGTGCGCCCGGCTCTCGCTGAATGGCGCGAGTCGCGCGGTCTGGCCGCAGACCCGATGAAGGCCTATGCCGACTCGGGCTACCAGCAGAAGATCGCCGCAGAGCGCGTCGGCGGAGTGCAGGCCGGCTGGGGCGCCTGACCCTTCGCCCCTGACATCACAAGACCCGTCGGGATGCGGGAGCCGATCCCCGCATCCCGACGCCCCACCGACAGAACGGACGATGCTGTGAGCGACCAGGTGCTCGACGGACCGCACGGACCGCTGCGCGTGCGCGTGTACACGCCCGAGAGTCCCGCGGGCCCGGGGCTCGTCTGGGTGCACGGCGGCGGTTTCCTCGCCGGCGAGATCGACATGCCGGAGGCCGACTGGGTGGCGCGGAGCTTCGCCGACCGCGGCATCGCGGTGGTCTCGGTGGACTATGCGCTCGCGCCGTTCCCCCTGGCCTGGGCCGCGGCGTCCGAAGCCCCCGAGCGCGAGGGCGTGCACTACCCCGTCGCCTCCGACGAGGTCGAGGCCGCGTTCCGGTGGGCCGTGGATTCCGATCTCGCCCGCGGCCCCTGGTCGATCGGCGGAGCGAGCGCCGGCGGCAACCTCGCCGCGGGTGCCGCCCTGCGGCTGAGTCACGGGGCGGGTCCCGTTCCGGCGCTCGCCGTGCTCGCCTACCCGACCCTGCACGCCGTGCAGGGACACCCGGATGCCGCGCTGCGCGCCGCGCTCGACGCAGATCCCGACGCCGACACATTCGGGCCCGACCCCGTGCGCGTCATGTACGAGAACTATCTCGGCGGGCCCGTCGAGAGCGCAGAGATCTACGCCGTGCCCGGCACAGCATCCCCCGCACAGCTCTCGCGCTTTCCCGCCACGATCATGATCAACGACGAGGTCGACGAGCTGCGCGTCTCCGGCGAGGCGTTCGGCGCGTCCCTGCGCGACGCAGGCGTCGACCTCGACATCTCGACCGAGCCCGGCACCCGCCACGGCCACCTCAACCGTCCGGAACACCCGGGTGCGACCGCATCGATCGATCGCTTCGCCGCCCGCATCCTCGCCACTTCTCCCGAGAACAAGGAACAGCCATGACGAACCCCACCGCCGCCGCCCTCATCGAGCGGTCGAACCGCCTCGGCGCCGACCCCAAGAACACCAACTACGCGGGCGGCAACACGTCGGCGAAGGGCACCGCGATCGACCCCGTCACCGGGCAGCCGGTCGAGCTGATGTGGGTCAAGGGCTCGGGCGGCGACCTGGGCACGCTGACGGAGCAGGGACTCGCCGTGCTGCGCCTCGACCGCATGCGCGCGCTCGTCGACGTCTACCCCGGCCTCGAGCGCGAAGACGAGATGGTCGCGGCGTTCGACTACTGCCTGCACGGCAAGGGCGGTGCCGCCCCGTCGATCGACACCGCGATGCACGGCCTCGTCGACGCCGCGCACGTCGACCACCTGCACCCCGACTCCGGAATCGCGATCGCCACAGCCGTCGACGGCGAGGCGCTGACCGCGAAGATCTTCGGCGACGGTGCTGGTGGGCAGCGTGTCGTCTGGGTGCCGTGGCGCCGACCCGGCTTCCAGCTCGGACTCGACATCGCCGCGATCAAGGCCCAGAACCCGCAGGCGATCGGCACGATCCTCGGCGGGCACGGCATCACCGCCTGGGGGGACACGTCGGAGGAGGCCGAGGCGAACTCGCTGTGGATCATCGACACCGCAGCCGCCTACATCGCGGCGAACGGCACGGCCGATCCGTTCGGTGGCGTCCGTGCCGGATTCGCGGCGCTCCCCGAGGCCGAGCGCCGCGATCGCGCGGCGGCCCTCGCCGGCACCATCCGCGGCATCGCGTCGACCGACAAGCCGATGGTCGGCCACTTCACCGACTCCGACGTCGTGCTCGACTTCCTCGCCTCCGAGCGCGCGCCCGAGCTCGCTGCCCTCGGCACCAGCTGCCCCGACCACTTCCTGCGCACCAAGGTCAAGCCGCTGATCCTCGATCTGCCGGTCACGGCATCCGTAGACGAGCAGATCGCCCGCCTGCACGAGCTGCACGCCGAGTACCGTGCCGACTACCAGGCTTACTACGACGCGCACGCGACCGCGGAGTCGCCCGTGATCCGGGGCGCCGACCCGCTGATCGTCCTCGTCCCCGGCATCGGGATGTTCTCGTACGGTGCGAACAAGCAGACAGCCCGCGTCGCCGGCGAGTTCTATGTCAACGCCATCAACGTGATGCGCGGTGCCGAGGCGCTGTCGACCTACTCCCCCATCTCCGACGCCGAGAAGTTCGCCATCGAGTACTGGGCGCTGGAGGAGGCGAAGCTGCAGCGGATGCCGAAGCCGAAGTCGCACCAGGGCCGCATCGCCTTCGTCACCGGTGCCGCCAGCGGCATCGGCAAGGCCATCGCCACCCGCCTCGCGGCCGAGGGCGCCTGCGTCGTCATCGCCGACCTCGACCTCGAGAAGGCGCAGGCCGCCGCCGCCGAGCTCGGTTCGACGGATGTGGCCATCGGTGTGGCGGCGAACGTCGCGGATGCCGATGCCATCCAGGCCGCGGTGAACGACGCCGTGCTCGCGTTCGGCGGCGTCGACCTCGTCGTCAACAACGCCGGGCTCTCGCTGTCGAAGCCGCTGCTCGAGACCACCGAGAAGGACTGGGACCTGCAGCACGACGTCATGGCCAAGGGGTCGTTCCTGGTGTCGAAGGCCGCAGCCCGCGTGCTGATCGATCAGAAGCTCGGCGGCGACATCATCTACATCTCGTCGAAGAACTCCGTCTTCGCGGGCCCGAACAACATCGCCTACTCGGCGACCAAGGCCGACCAGGCGCACCAGGTACGGCTGCTGGCCGTCGAGCTCGGTGAATACGGCATTCGCGTCAACGGCATCAACCCCGACGGCGTCGTGCGTGGCTCGGGCATCTTCGCCTCGGGCTGGGGTGCCAACCGCGCCGCCACCTACGGCGTCGCCGAAGAGGACCTCGGTCAGTTCTACGCCAACCGCACGATCCTCAAGCGCGAAGTCGTGCCCGAGAACGTGGCGGATGCCGTCTACGTGCTCACCGGCCCCGAACTCAGCCGCACCACCGGCCTGCACATCCCGGTGGATTCCGGCGTCGCCGCGGCGTTCCTGCGATGACGGCCGACATCCTGGTGCGCGAGCGCCCTTCGTCGGATCCTGAGCGCCCTTCGTCTCGCTCCGCTCGCTCAGGAACCGGAGCGCAGCGACGTCCTTCGTCGGATCCTGAGCGAGGAGCGCAGCGACGAGACGAAGGGCGCTCCGCGGTTCCTGAGCGCCCTTCGTCTCGCTCCGCTCGCTCAGGAACCGGAGCGCAGCGACGAGACGAAGGGCGCTCAGGAACCGGAGCGCAGCGACGAGACGAAGGGCGCGCCCGATGACCGTCACCGCTGTCGCCGCCGTCGACCTCGGGGCGACCAGCGGTCGCGTCATGATCGGGCGGATCGGCGACGACCGGCTCGACCTCGAACTCGTCGCGCGATTCCCGAACGGGCCCGTCGAGCGCGAGGACGGCCTGCACTGGGACTTCGGCGCTCTGTTCGAGCACGTGGTCGCGGGCCTCGCCGAGGCCGTGCGGCGAGAGCCGGGCATCGAGAGCATCGGCATCGACTCATGGGCCGTCGACTACGGCCTCGTCGGTGACGGGGAGCTGCTCGCCGAACCGTTCCACTACCGTGACGACCGCACGGCGCGCGGCGTCGCCGAGGTGCACGCCGAGGCGCCGTTCGCCGAGCTCTACCGGCGCAACGGACTGCAGTTCCTGCCGTTCAACACGCTGTACCAGTACCGCGTCGACGCACGCCTCGCCGACGCCGAGACCGCGCTGCTGATCCCCGACCTCATCGCGTTCCTGCTCACGGGCGCCGCCGCCGCCGAGCGCACCAACGCGTCGACGACGGGGCTGCTCGGCGTCGAGACTGGCGAGTGGGACACCGAGCTGGCCGATCGACTCGGCATCCCCTCGGGCATCCTGCCCGGGCTCGTGGATCCGGGTACGACGATCGGCATGCTCCATGCCGGACTGGCCGCGCGCATCGGCAGAGATCTGCCCGTGATCGCCGTCGGCTCGCACGACACGGCATCCGCTGTCGTCGCCGCTCCCCTGTCGACGCCGCGTTCGGCCTACATCTCGTGCGGCACGTGGGGGCTGGTCGGTGTCGAGCTGACGGAACCCGTGCTGACGGATGCTGCACGCCAGGCGAACTTCACGCACGAGCTCGGCGTCGACGGCCGATACCGGTTCCTGCACAACGTGACGGGGCTCTGGCTGCTGAGCGAGACGGTGCGCGCCTGGGAGGCGACCGACGGATCGTCGATAGACCTGCCCGAGCTGCTCGCCGCGGCATCCGCCGTCACGGGCGACGTGCCGACCTTCGACGCGAACGACCCATCGCTCAGCGCCCCGGGCGACATGCCCGCACGCATCGCGACGCTTCTCGGTTCCGCGGCTCCTGCGACGCGCCCCGCGTTCGCCCGGTCGATCGTCGAGTCGATCGCCATGGCCTTCGCGGATGCGGTGCAGACGGCATCCGCTCTGTCAGGCCGTGAGCTCGACTGCATCCACATGGTGGGTGGCGGATCCTTGAACCGCCTGCTCTGCCAGGCGACGGCCGATCGCACCGGCCTTCCGGTGCTGGCCGGACCTGTGGAGGCGACGGCCCTCGGCAACGTACTCGTGCAGGCGCGTGCCCTCGGTGCCGCGCCGGCGTCGCTCGACGAGCTGCGCGCCCTCGTCGCCGCGACCCACGCACCGGAGCGCTTCGACCCGCGCTGACCCTCGCTGCCCTGTGCGCGCCGGCCGGATGGCTGACCGATCCCCGGCTGGCTGCCGATGACGCCCATCCCCGTCAGCCACCCGTACTTTCTCCAGCCATCCGTCCCTACGCGTCAGGCCCCGAATGTCCGAGTGACCGGCCGTCGCAGGCCGTCGTAGTCGGCCGAGGGCCAGCGCTCGTCGACCGTCAACACCTCCCAGCCCGTCGCCGTGCGCAGCATGGTGTCCTCGACCTTGACCCCCGGTGCGGTCGGGTTCCACGCGAAGGCCTGATTCTCGACGAGCAGATCGGTGGTCGAGGCCGTGGCCCGTGGATCGCGGCCGGCGTAGCCGGTCGGCCCTCCCTGATGGTGTCGCTGCCACTCGTCTGCGTCGAAGCCGAAGCGTGCGTACGCTGCTCTGCCCGCCGCGAAGACGTCGTCGAGTCGAGCGCCGGGAGCCGAGGCATCGAGGAATGCTCGCTCCACTCCGAGGATCGGCTCCTCGTCGATCGGGGCTCCCACCCATCGCGTGGCATTCGCGATCAGCCCGTCCCGGCGACCGCACACCACGACCATCGCCCGATCGCCGAGCAGCCCGGCGGTCGGAAGCGGATGCCGATACGCCACCCGCGCGGATCCCGAGACCAGCAGGACGAGCGGATCGATGCCCCGGGCGACGAGTTCGGCGGCGATGACGGCTGCGGCGGCGCGCTCGGTCTGCTCAGGCCCGACCCGACCCAGCACATCGGTCAGGGCCCCCGCGGTCTCACGCCCCAGGGAGCGGTACCTCGCGGTCTCGGCTGGCAGCAGCCGCGCCCTGGCCGCGCGCAGCTGGGGCGCCGCCTGCGACTCCGACACCGACTCCGACACCGACTCCGGCGCCGACACCGACTCCAGCACCGACACCCCGACGTCCTCAGCGGCGGCGACCGCGGGCGGGATCCACCACGGCACCCGGACGATACGCGCGGCGTCCTCGGGCAGCAGCTCCTCGGCGATCATCCGGTCGACCTCGTTGTCGGCGATGTAGAGCACGTCGCCGCCCTGCTCCACGCGCACCGCGACGACCGGCGGACCCGCGAGCGAGACATGCGTGCGCACCCCTTCGAGGTACCACGACACCGCCTCGTGGGAGGTGAGCACGAGCGGCGTCCCGTCGAACTCCCGCCGCACGCGGGCCAGGCGATCCTGCTTCTCCATGCGGTCTTCGGATGCTCCGACCATGCGACTCTCCCTGTAGAACGTTTTCTCGTAGTATGACGACAGCCGCGGCCGATCGCGGAGCGAAGGGATGCCGATGGCCCGCGAATCGTCACGCGCCGGCATCGCCGACGTCGCGAGACTCGCCGGCGTCTCGCTGTCGACCGTGTCCCGGGCGATGAACGGCAATCCGACCGTAGACCCCGCTCTCGCGCAACGCGTCCAGGCCGCCGCCGCCGAACTCGGCTACACCGCCAATCCGGTGGCGCGCAGCCTCGTACTCGGTCGCACCCAGACCGTCGCCGTCGTCATCCCCGACCTCGAGAACCCCACGTTCCAGGCGATCCTGCGCGGGCTCAGTCGCGCCGCGACGGCCGACGGCTACCACGTGCTCGTGGCCGACTCGCGCGAGGATCTCGACGAGGAGCACGCCCTCGCACGGACCACGCGACTGCGCACCGACGGCGTCATCCTCTGCGCCCCTCGCATGGCGGAGCAGGATCTGGCGCAGCTGCTGCCCTCGCTCTCCCCCGCTGTCGTGATCAACCGCGGACCGCAGGGGACAGCTCCGACGGTCGGTGCGGACTACGGCGCGGGCATGCGCGACATCGTCGACCACCTGACCTCGCTCGGTCATCGCCGCCTCGTGTACCTCGCCGGCGCCACCCGCAGCGTGACCCATCGGGCTCGACAGCAGGCGATCGCGGCAGCGATCTCGAGAACCGCGGGACTGGAGGTCGAGGAGCTCACCGCCGGTGTCGACATCGACAGCGGCACCGCGGCCGCCGACCGGGTGCTCGCGAGTGGTGCGACGGCCGTGATCGCCTACAACGACCTCGTCGCGATGGGCCTGCTCTCGGCGGTGACCGCGCGAGGGATCGACGTGCCGGGGGCGCTGTCGATCACCGGGTTCGATGACATCCCGTTCGCCGCCTACACGTCACCGCCCCTCACGACCGACGCGGTTCCTGCCGTCGAGATCGGTGCGGCCGCATGGGCCGCGATGCACGCGCAGCTCACCGGCGTCGCACCGAGGTCGACGCACACGATGACTCCGACGCTCGTCGTGCGCGGCAGCACCGCCCCGCCGTCTGCGACCTGACCTGACCTGAGCATCCTCCGATGGGCCATCGGGCCTGTGATATCGTCGAGAAAACGTTTCCTGGCTGCTGGATCGAAGAGGATCACCATGACGAAGACCCGTTACGCACTGGCCGGCGCCGGAGTCCGCGCGCAGATGTACGTCGGAGCGATCCTCGGTGCGCACAGCGAGCGCGCCGAGCTCGTCGCGATCGTCGAGCCGAACCCGGTCCGCGCCGCCTACCACGCCGCCTGGGTCGCCGAAGAGGGCGCACCCGCTCCCCGACTCGCCACACCCGACGAGCTCGAGAGCGTGATCCGCGACGAGCGCGTCGACAGGGTGATCATCTGCGCGCGCGACGATCTGCACGCCGAACTGATCGTCCGCTCGCTCGAGGCCGGCGCCGACGTGGTCGTCGAGAAGCCGCTCACGATCGATGCGGCGAGCGCTGCCCGTATCGAGGACGCGGTCGCACGCACCGGCCGTCAGGTCGTGCTCACCTTCAACTACCGCTACTCGCCGCGCAACAGCGCGCTGCGCCAGGTGATCCAGGACGGCACGATCGGCGAGGTCACCTCGATCGACTTCTCGTGGATGCTCGACACCAACCACGGAGCCGACTACTTCCGCCGCTGGCATCGCGAGAAGAAGAACTCCGGCGGGCTGCTCGTGCACAAGTCGAGTCACCACTTCGACCTCGTCAACTGGTGGATCCGCTCGCAGCCCACCCGCGTCTTCGCCTCGGGCGGGCTGCGCTTCTACGGCGCCGACAATGCAGCGGCACGGGGGCTGGGCGCGCGTCCGGCCCGCGGCACCCACGACGACGGCGACCTCTTTGAACTCGACCTGCGCGCCGATGAGACGCTGACGGCCCTGTATCTCGACGCGGAGGAGCACGACGGGTATCGGCGCGATCTCGATGTCTTCAGCGCAGGGATCACGATCGAGGACAACCTCGCCCTCGTCGTCGACTACGCGTCGGGCGCGACGATGTCGTACTCGCTCAACGCCCACTCGCCCTGGGAGGGATACCGCGTCGCCGTCAACGGCACGCTCGGGCGCGCCGAGCTCGAGGTGATCGAGCGCGGAGCGGTGCTCGCCGGTGAAGGGCTGCACCCGCACATCGACCCGAGCCTCGCAGGGGCCGACGGCACGACCGCCGTGCGCCCGGAGGGCGAGCGGCTGCGCGTGCAGCGACACTGGGAAGAGGCCTACGAGGTGCCGATCCACGGCAGCGACGGCGGACACGGCGGCGGTGACGAGCTGCTGCTGTCGGACGTCTTCGAGGGGCCGGGCGACGACCCGCTCGCGCGTCCGGCCGACTGGTCGGACGGCATCCGCTCGATCGCCGTCGGCATCGCCGGCAATCGCTCCCTCGAGACGGGGCTGCCGGTGAAGGTCGCCGACCTCGGCATCGCCCTGCTGGCGAACGGATGAGGATCGTCGTCACCGGCGGGTCCGGGCGTCTCGGCCGCTCGCTCGTGACGGGCCTCGTCGGAGCAGGGCACGAGATCGTGTCGATCGATCGCCAGCCGACGGACGGCCTCGATCGCCCCGGGATCACCCAGCTCCCGCTCGATCTCACGGATGCCGATGCCACGGCATCCGCACTCGCCGGGACGAAGGCCGACGCTCTCATCCACCTCGCGGCGATCGCGGTGCCGTTCAGCGCGCCCGAGGATGTGATCCTGCGCACGAACGCCGCACTCGCGCAGTCGGTGCTGGGCGGGGCGGTGCGCGCCGGCATCCGTCGCGTCGTCGCGGCGTCGAGTCCGACGGTGATCGGCTACGGCGCTCCACGGGGGTGGAGCCCCGAGCGTCTGCCCCTGGACGAGGATTCGCCCACCGAGCCGTGGAACGCGTACGCGCTGTCCAAGCTGCTGATCGAGCAGACCGTCGGGATGCTGCGACGTCAGACGGGAGACGATGTGCGGTTCGCCTCGTTCCGCCCCTGCTACGTGGTCGCTCCCGAGGAGTGGGCGGGTGCACCGACGCAGCAGGGGCACACCGTGCGCGAGCGCCTCGACGACCCGGCGCTGTCGGCGCCCGCACTGTTCAACTACGTCGACGCCCGCGACGTCGCGGACTTCACCGGCACGCTGCTCGCCGCCCTCGACGACATCCCGAACGGGGAGGTGTTCTTCGTCGGGGCCGACGATGCACTCGCCCGACGCCCCCTCAGCGAGCTGCTTCCGCAGTTCCATCCCGGCACCGCGCACGCGGCTGCGGCCCTGACCGGGAGCGCCCCCGCTTTCTCCTCCGCCAAGGCCGCTCGCCTGCTCGGCTGGCACCCGACCCGCAGCTGGCGCACCGAGCTCGCCTCCTCAACCGCATCCGCCACCGCATCCGTCTCCTGAAAGGCGCGACATGGACTTCGATGGAATCCTCTTCTTCCCGGTGACCCCGTTCACCGCGGACGGCACGATCGACCACGAGCTGCTCGCCGCCCATGTCGCGACCGGCGTCGAGTCCGGGGCGGGGGGCGTGTTCCCGGCGTGCGGCACCGGTGAGTTCCACGCCCTGTCGGCGAGCGAGGCGGCCGCGGTCACGCGCACCGCCGTGCGCGCCGTCGCCGGACGTGTACCGGTGATCGCCGGTGCCGGTGGCCCGCTCGGCCATGCGATCGAGGTGGCGAAGGCGGCAGCGGATGCCGGGGCCGACGGCCTGCTCGTGCTGCCGCCGTATCTGGTGAGCGGTACGCAGACGGGGCTCGCGGCCTACGTCGAGCAGCTCGTCGAGGCAGCGAGCCTGCCCGTCATCATCTACCACCGCGGGAGCGCGCAGTACTCGGTCGAGACGGTGCGCCGACTCGCCACGAACCCGAAGGTGGTGGGTGTCAAAGACGGCACCGGCGACATCGGTGCGATGCAGCTGATCGTCCGCGCCGTCGCCGAGGAGGGCAGGTCGGACTTCGCCTTCTTCAATGGGCTGCTCACTGCCGAGCTCACGCAGGGCGCGTATCGCGGTATCGGCGTTCCCCTCTATTCGTCAGCCGCCTTCGCCATGGCGCCCGACATCGCGAACGCCTATTACCGCGCGTACGTCGAGGAAGACGAGGCACGGCGCCTCGCCCTGCTCGACGGCTTCTACCGTCCGCTCGTCGAGCTGCGCGACGAGACGCCCGGGTTCGGGGTCTCCCTGATCAAGGCCGGACTGCGACTCTCGGGCGTCGAGGTCGGCTCGGTACGCGCACCCCTGGTCGACCCGTCGCCCGCGCAGGAGGCCCGCCTCGCCGACATCCTCGCGGCGGGACGCGCGCTGCTGTGACCACGATCCGCAGTCTCACGACGCGTCTGCAGCGGGTGCCGCTGTCGCGTCCGTGGGGCGCCGAGGTCACGTCCGTCGGCGTCGTCGCGACGCATGTCGTCCGCTCGGACGGCGCGGAGGGATGGGGCTTCGCGTGGACTCCGCAGATCGGCGCGTCCGCCGTGCAGGCGCTGCTCGAGCACGACATCGCGCCCGCGGCCGTCGGGCGATCCGCTGTTCCCGGCGAGGCCTGGCAGGACCTGTGGGAGCACCTGCACGAGGCGGGCGGCGGCGGTCTCACGACGATCGCCCTCGCGGGTCTCGATCTGGCCCTGTGGGATGCCGAGGCGCGCGCCGCCGACCGCTCCGTGTCGGAGATGCGCGGCCGGCGCCGCGAACGCGTGCGCGCCTACGGATCCGGCGTGAACCTGCACTACTCCGTGGCGGAGCTGCAGGCGCAGGTCCGCCGGTGGGTCGATGCCGGCTTCGACGCCGTGAAGATCAAGGTCGGCAGACCGGACCTCGCCGAGGACCTCGAGCGCGTCGCCGCCGTGCGCGAGGTGCTCGGCCCTGACCGTGCGCTGATGATCGATGCGAACCAGCGGTGGGATCTGACCGCAGCGACGACCGCCATCGAGGCGCTGTCGAGCCACGACCTCACCTGGGTCGAAGAGCCGTTGCGCGCCGACGACCTCGCCGGTCACACCGAACTCGCACGGCGCATCGACGTGCCGCTCGCCGTCGGCGAGAACCTGCACACCGTGCACCGCTTCGATGACTTCCTCCGTGCCGGCGCGGCACAGATCGTGCAACCCAACATCGTGCGCGTCGGCGGCATCACCCCGTTCCTGCGCATCGCCGAGCTGGCGGCGTCGTACGGGGCGACCCTGCATCCGCATCTGCTGCCCGAGCTCTCAGGTCAGCTCGCCCTGACCCTGACCGACACGGGAGCCGAACTGTGGGTCGAAGACGTCGAGGACGCCGGATTCGCCGCGCTCGGTGCCCTCGTCGATCCCTCGCCGGTGCGCATCGCCGACGGATATCTCACCGAGAGGGCGCATCAGGGCCTGGGGCTCCGCTTCGCGCCGCTGCTCTCCGCCGGCTCGTCCGCACCATCCGCACCATCCACGCCGTCCACGCCGTCCACGCCGTCCACGCCGATCGCGTGACGACGCCCCTCTCCCTCCGAGGAGGGCGAGGGGCGTCCTGTCTCGAGGCTGAGGATCAGGTCTGCGAGGCGAGCTGCGCGTTCGCCCCGTCCAGCAGCTGCTCGATCTGCTCGTAGGTGACGTCGACACCGGGGAAGCCGATCAGACGTCCGATCGGGAACGAGGCCATCATCTTCTCCATCGCCTCGTCGTTCGGCATCATCGACGCCGCCGACGAGTCCGCGCCGCTCAATCCGCCCATCAGGCCTCCGAGCGCCTCCATCACGATCGGCCCGGCCACCGGGTGCGCGACCACGTCGCCGATCGACGAGGCCATCGTCAGCGGCAGCACCACGGCATCGCCCTCGACCTCGACGATCACCGACGAGCGGATGTCGCGGCTCGATGCGGCGACCTCGACGCGATAGGCGCCGGGCTCCACGATCCAGCGGTCCACGCGGACGTCCCAGTACGCCAGGTCCGCACGCGGGACGACGAGCTCGACGGACACGGTCTGCCCCGCCGCGATCGCCACGGAGGAGAACGCTTTCAGCTCGCGCGGAGCCCGTTGCACGGCGGAGGTCACGGGTGCCGCGTAGACCTGAACGATCTCGCGCCCGTCGCGCGACCCGGTGTTCGTGACATCGACCGTGACCGTGAGGTCGCCATCGGCCGTCGTCGAGACCTCGGCGTCGCCGTACGAGAACGTCGTGTACGAGAGTCCGTGGCCGAACGGGAAGGTGACGTCGAGCCCCTTCGCGTCGTACCAGCGGTAGCCGACGAGCACGCCCTCGCCGTAGCGGACATGGCCGAACTCGCCGGGGAAATTGCCGAATGACGGGTTGTCCTCGAGCCGCACCGGCACCGTCTCGGTGAGCTTGCCCGACGGGTTCACCGTGCCGAACAGCACGTCAGCGACCGCGCCGCCCCCGGCCTGTCCCAGCAGCCAGGTCTCGAGGATCGCCGGAACGCGGTCGGCGAACGGCAGCGCGACCACACCGCCGTTGGAGAGGACGACGACGGTCGCGGGGTTCGCCTCGATCACGGCGTCCAGCACCGCGAGCTGTGCGGCCGGGAGGTCTATGTGCTCGCGGTCGAATCCCTCGGACTCCTCGGCGGCCGGGAGCCCGAGGAACACGACGGCGACGTCGGCGGTGGAGGCCGTGGCCACCGCCTCGTCGCGCAGGTCTTCGGCGGTGCGACCGGATGCCGCGATCGCCCCGCCCTCGACGCCGAAGCCCGCCGCGTACGACACCGCGTCGCCGGCGACGGCACGCAGCTCGTCGAGCGCCCTGTCGACCCTGGTCGGGTTGATCAGCGACGACCCCGCACCCTGGAACCGCGGCTCCGTGGCGAAGGCGCCGATCACGGCGATGCGCATGCCCGGACCGAGCGGCAGCAGGTCTCCGTCGTTCTTCAGCAGCACGATCGACCGGCCGGCCGCCTCTCGCGCGAGTTCATGGTGCGCCTCGACGTCGAGCGGCCCCTCGACCGGGGGCCGCTGCGCGGCCTTGCGCACCAGATCGATCGCGCGATCCGCGGCGGTGTCGAGCACGCTCTCGGACAGCTCCCCTGCGCGGACGGCCGCGACGAGCTGCGCATCGGTGCGACCGCCCGAGGACGGCATCTCGAGATCGAGTCCTGCGGCAACGCCCGCGACGCGATCGTTGACCGCGCCCCAGTCGGAGACGACGAGACCGTCGAAGCCCCAGTCATCGCGCAGGACGCGGGTGAGCAGCCACGGGTCCTCCGAGGCGTACACGCCGTTGATCCGGTTGTAGGAGCACATGACCGTCCACGGCTGCGCCTCCGTGACGACCCGCTCGAACCCGCGGAGGTAGATCTCGTGCAGCGGACGCGGATCGATGTCGGAGCTCGCGCGCATGCGGTCGAACTCCTGGTTGTTGGCGGCGAAGTGCTTGAGCGAGGTGCCGACGCCCTGCGACTGCACACCGCGCACCGAGGCGGCCCCGAGGATGCCGGAGACCATCGGGTCTTCGGAGAAGTACTCGAAGTTGCGACCGCACAGCGGCGACCGCTTGATGTTGATGCCGGGGCCCAGCACGACCGCCACGTCTTCGATCGCCGCCTCGATGCCGATCGCCGCGCCCACACGCTCGATGATCTGCGGATCGAACGTCGAACCGATGCCCACGGCGGGAGGGAAGCACGTGGCCGGCACGCTGCTGGAGAGGCCGAGGTGATCGGTGCCGCCCGCCTGCTTGCGCAGCCCGTGGGGGCCGTCAGTCATCATGATCGAGGGGAGCCCGATCCGATCTATCGCCTTCGTGGTCCAGAAGTCGGCGCCGCTGGTGAGCGAGGCCTTCTCGTCGAGCGTGAGGTCGGAGGCCGAGGGCTCGGTCATGGTGTTCCTTTCGCGGAGACGGCAGTGTCCTGCGAAAACTATATGCGAGTAGGTATTGGATTTCAAACGTCATTCAGGATTAGTCTCGGAGAATGGCACGACGAGGTTCATACGCGAAGGGCGTCGCCAGACGCGAAGAGATCCTCGAGAGCGCTCTCGACGTCATCGGACGCCGGGGCTATCAGAACGCCTCTCTCAAGCAGATCGCGGAGGTCGTCGGCGTCACCCCCGCAGCCCTCCTGCACTACTTCGGCAGCAAGGAGGAGCTCTTCACCGCCGTGCTCCGCACGCGCGACGAGCACGACGAGACGGGTACGGGATCCCTCTCCCCGGCTCAGGCGAAGTCCGCGTTCCTCGACGTCATCCGCCGCAACACCGAGGTTCCCGGGGTGGTCGAGCTCTTCTCGCGCCTCGCCGTCGACGCCGCCGACCCCGAGCATCCCGCGCACCGGTACTTTCTGGAGCGCAACGCGAGGATCCGCGAGAGCATCGCGGGCGCCTTCGACGACGACCCCACCCGTCGCCGGACGCTCGATCCCGAGTCGATGGCCAGGGTGGTCCAGGCGGTCGCCGACGGCCTCCAGCTGCAGTGGATGATCGAGCCCGACGTCGATATGCCCGGGATCATCGAGGCGCTGATGGACGTCCTCTATCCACCCACATCCGAGGCCTGACCCCTGACGAGCCCGGCCCCTCGCGGAGCCCGCCCTCCAGCGGAGCCAGCGGAGCCCGGACCGCCGGCAGGGCGATCAGCGCACGTTGCCGTTCGAGCAGGTCTGCTGGGCGGCCGAGTTGCCCTTGATCGAATCCGGCAGCGCCACGACGTTCTCGGAGGTCGCCGCAGGATCCGGCATCTCGGTGCCCCCCTCGACGGGCGCCTCCGTACCGGGGTCGGTGACGATGACGCCGTCGTTCTCGGTGTTCTGGTGCGTCACCTGCAGCTGGGCGTTCGCGTTGATCGCGTCCCACATCTCCGCGGCAGCGGACTGGTTCGCGACGACCTTGTTGTCGTTGTCCGGGTCGGTGTTGGTCGGGTACTGCAGGAACACGATGTCCTCGAACGGCACCGACTTCACCGCGAGAGCGATCTGCACGATCTTCACCGGGTCGGCGAGCGACGTGCTCGTCTTGAGGTTGCGGATTCCCGTGTTGGCGAGCCTGAGCATCGTCGGGACGTTGCCCAGCGTCTCGCTGCTGATCAGCTTGCGCGCGAGGCTCGACATGTACTGCTGCTGATTGCCGATGCGGCCGAGGTCGCTGCCGTCGCCGACGCCGTGGCGCGTGCGCAGGAACTGCAGCGCCTCGAGCCCCTGGATGGTCCGCGTGCCGGCCGGCAGATCGAGGCCCGTGTGACGGTCCTTGATCGGGGTGGCGAGGCACACGTCGACGCCGCCGATCGCATTGGTGATCTCGATCACGCCGCCGAAGGTCACCGAGGCCGCGAACTGGATCTCCTGGCCGGTGAGCTTGGTGATCGTCTGCGCGACGCAGTTGAGTCCGCCGTCGGTGTAGGCCACATTGAGCGCTTGCTTGCTCATCGCCGAGTGCACGTTGCCCTGATCGTCCTCGCACTCGGGGATCGCGAGCATCAGGTCGCGCGGAAAGCTGACGACGGTGACACGGCGGGGTTCCTGAGAGACATGCACGAGCAGGTTCACGTCGTTGAGGGTGCTCCCGGAGTCCTTCCCGCTGCACCGATCGCCGAAGTAGGCCGCGTATTCCGGCTCGCAGGTGTCGACTCCGGTCAGGAGGAGGTTGAAGCCCTCCTTGTACTCGCCGATGTCCGGCAGCACCTCGTTCTTCGTGTCGAGCTCGACCGCGTTGGCCGTGACCGTGCTGGAGAGGTCGTAGACCACGTAGCCCGCGACGCCGAAGCCGCTGACCAGCACCACGGCGAGGCCGATCGCGATGAACTTGAGAAGCTGGTTGAGCGGTCCTGGCGTGTGCAGCTGACCGTGGCGAGCGATCGTGCGACGGCGTCGGGCGGTAGGACTCACTCGGGGCCTTTCGGTTCAGCGTGCGGTGCGGGGGACACCGTGCCCGGTACAGCGGAGGGTGTGGGATTCGAACCCACGAGACATCTCTGCCCACTGGTTTTCAAGACCAGCTCCATCGGCCACTCGGACAACCCTCCCGACAGACGAATCTGCCGACAAGCCGTGAGTCTAGCCGAGTCTATTCTCCCGCGCTGACCTGGGCGGTCGCTGGAAGCGTGTCGAGCGCCGTCGCCAGTCCGCCGTCCTCGACGTCCCCGGTGACCTCGCTCGCCGCGGCCTTGACCTCGTGGGGAGCCTGCCCCATGGCCACCGCGCGTCCGCCGATCTCCCGCGCCCAGCCGAACATCCCGATGTCATTGCGGCCGTCCCCGGCGACGAGCACGCGTTCGCGCTCCATGCCGAGTTCGAGACGCACCCGCTCGAGCGCCGTGCCCTTGTCGACCCCCTGCGGGGCGATGTCGAGCCACGCCGTCCAGCCGATCGCGTACGAGACCTCGTTCAGACCGGCATCGGCGACGAGGCGATGGAAGTCCTCCTCGTCGTGCCCGGGAGACACGACGACGATGCGCGAGACGGGCTCGGCGACGAGCTCCTCGAACCCGACCTGACGTCCGCCGTCGAGCGTCCAGTCGTCGAGTTGGGCGGTGTACAGGCGCAGTCCCGACCCCAGCTCGACCATGTAGCGAGCATCCGGCAGACGGTCTCGCAGCAGCGCGAGCGCCGGCGACGGGTCGAAGGTCTCGATGTGCCAGCGCTCCCACTCGTCGCCGACCCGACGCATCGTGACGGCTCCGTTGGAGCAGACGACGAACTTCGGGGTGAGGCCGAGCTGCTCGACCCACCGCCGCGTGGCCATCCAGCTGCGCCCCGTCGCGATGGTCACCTCGTGGCCGGCGTCGCGCAGGCGGGCGACCGCCTCGGGCACGCCCGGGCTCATCGACTCGTCCTGCAGCAGGATGGTGCCGTCGACGTCGAGACCGACCAGCCAGGGGGCGGTCACGCCTCGGGCTCCAGCACCTCGAGGCCACCCAGGTACGGGCGCAGAACCTCCGGCACCCGCACGGAGCCGTCGGCCTGCTGATGCGTCTCGAGCAGCGCGACGATCCAGCGCGTGGTGGCGAGCGTGCCGTTCAGCGTGGCCACGGGCTGCGTCTTCGCCTGCTGACCCTCGACGGCCTCGGGACGGTGGCGGATGTCGAGGCGACGCGCCTGGTAGGTCGTGCAGTTCGAGGTCGAGGTCAGCTCGCGGAACGCACCCTGGGTGGGCACCCACGCCTCGATGTCGTACTTGCGCGCGGCACTGGATCCGAGGTCTCCGGCGGCGACGTCGATGACGCGGTAGGAGAGGCCGAGCGAGGTCAGCATCTCCTCCTGCAGCGCGACGAGGCGCAGGTGCTCCGCCTCCGCCTCCTCGGGAGTCGTGTAGACGAACATCTCGAGCTTGTTGAACTGGTGCACGCGGATGATCCCGCGGGTGTCCTTGCCGTGCGACCCCGCCTCGCGCCGGTAGCAGGTCGACCACCCCGCGTAGCGCAGCGCTCCCCTGCCGAGGTCGAGGATCTCGTCCTTGTGGTAGCCGGCGAGCGCGACCTCGCTCGTTCCGACGAGGTAGAGGTCGTCATCCTTGTCGAGGTGGTAGACCTCGTCGGCGTGCTCGCCGAGGAACCCGGTGCCCTGCATGATCTCGGGCCGCACGAGCGTGGGCGTGATCAGCGGCACGAAGCCGTGCTGCAGCGCCTTGTCGAGCGCGAGGTTCATCAGGGCGATCTCGAGTCGCGCGCCGATGCCGCGGAGGAAGTAGAAGCGCGCGCCCGACACCTTCGCGCCGCGCTCCATGTCGATCGCGCCGAGTATCTCCCCGAGCTCGAGGTGGTCGCGGGGTTCGAAGTCGAAGGTCGGAGTCTCCCCCACCGTCCGCAGTTCCACGAAGTCGGCTTCGCCACCGGCGGGCACGCCGTCGATCACGACGTTCTCGATGCGGGCGAGCGCGACGGACGCGGCTTCCGATGCCTCGTTCGCGGCCTGCTGCGCCTGCTTGACGCGCTCGGCGAGATCCTTGACCTGGGCGACGAGTGCCGCCTTCTCATCCTTGGGTGCTTTCGCGACCCGCTTGCCGAACGCGTTCTGCTCCGCTCGCAGCTCCTCGAAGGCGGCGAGAGCCGCACGACGCGATCGGTCGGCCTCGAGAGCGATGTCGACGGTGCCCTGGTCGTTGCCACGGGCGGCCTGAGAACGGCGGACGATCTCCGGATTGTCGCGGAGGAGTGCGAGGTCGATCATCCACCAAGTCTATGGGGCGGGCGGGCTCGACCCTGCGGCGGGAGGGGGCGGATGCCGGGGCTAGAGTAGCGCCATGACCACGAGCGCCACCGGCCGACGCCAGGCGGCACTCGTCTACAACCCGATCAAGGTCGACGAGGGGCATCTGCGCGCACGGGTGCGAGATCTGTCCCGCGAGGCGGGATGGGAGCATCCGGCCTTCTATCCGACCACCGTCGATGACGCGGGCCAGCAGGCGACCTCGCAGGCGTTGGCGCGCGACGTCGACGTCGTGCTGGTCGCCGGGGGCGACGGCACCGTGCGTGCGGTCTCCGAGGCCATCGCCGGATCAGCGGTGCCGCTGGCGATCCTCCCCAGCGGCACGGGCAACCTGCTCGCGCGCAACCTCGGCCTCCCGCTGTCCGACCCCGACGAGATGATCCGCGCCGCCCTCGGCGATTTCCGTCACGCCATCGACATCGGCTGGGCGCGTCTGACGCGGGTCGACGGCACGCACGAGGAGCACGCCTTCGTCGTCCTCGCCGGGATCGGACTGGACGCCGACATGATCGCCAACACCCGGCCCGACCTGAAGAAGACGGTCGGCTGGATCGCCTACGTCGACGGCGCGGCGCGCTCGCTGGTGACGGCCGTGCCGTTCCGCGCGGTGTTCCAGATCGACGACGGGCGTCTGCACTCGACCAAGGTGCACAGCATCCTGTTCGCGAACTGCGGCACCCTGCCCGCCGGGATCGCGCTGATCCCCGATGCGTCGATCACCGACGCCGTGCTCGACGTCGCTGTGATCCAGCCGACCGGTGTGCTCGGCTGGCTCGGGGTGTGGCGCAAGATCTGGTGGGACAACTCGGTGCTGCGGCGCTCCCGCGCCGGTCGACGCGTTCTCGAGCGTCGCGGCAGAGACGCCTCCGTGCACTACTTCCGCGGTGTGGCGGCCGAGGCCGCGGCATCCGCCCCCACCCCGATCGAACTCGACGGCGACGGGTTCGGCACCGCCGTGCGCATCACGTGCCGGGTGGACCCTCGGGCGCTGCTGCTGGCGCTGCCCGCCGACCATCCCGTCGCGGGCCTCTGAGGCACACCGCGGGAACCCGCGGCCGCGGGTCACCCGCGGCCGCGGGTCAGCCGCGGACGTCGACCGTCCCGTCGAGGCCGCCGCCGACCAGCGTGAGGACGAAGGCATCGTCGTCCACCGCGTCGCCGCCGAGATCGATCAGAGTCGCCCGCGGAGCCATGTCCATCGTGCAGGCCTGCTGGTCATCGGTCACGAAGGTCGCCGTGCCGGCCGACCCGGCCACCTCGACGCTCTCGACGACCGGAGGGCACCCCGACGATCCCCAGGTGAGTAGGACGAGCGTCGCGTCGTCGACCCATCCCGCGGTCGGCAGGTACTCCGTCGGCGATCCCGGCACGCCGCTGAACGAGGGATCCCCGTCGAGATCGACATCGTCGCGCAGATCCCCGTAGGCGACCTGCAGGGTGATCTCCGTCGTCGGGTCGACGCCCTCGGGAAGAGCTCCGATGCTCGCTCGCGGAGCCAGGTCATCCGTGCAGACCCGGTCGCGGTCGTCGGCGGGGTCGGCCAGGGTGACCGAGACGGTCTGCCCGTCTGCATCGACCTGATCCACCTGCGGCACGCACGTCGACGATCCCCTCGTGACGACGGCGAACAGGCGCCCATCATCGAGCAGCGTCCCCTCCATGTCGTCGGAGTCGCCGGAGCTCTGCCCCGGACCGCCAGACGGGTCGCCGGTGGACTCCGGAGCCGTGCCGACGGGTCCGGACCCACACCCCGCGACGAGAACGGCGACGGCGAAAGAGAGCGCAGCGGCGGCGAGGACACGCATGGGGGAGGCCATACATCTCAGGGTAGCCTCGGGACCCGATCTCGGGCAGGCTCCCTCGTCTCGCTACTGCAGTGCCGAGGTGAGTCGGGCGAGGTTGTCGAGCACCGTCGAGCGCAACGGCTGCTGCATCCATTCGTCGAGGGTGAGCTCTCGGCTGAGCGACCGGTATCCGTCCTCGACCGCGCGCATCTCGGCGACGAACTCCTCGCCCCGCACCAGCATCGAGACCTCGAGGTTCAGACCGAAGGAGCGCATGTCCATGTTGCTCGATCCGATGACCGCGACCTGGTCGTCGATGGTCAGACTCTTCGTATGCAGGATGTAGGGCTTGGGGTACATCCGGATGCGCACCCCGGCCTTCAGCAGCACCTCGTAGTAGCTGCGCTGGGCGTGATAGACCATCGCCTGATCGCCCTCCTCCGAGACGAAGAGCTCGACCTGCACGCCGCGGTCGACCGCCGCGGTCACGGCCAGCAGCAGCGCCTCATCGGGCACGAAGTACGGGCTGACGATCATGATCTTCTCCTTGGCCGCGTACAGCAGCCCGAGGAAGAGGCGCAGATTGTTCTCGACCTCGAAGCCGGGGCCCGAGGGCACCACCTGGCAGTCGAGGTCGCCCGACCCCGTCTCGGCATGGGCGATGTCGATCTCCTGCAGGATCTCGTCGGTCTCGCTGTACCAGTCGCTCAGGAAGATCGCGTTGACGCTCAGCACCACGGGACCGTCGATGCGGACCATCAGGTCGACCCAGTGCAGACCGCGCTTGATGTTCTTGGGGAGGTTGTAGGTCGAGTCGGTGACGTTCTGCGATCCGAGGAAGGCGACCTTGCCGTCGACGACGAGCAGCTTGCGGTGATTGCGCAGGTCGGGCCGCTGCATGCGCCCCTTGAGAGGCTGAACGGGGAGCATCAGGTGCCAGTGCGCGCCCATCCGGTCGAGGCGCGCGATGGTCGACCGGTACTTCGGCTTCCAGCGGTTCGCCCAGTGATCGAGCAGCACGCGGACGTGCACCCCGCGCTCGGCGACCTCCTCCATCGCGCGGAAGAAGTTGTCGGTCGAGGCGTCGGACTGCAGGATGTAGAACTCGATGTGCACGTAGTCCTGGGCCTTGCGGATCTCGTCGGCCATCGCGTCGAGCGATTCCTGGTAGTCGGAGATCAGGTGCGCGCCGTTGTCTCCCGAGATCGGCAGGGCGCCGAGGCGGTGGTTCATCTCGACCAGCGGCGGGAACCAGCTCGGGGCGTCGGGGCGCAGGGTTCCGAAGTGCAGATGCTCGCTCGTGTCGGCGATGTACTCATTGATCTGGTCCTGCTTGCGGCGGCGCACACGCGGCAGACGCGGGTTTCCGATCAGGAGGAACAGGAAGACGCCGACGAACGGGATGAAGAAGACGGCGAGCAGCCAGGCCATCGCGGCGGTCGGGCGGCGATTCCTCGGGATCACGATGATCGCCGTGATGCGGATCGCCAGGTCGAGCGCCAGCAGGAAGGCGGCGATCCACCATGCCCAGGTCTCCGGCGTCATGCCTCGTCCTCCCGACGGGTCGGCACCTCGACGGCAAACGCCTCAGTGGGCACCAGCGGTGCTCTGGCTACACAGTAGCCGATGGTCCGGACACCCCTCAGGGGCGCGGAGGCAGACCGCGCGCGGCGCGCTCCTCCGCCTCGATCCGTGCGTGCACGCGGCGCTCGGTGCGGTCGAATCTCAGAATCCCCCTGAGCACGAAGAAGAACACGACGCTCACGCCGATGGTCGGGATGATCGACCATGCGGCGGCGAGCCAGAAGTTCTCCATGACCCCATGGTACGCGACCGATCACTCCTCCACACTCGACGCCAGAGGCGGAACCGGCCGTGCGGCCTGTGGAATCGCGCCACGGGCACGACGTGCCGACGAGACTCCCGTGATGACCACACTCCTTCGTGCCTCCGGCTCCGCCGAGTTCCTCCAGCTGGTGCCCTCCCTCGCGGGCTTCACCCCCACCGACAGTCTCGTGCTGCTCCCCTTCCACGGCTCGCGCACCAGCGGTGCGATGCGCCTCGATCTCCCCCACGACGACGTGAGCACCGAAGACTACGCCGATGCCGCCATCGGACTCGTCTCGCGGGTGCGCGCAGCGGATGCCGTGGCACTCGTCGTCTACACCGTCGACGAGGTGCACGTCACCCCCGAGGGTCTGGTCCTGCCCTTCGCGATCGACGTCGACGAGGTGCTCCAGCGGGCCGAGGACGCCGGGCTGCGCATCGTCGACGCCCTCTGCGTCACGCCGCGAGGCTGGTCGAGCTATCTCGACGACGATCCGCAGCTGCGGGTGCTCGATGGTGCGGCTCCCGTGGTGCCGGGGCTCGGCGATGTCTCGGGCGATCAGCGGTCGGGTGCCGACCTTCCCCCGGTCGACCTCGCGGAGGCCGAACGGGTCGGCCGGGCGCTGCGCGACATCGACGCGCTGCTCGAGCACGCTCGGGTGCACGAGCCGGCCGCTCCGCAGAACCCTCAGGCGATCGCGGCGCTCCTCCTGCTCGACGATGTGCCGGCGTTCTTCGAGGCCGCGATCACCACGCCGGACGAGCTTCCGCCCTTCGCGATCGCCGCACTCCTGTGGTGCCTCGATCGTCCGCTGTTCCGCGACGTCGCACTGGTGCAGTGGGCCACCGACGCTGTCGGAGGCATGCGCACCCTCGAGGCCCAGCTGTCCTTCGCCGACGCCCGATCCAGCGTGCCCGACGACCTCGGCGATGTGTTCCTGGGCCGGGGCCCGACACCCGATCCCGAGCGGCTGCGACGCGCTCTCTCCCTCGTCCGCATCGCGGCGGCGCGGGCACCGCAGGCATCGAGGCCCGCTCCTCTGACGGCCGCCGCCTGGTTGTCGTGGGCGCTGGGGCGCGCCAGTCACGCCGCCCACTACCTGGGTCTGGTCCGGGCGATCGATCCCGAGTACGGACTGGCCGCCCTGCTCGAGACGATGATCGCCGCCGCCGTGCTGCCGGAGTGGGCGTTCCGCCGTGGCGCGACCTCGACTACTTGACCAGCGGGAAGAGGATCGTCTCGCGGATGCCCAGACCCGTGATCGCCATCAGAAGACGGTCGATGCCCATGCCCATACCCCCGGACGGCGGCATGCCGTGCTCGAGCGCGCGCAGGAACTCCTCGTCGACGGGCATGGCCTCGACGTCGCCGCGTGCGGCCAGCTTCGCCTGCTCGACGAAGCGCTCGCGCTGGATGACGGGGTCGACGAGTTCCGAGTACCCGGTCGCGAGCTCGAAGCCGCGGATGTACAGATCCCACTTCTCCACCACGCCGTCGATCGCGCGGTGCTCGCGCACCAGCGGCGAGGTGTCGAGAGGAAAGTCCATGACGAACGTCGGGCGCACGAGGTCGCCCTTCACGAAGTGCTCCCACAGCTCTTCGATGAGCTTGCCGTGGGTCTCCTGCGCGGGCAGATCGACACCGTTCGCCTCGGCGAACGCGACGAGATCCTCGACGGTGTCGGCCGGAGTGAACGGGCGTCCGGCGGTGGTCGACAGCGACTCGTACATCGAGATGCGGTCCCACTCGCCGCCGAGGTCGTACTCGGTGCCGTCTGCCCACGTGACGGTGGTGGACCCCGCGACCGCGACGGCCGCGTTCTGCACCAGCTGCTGGGTGAGCGAGGCCATCTGGTTGTAGTCGCCGTAGGCCTGGTAGGCCTCGAGCATCGCGAACTCGGGGCTGTGGGTCGAGTCCGCACCCTCGTTGCGGAAGTTGCGGTTGATCTCGTAGACCCGCTCGATGCCGCCGACCACGGCGCGCTTCAGGTAGAGCTCCGGTGCGATGCGCAGGTAGAGCTCGGTGTCGAACGCATTCGAGTGCGTCACGAACGGGCGTGCGGATGCCCCGCCGTGCTGCACCTGCAGCATGGGCGTCTCCACCTCGAGGTAGTCGTGGTCGCCGAAGGTCGCGCGCAGACTCGCGTTGACGGCGGCGCGGGCGCGCACGGTCGTGCGGGCCTGCTCGCGGACGATCAGATCGAGGTAGCGGCTGCGCACCCGTCCCTCTTCGCTGAGCTCGGAGTAGGCGTTCGGCAGGGGCAGGATCGCCTTCGCGGCGATCGCCCAGTCGTCGGCCATGATCGACAGTTCGCCGCGACGGCTCGAGATGACCTCACCGTGCACGAAGACGTGGTCGCCCAGATCGACGTACTCCTTCCAGTCCGCGAGCGACTGCTCGCCGACGTTGGCCAGCGAGATCATCGCCTGGATGCGCGAGCCGTCACCGGCCTGCAGCGTCGCGAAGCACAGCTTCCCGGTGTTACGGCTGAAGACCACACGACCGGCGACGCCCGCGATCACTCCGGTCTCCGCACCGGGCTCGAGCTCGCCGTACTCGGCGCGCAGCGCGGGGATCCGGTGCGTCACGGGGACGCTCACCGGGAAGGCGCCTCCGCCGGCATCCGTGCGGTTCGCCACCAGACGCTCGCGCTTCGCGAGCCGCACGGCCTTCTGCTCGTGGACGTCTTCTTCGGTGACGACCGTGGTCGTCTCGGGCGCGGCAGACGCGTCAGTCATTCGGGGCTCCTTGGAAAGTCGGGTCCAGTTTACCGAGGTCGCGCCCCTGCTCCTGCGGCGAAGTCTGGGTAGCCTCGAAGCATGGCAGCCCACAGACTCGCCCCCGTCCTCGCCACGATCGTCGCCGCTGCCGCAGTGCTGTTCCCTGCGGCGGCCGCATCCGCTTCCGCCCCTGTGCCCGCAGCGGAAGCCGACGTCGACGTCGACGACTTCTCGTACGCGTCGTGGGACACGCAGATCGACCTCGGTCTCGATGAGGACGGACATGCGCGCATGCACGTCACCGAGTCGCTGACCGCGCGGTTCCCCGACGCCGACCAGAACAAGGGGATCGTCCGCGGCCTGCTCACGACATACGAGAACGCGGGAGTCGACCTGCGAGTGCTCTCGGTCACCGACGAGACCGGCGCGGAGGTCCCCTACGAGACCGAGGAGGACGACGGCCTGCTGTACGTCCTCACCGGCGACGACGACTACGTCCGGGGCCTCACCACGTACGTCATCGAGTACGAGATGCGGGATGTCGTCCTCGCCGCCGACACCGGCGTCGATGAGTTCTACTGGGATCTGCTGCCCCTCGACAGCACGCAGCGCATCGACGCGTTCCGCGCCGACATCGCCGTCGACCCGCAGATGACCGAGCGTCTGACAGGATCCTCGCGCTGCTACATCGGCGTCTCCGGATCGAAGGAGACATGCGACCTCACGATGCCGACGCCTGGCGAGTACAGCGTCGAGTCGGTCGACCTCGCTGCCGGCGAAGGAGTGACCGTCGCCATCGGCTTCGACGCCGGCACCGCTGTGCAGCCGGCTGCACGTCAGCCCGACCCGGTCACCGACACCGTGCCCGCGGTCGCAGCTGTCGGCGCGGCGGCGCTCTCGGTGGGCGGATGGTTCGCGGTGTCCGCGTTCAAGAGGTCCCGCCGCACGTCGAGCGGGCTCGTCATCGCACAGTACGACGTGCCCGATGCACTCCCGCCGCTGTTGGCGGCCGCCATCGTGCCCGGGTCGAAGGATGCGATCCCGGCCG
This sequence comes from Microbacterium foliorum, assembly GCF_003367705.1. Lineage (NCBI taxonomy): Bacteria > Bacillati > Actinomycetota > Actinomycetes > Micrococcales > Microbacteriaceae > Microbacterium > Microbacterium foliorum. Next base: position 674,899 of record NZ_CP031425.1, on the reverse strand, counting down.
AGATCGTCCACCTCGCGGTGCGCGGGGCGCTGCGCATCGAAGAGGGCGCCGAGTCCGAGCAGCCGCGCCTGCGTCGCCTGGACGGCCGCGCTCCCGATCCGCTGGACGCCGAGGCCCTCGACGCGCTGTTCGACGGAGCCGACGACGGCGTCGCCGACCTCCCGACGTCCAGCGAGGCGTTCGCTGCCCGGATGACCGCCCTGTCCAGAAGCGGCATCGACGCGGCGGTCTCTCGCGGGCTCACGACGAAGGCGCGCAGCCGCACGGCCGTGATCCTGCAGTGGTGCGCGATCGCCCTCGTGCTCGCGGGCTTCGGACTCGGCCTCTGGGGTGTGATCGCGGGCCGTGTCACGGCCCTGCCCGCCTTCACCGCCATCGCGTTCGCGACCTTGCTCGTGCTGCTGTCGAGCTTCTACGGCTTCTCGAAGCACGTCGTTCTGACCGCCGAGGGCGCGCGGCAGTACGAGTACCTGATGGGCGTCAAGGAGTTCATCCGGGTGGCGGAGGCCGATCGACTGCAGATGCTGCAGTCCTATTCCGGCGCCGAGCGGCGGCAGGACGGCAGCGCGAACGTGATCGACGTGTACGAGCGACTTCTCCCCTACGCCATGCTCTTCGGCATGGAAGACGAATGGGGCTCCGTGCTCGAGCACGTGTACGCCTACGAGCAGCGAGGCGCCTCCTGGATCGGAGATCCGAACGCACCGTTCCTGCGGGCTCAGCTCATCGGCTTCGCCGCGACCTCCCAGGCCGCCGCGTCGTACTCCGCTCCGACCACCGGCAGCTCGTCGAGCGGCGGGTCCTTCGGCGGCGGGTTCTCGGGCGGCGGAGGCGGAGGCGGATTCTCGGGCGGACGCTGACGGTTTCTCGGGCGGACGCTGACTCAGAGCAGCGGTTCGGGACTCGACGCGTCGCGAAGCGCTCGCTCGACCGTCGACTGCACCAGCGCCGACAGGTATCCGCCGGGGTTCTCGACCCCGATCTCGCCGAGGCTCCCCGTGGCCTGAGCGATGATCGAGCGCGAGAACTCCGTCACCGTCTGGATCACGTCTGCGTAGGCGGGGCGGTCGGCCTCGTCGATCACGATCGGTTCGCACCCCATCTCCACGGCGAGAGCCTGTGCGATCGGGAGAACCCCCGCCGGCGCGGTGACCGCCGCATAGCTCGCCTGCAGCTGACGCAGGTCGATCGTCGAGCCCGTGAACGTGATCGCCGGATGCACGGCCAGCGGGATCGCGCCGCTCTGCGCGGCGGGACGCAGCACGCCCACGCCGTAGGCGGGGTCGGTGTGCAGCACGAGCTGCCCGAGCTGCCACCCGCCGACCTCGGCGATGCCGGCGATGAGGTCGGGCAACTGGTCGTGCGGAACCGCGATCACCACCAGCTCGCTGCGCCGCACGACCTCGAGCGGGTCGAGGATGGGGACGTCCGGAAGCACCGCGGAGGCACGGTCGTCATCGGAGCCGCTCGTGATGCCGGTGATCGCATGGCCCGCTCCGGCCAGCGCCGCACCGATCACCGGACCGACGCGGCCGGCGCCGATGATCCCGACCCCGAGCCGGCCGTCGCGTCGAGACGGGTCAGTCACGGTCGGGAGCAGGCGGAGCCACCGGCGGAGCAGGCGGAGCCACCGGCGGAGCAGGCGGACCAGCCGGCGGAGCAGGCGGACCAGCCGGCGGAGCAGGCGGACCGACCGGAGGCGCAGGCGGAGCAGGCGGACCAGCCGGCGGAGCAGGCGGACCGACCGGAGGCGCAGGCGGAGCAGGCGGACCAGCCGGCGGAGCAGGCGGACCGACCGGAGGCGCAGGCGGAGCAGGCGGACCGGCTGGCGGAACAGGCGCAGCCGTCGGCGGAGCAGGAGCAGCCGGCGGAGCAGGAGGCGCATCGACCGCCGCATCCGGGGCCTGTCCGGGGTACCCCGGAACCTGCGCACCGTCGGCATCCGTCACGTACTGCCCCCACCGGTGCGTGTGATCGCGGGCGGCCGCCGAGACCGCGGCCGCGCTCACACCGTCGATGAGGTAGAGGGCGTCGCTCCGCTCGAGTCCGGACAGATACCCCGTGATGAGGCCCTGCACCGAGTGCACCTGCGCGCCCGAGACCCGCTGCGCCCGATCGACGGGCCCCTGCGACAGCGAGACTCCCTGCAGCCTGGCGAGCGGGAAGATCGCGAGCTTGCGCCACACGATGCCGCGGCGCAGCAGCAGGCCGAATTCGGTGAGCGCGAAGCCGTGACGTTTCCACGACAGCGGCCGACGCCACCACGCACGTCGCGGCATCGTGCGGTAGGGGTCGCCCTCCACCGGTCCGAGGATGCCGTGCTCCCAGACCAGCGGGATGTCGGCGACCGGCGCCTCCGGCAGGATCAGCGCGAGCACGCGTTCCACGTCCGCACGCTTGCCGACCGGCAGCACCACATTGAACTGCTGGACCGACCCCGACGACTGCTGCGCCGCGCTCTTGCCGCTCATCCGGTTGATCCTGATCATCCACCAGCCGAACGGTCGCCACAGCAGCGACTGCGTGACCTCGACGGCGAAGATGCGCCCCGGCGGCAGCGTCTCGGTGACCGTGGTGAGCAGACCGTACGTGATCCGCACGCCGTCGGGCGTCGGAGCGATCGAGTACCGCAGCGACTTCGAGATCTGTGCCCAGGTGATACCCACGACCGCGACGATCATGGGGATCGCGATGCCCAGCGTGATCCCCAGCCCGAGGAATCCGTCGATCGGATCGCCGTCGAGCAGCGAGCCGATCGCGATGCCGCCGACCGTCACGCCGAAGATGACACCGAAGACCACGAACCAGAGCAGGCTCGAGATCAGCTGCGAGCCGATGAGGCGGCCCGTGGGGATCTTCACGACGCTCTCGGGTGCGACGTCGGTGAGGTCGACCCCGCTGATGAGACCCGAGACGCCCTCGTTCATCGAGCCGACGAGCTGCGAGCGGGCGGAGGCCGGCGCACCGGCGACGCCCTCGTCCGCCGCACGCCCGCGGGTGACGGCATCCGTCGCACCCTGACGCGCCGCGCGGGCGCCGGAGGCGAGTCGCAGGATGTCGGTGCGCACCGACTCCGCGCGGGCCGTCGCGAGGTACTCGAGCTCGACGTTCGAGTCGTTCCCCGCCCCCACGACCTCGAGCTTCGCGAGTCCGATGATGCGCGCGGGGAACGGCCGGGTGAGGTTGACCCCCTGCACGCGGTCGAGGGGTGCGCGACGATGCGAACGGAACACGATGCCCTTGCGGACCTCGACGTGGTCGCCGGTGATGCGGAACTGCTGGAACCGCCAGACGAACCAGAAGATGCCGACGAGGACGACCGCCAGGGCGAACACTCCGACCAGCACCACCAGCAGAAGGTTGTTCGCCAGCACCCAATCGACGGGGTCGCCCCCGGTGTAGTCATAATGCGCCTCTTCGGGAGTGAAGAGATCGACGAACCAGGCGATCAGTCGGTCACGCAGGTTGGCGAACGCGATGCCCGCGACGATGATCAGCGCCAGCCCGCCCTTGAACAGGGGGGTGAGCGGATGCATCCGGTGCCACTCGCCGTCGGCGAGGGTCGCGCCCGTGTCCGGGCGCCGCGTCTCCGCCGCCGGGGCGGGGGCCGCCGGGATGGCGGGAGGCTGCTGCTCGCTCACAGGCCCGTCCGGCGGGTCTCGGCGACCTCGATGAGGGTGTCGCGCAGCGCCTCGGACGCTGCCTGCGTCAGCCCGGGGATCTGCACGCCGGTCGTCGCGGCGGCGGTCACCATCTTGAGCTGGGAGACGCCGAACGCACGGTCGAGCGGACCCTGGGTGATGTCGACGAGCTGCATGCGCCCGTAGGGGACGGCGATCATGCGCTGCCAGAGGATGCCCTTGCGGAAGACGATGTCGTCGTCGCGCAGCATGTAGCCGATGGCCTTCGCTTGACGCGGGAGGATCACGAGAGTGATGATCTCGATCGCCACCACCACGGCGGCGGGGATCCAGACCCAGCTCTGGTCGAGCACGAGCGCCAGGACGACCGCGGCGGCGAGCACGAAGGCCAGGAAGATGAGGTTCTGCACGATCTGTGACACCACGTAGCGGGGCGAGATCTGGTGCCAGCTGCCGTCGAGCTCCAGGCGGGCCTCACTGCGCGCGGTGCGCAGCGACGAGTAGGTCCCCTGGTCGAGGGCTGCGAGGTCAGTGACCTCCGCCGAGTTCAGCGGGGCCGGGATCCCCGGCTCGATCTCTGGGTTCTGAGTCATCAGGATCCTTCGGAAGTGTGCAGAACTGTTCGGCGATGAGCGCGGCGACCGCGAGCACGACCGCACTTCCGATCAGCGCCAGCATCGCCACAGTCGACCCTACCGGGGGATCGATCGGCCGGGACAGCAGGAACACCAGCAGCCCGGCTCCGAATCCGGCCATGATCGCTCCGAGCAGGCTCGACGCACGAGCGAGGGTGACGGCGCGGGTGGCCTGGAACGGATCGATGCGGACACCGCTGCGCACGCTCCTGCGCACCGGCCATGCGACCCCCAACGACGCCGCGCCGATGAGCAGGAGCAGCAGGGGCAGCAGGAGCGACGGCGTGAAGGTGGTGCGCCCCATGGCCGTGAGCACGTGGTCGAGCACGTACCCCGCGGCCCCGGAGAGCAGCGCGAGGACGACGAGCAGTCCGACCGAGGTGCGCTTCATCGCTGCTCCGCGGTGCGCAGGCTCGTGACGAGGTCCGCGACCCTGCCGCGGCCCGGCAGCTCGGCGTCCGGGTCGAGAGCGAGCCAGGGCTCCAGCACGAAGAGCCTCTCGGCGGCGCGCGGATGCGGCAGCTGCAGTCGGTCGTCATCCGAGCTCTCGTCGCCGTAGGCGATCAGGTCGAGGTCGAGCGTGCGGTCCCCCCAACGCTCGTGCCGCTCTCGGCCGTGCTCGTCCTCGACGGCGTGCAGCATCCCGAGCAGGATGCTCGGAGCCAGACGCGTCGTGACAAGCGCGACCGCATTGACATAGGCGGGCGCCTCGGGGTCCGGCCCGTCCACCCGCAGCGCCACGGTCTCGAACAGCGGCGACAGGCGTACGTCGCTGACCAGAGGCAGTCGTGCGATGCGGTCGGCCGCCGCGCGGATCGTCGCCTCGCGGTCGCCGAGGTTCGCACCGAAGGCGACGACGGCCACAGCCGCTGCACGTCCGGGGCGGGGGCCGGGAAGGCGGGGCGGGTTCGCCAGGTTGCGGCTCATCGCGCGTCCTTCCCGGTGGGCTGCGCACGGCGCACGGTGACCGCGACGTCGCTGAAGGTGAGTGCGATCGGAGCGTGCGGCTTGTGCACCGTGACGGTGACGAACTGCACGCGGGAATCCGCGAGAGTGACGTGGGCGATGCGCTCGGCGAGCGTCTCGATCAGGTTGACCGGCTCGCCGGCGACCACGGCGGCCACTTTCTCGGCCAGTTCGCCGTAGTGCACCGTGTCGACCACATCATCGGATGCCGCGGCCGCGCGCAACGACATCGTCAGGCGCAGATCGACCCTGAATTCCTGGCCGTCCTCGCGCTCGTGGTCGTAGACGCCGTGCCTGCCGAAGACGGTGAGTCCTGTCAGGACGATCTCGTCGAGGGGATCCATGGTCCTATCCTTCCCAGGCGCGCACGACGGCGAGCGCATCCCGTGTGGCGCTCACGTCGTGCACGCGCACTGCCCACGCTCCGGCCCGCGCGGCGAGCGCACTGGTCACCGCGGTCGCGAGGTCGCGGCGGGCCTCCGAGACCCCGGCGGGGTCTGCGGCGAGCGTCTCCGCGAGGAACCTCTTGCGCGACGTGCCGATGAGCACGCGCGGGCCGAGGGCGACGATCTCGTCGAGTCCGCGCAGCACGTCCCAGTTCTGCGCTCCCGCCTTCGCGAAGCCGATGCCCGGATCCACGATGAGCCGCGACGGGGCGATGCCCGATGCGGCGGTCTCGCCCATCCGCTCCTGCAGCTCCCCCGCGACCTCACGGGCGGCGCGACGGTAGACGGCCTTGGCGTACATGTCGTCGGAGAAACCGCGCCAGTGCCCGATCACGTAGTCGGCCCCGGACTCGGCGACCGCCGCGAGCATCTCGGGATCCGCGAGACCGCCCGACACGTCGTTGACGATCCGCGCACCCGCTCGCACCGCGGCCGCGGCGGTCGAGGCGTCGAGGGTGTCGATGCTGACCGGTGCGCCCTCGGCGACCAGCCCCTCGATCACCGGCAGCACGCGCCTCTGCTCCTCTTCGGCTCCGACGCGCTCGGCGCCGGGTCGCGTCGACTCGCCACCGACGTCGAGCACCGTGGCGCCGTCGGCCCGCAGCTGCAGCCCGTGCGCGACGGCGCGGTCCACGTCGAAGTAGCGCCCGCCGTCGCTGAACGAGTCGGGGGTGACGTTGACGATGCCCCAGATGCCGGTCATGCGTGCGCCGACCCGGTCGATGCGCCGATCAGCGCGATGAGCTCCGTGCGAGCGACCGCATCCGTGTACTCGCCGCGTGCGGCGATCGTCAGGGTCGAGGCCTCCGGCTGGCGCCCGCCGCGCATCGTGACGCAGCCGTGGCTCGCGTCGAGCACGACCAGCACGCCGCGGGTGTCGAGGTTCTCGGCGATCGTGTCGGCGATCTGCTCGCCGAGACGCTCCTGAACCTGCGGCCGGGCCGCGAGGGTCTCGACCACGCGCACCAGCGCGCCGAGACCGACGACCTGCTCGCCCGGCAGGTACGCGATGTGCGCGCGTCCCGCGAAGGGCAGCAGGTGGTGCTCGCAGACCGAGCGGAAGCGGATGTCGCGCAGCAGCACGGCTCCCGAGGGCAGGGTGTCGGGCGCCGGACCGCGCGCGACGCTGATGGTGTGCGCGAGCGGGGCGGCGGCATCCTCGCCGACGCCCGCGAAGAACTCCGCGTACAGCTCTCCCATCCGCGCAGGGGTCTGCTTCAGCCCCGGGCGGTGCGGATCCTCGCCGATCGCTTCGAGCAGCTCACGCGTGAGCCGCTCGACCCGTGCGCGGTCGACAGCCACGGCTCAGGCCGTCGCGGGTCGAGCCTGACCGGCTCCCGCGGATCCGGGCTGCGTGCGCGGAGCGGCGGCGGGCGCCTCGACGGATGCCGCGACGGGCACGACCTTCTTCGGAACCTCGATCGGAGGAACGTCCGACACCGGTCGTGTCTCGCTCGACAGCCACAGGGGCCGCTCGGGGAGCTTGCGGACCTCGGTGAAGATCTCGGCGATCTGGTTGTGGTCGAGCGTCTCCTCCTCGAGCAGAGCGAGGGCGAGGCGGTCGAGGATGTCGCGGTTCGCGCTGATCACCTTGTACGCCTCGTCGTGCGCCTGCTCGATCAGGGCGCGCACCTCGGCGTCGACCCGCTCGGCGACCTTCTCGGAGTACTCGCGGCCTCGCCCCATGTCCCGCGCGACGAACATGTCGCCGCCCTCGGAACCGAGCTTGACCGGACCGACCTGCGTCGTCATGCCGTACTCGATGACCATCTTGCGGGCGATCGACGTCGCCTTCTCGATGTCGTTCGACGCACCGGTGGTCGGGTCGTGGAAGATGATCTCCTCGGCGACGCGTCCGCCCATCGCATAGGTGAGCTGGTCCTGCAGCTCGTTGCGGGTGACGGAGTACTTGTCGTCGAGCGGCAGCACCATCGTGTATCCGAGGGCCTTGCCTCGGGGCAGGATGGTGATCTTGGTCACGGGATCGGTGTAGTTCATCGCCGCCGCGGCGAGCGCGTGACCGCCCTCGTGGTAGGCCGTGATGAGCTTCTCGCGGTCCTTCATGACGCGGGTGCGACGCTGCGGTCCGGCGATCAGACGGTCGATGGCCTCGTCGAGAGCGCGGTTGTCGACGAGCTGCGCGTTCGAGCGCGCGGTCAGCAGCGCGGCCTCGTTGAGGACGTTCGCGAGATCGGCACCCGTGAAGCCGGGGGTCTTGCGGGCGACGACCTCGAGGTCGACGCTCTTCGCGAGCGGCTTGCCCTTGGCGTGCACCTCGAGGATCCTCTGCCGACCCTTGAGGTCGGGGGCGTCGACGCCGATCTGACGGTCGAAGCGTCCTGGGCGCAGCAGCGCGGGGTCGAGGATGTCGGGGCGGTTGGTCGCCGCGATCACGATGACGTTCGCGTTCGGGTCGAAGCCGTCCATCTCGACGAGCATCTGGTTGAGCGTCTGCTCGCGCTCGTCGTTTCCGCCGCCCATGCCGGCGCCGCGGTGGCGGCCGACGGCGTCGATCTCGTCGATGAAGATGATCGCGGGGGCGTTCTCCTTGGCCTGGGTGAACAGGTCGCGTACGCGGGAGGCACCGACACCGACGAACATCTCGACGAAGTCCGATCCGGAGATCGAGTAGAACGGCGCACCGGCCTCACCGGCCACGGCGCGGGCGAGCAGCGTCTTTCCGGTTCCGGGAGGGCCGTACAGGAGCACGCCCTTCGGGATGCGGGCGCCGATCGCCTGGAACTTGGCCGGATCCTGCAGGAACTCCTTGATCTCGTGGAGTTCCTCGATCGCCTCGTCGGCACCGGCGACGTCGGCGAAGGTGACGGTGGGGGTCTCCTTGCTGACGAGCTTGGCCTTGGACTTGCCGAACTGCATGACCTTGCTGCCACCGCCCTGCATCGACGAGAGCAGCCACCAGAACAGCAGGCCGAGCAGCACGAGCGGGAGGAGGAGCGAGAGGATGCCGTCGAACCACGTCGCGCGCGGCACGGCGTCGTCGAAGCCGTCCTTGGGGTCGGCGGAGGTGATCGCCGTCACGACCTCGTCGGCCCGGGCGTCGACGTAGTAGAACTGCACGTTCTCGGAGCCCTTGAACGGCTTGGAGAGGGTCATGTCGACGCGCTGATCGCCGTCGGTGTTCACGACCTCGGTGACGGTCTTGCCGGAGAGGAGCGTGAGCCCCTCCTGCGTCGTGATCTGCTTCGGAGCGCCGAGGTTCGAGATCAGCAGGAAGCCGCCGAACAGCAGCAGCCCGATCAGCGCGACGTAGATCAGCGGATTCCGAGTGAGCTTCTTGACATCCATGGTCGGATCAGCGTATCGCGCACGCTCTAGGTGGGCGCTGTGCGTTCACCCACGGCGTACCGGCGCTCAGATCCGGTCGTCGAGCGAGGAGCCTGCGACGAGACGAAACGCGGCTCAGCTGTAGACGTGCGGCGCGAGCACCGCGACGTCACGCAGGTTGCGGTAGCGCTCGTCGTAGTCGAGTCCGTAGCCCACGACGAAGTCGGTGGGGATGTCGAAGCCGACGTACTTGCAGTCGATGACCACCTTCGCCGCCTCGGGCTTGCGCAGCAGTGCGAGCACTTCGATCGACTCGGCCCCGCGCGACTCGAAGTTCTCCAGCAGCCAGCTCAGGGTGAGGCCGGAGTCGATGATGTCCTCGACGATGAGCACGTGCTTGCCGTTCAGGTCGGTGTCGAGATCCTTCCGGATCTGCACGACACCGCTCGACTTGGTGCTGGCGCCGTAGCTCGAGACGGCCATCCAGTCCATCGGCGCGTGGAAGGGGAGGGCACGAGCGAAGTCGGCCATGACCATGACCGCTCCTTTGAGCACGCCGACCAGGATGATCTCCTTGCCGGCGTAGTCGGCCGCGACCTGGATGGCGAGCTCATCGAGCTTCGCGATGATCTCCTCCTCAGTGACGAGGATCTGAGCAAGGTCGTCCTGGATTTCCGCGGCGCGCATGGATCGATGTTACGTCGTCGCAGGCGGTCTTCCCCAACCGGGCGAGACCGGCACGATCGGCATACCCCACGTGCGCCGCGCGCATTACCCTGGCGATGGAACGGGCATCCGTCCACCGAGGGAAGGAATCACCCATGGCTCTAGACGACATCCTCAGGCAGGTGCCGGTCGACGACATCGCCGCGAAGCTCGGCGTCTCGCCGGACGTCGCCAGGTCGGCGGTCGAGCAGGGCGGCGCCGTGCTGCTGGGCGGGCTGGCGAAGAACGCCTCGACCGCCGAGGGCTCGGCCGCGATCGAGAACGCCCTCAAGCGCCACGAAGGCAGGGGCGGCGCGGCGACGGTCGACGACATCGATCAGACCGACGGCGGCAAGATCGTCTCGCACATCCTCGGCGCCGACGAGAAGAAGGTGACGGAGAAGCTCACCGAGTCGAAGGAGACCGCCGGCATCGACTTCGGCGCGCTGCTCCCGATCCTCGCCCCCATCGTGATGGGGCTCATCGCCAACGCGACGAAGAGCAAGACGGCACCGTCGAGCACGTCCGAGCCGCGATCGGGCGGTGGCGGCATCGGCGAGATCATCGGCGGTCTGCTCGGCGGCGGCGGCGCGTCGTCGGGCGGCGGCGGCATCGGCGACCTGCTGGGCGGGCTCTTCGGCGGCAAGAAGTAGGTCGGCGCCGCACGATCGACGCGGGGTGCGGATTCGTCCGCACCCCGCGCGGTCTGCACCTCAGCGCGCGGTCTGCACCTCAGCGCGCGGTGAACACCTCAGCGCGCGGTGAACACGATGCGTCCGCCGACGCGGGCCGCCGCGCACGAGGGCAGGTCGATGGGTCCCTGACCCGACCAGTCCGTCGCCAGGCGCGCGACCTCCAGGGTCTGCAGCCGGGTCAGGCTGACACCGAACTCGCTGTCGACCACCAGGCGGATGATGCGGTTGCGCAGCGCCGCGGGGTTCGCGGCGAGCGCCGCGACGCTGACCGAGATTCCCGCCTCCGCGTGCTCGACGATGTCCTCGATCGTCTCGTGGATCATCTCGTCGAAGGCTTCCGCGTCTTCGCGCAGCTGCTCCGCCGTGCGGGCGAGAGCCTCGGCGATGCCTGGTCCGAGTTCGGATTCGAGGACCGGCAGCACCCGCTCCCGCACACGCACCCGAGCGAAGCGATCCTCGAGATTGTGCGGGTCGTCCCAGAACTCCAGGTCGGATGCCGCGCAGAACGCCCGCGTCGTCTCTCGCCTGACCCGCAGCAGCGGGCGCACCCAGCGCAGTCCGTCGTCATCGGCGCGCACCGGGGCCATGCCCTGCAGGCTCGCGGCGCCGGCCCCCCGGGCAAGGCCGAGCAGCACGGTCTCGGCCTGATCGTCGAGCGTGTGCCCGAGCAGGACGACCGCGGCACCGGCATCCGCGGCGGCGTCCTTCAGCACCCGGTAGCGCGCATCCCGCGCGGCGGCTTCGGGGCCGCCGTCCGCACCGACGTCGACGGTGACGACGAGAGCGTCGAGACCGAGCGAGGTCGCCGTGTGAGCGGCGCGCGCGGCGACGGCATCCGAGGCGTCCTGCAGCCCGTGGTCGACCGTGACACTGCGCACCCGCAGTCCGAGCTTTGGCCCCTCGAACGCGGCGGCCGCGGCGAGCGCGAGCGAGTCCGCGCCGCCCGACAGCGCGACGACGACGGTCGAGCCCTCGTGCAGGTCGGCGAGCGCGGTGCGCACGGCGAGGCGGATCTCGGCGATGGCGGGTGAGAGCGAGGGCACAGCTCCACGGTAGATCACGTCGACGGATCGCCGTGCGACGGTCGCGCGGATGACGCCGATCGCCCTAACCTGACGCCGTGGCAGAACACGTAACGCGATCCCGCACGGACGGCCGATTCTCCATCGAGCGCTTCAAGACCTTCATCGACGCCGTGGTGGCGATCGCGATGACGCTGCTGATCCTGCCTCTGATGGAGGCGGTGTCGGAGGCCGCGTCCGACAAGCTCAGCACGGCGGAGTTCTTCTCCGAGCACTCGGGGCAGCTCTTGAGCTTCGGTCTGAGCTTCGTGCTGATCGCGACGTTCTGGATGGGGCACCATCGGCAGTATCGCGAGGTGGAGCGGGCGACGACTCCGCTGCTGTGGATCAACGTGGCGTGGATGGCGACGATCGTCTGGCTGCCGGTACCGACGGCGATGATCGGGCAGATGGACACCGACATGCTGCAGCCCGTGGTGTACATCGGCACCCTGATCGCGACGCAGATCACCACGCTCGCGGGTGGCGCCTATCTGCTGCGTCATCCCGAGCTCGGCACGACGAGCCCCGAGACCCTGCGCGAGGGGATCATCGGCGATCTCGCCGCGATCATCCTGTTCCTGATCGCACTGGCGCTCTCGATCTTCGTACCGCCGTTCGGGTACGCCGGCCTGCTGATACTGCTGCTCAGCGGCACCGTCTCCCGGCTGCTCGGCCGCATCACGCGCCGGAGAGGCTGAACGGCTGGGCACCCCCGCCCGGACGACGACGGCCACCCCGGGTAGGCTGTTGCGCGGCATCCAACCGAACTTTTCCTGAGGAGCACACGCATGGGCGCACACGACGCCGTCATCGAGATCCCGCGCGGCAGCCGCGTGAAGTACGAGGTCGACCACGAGACCGGGCGAGTCCACCTCGACCGCGTGCTCTACACGACCTTCGGGTACCCGGCCGACTACGGCTACTTCGACAACACGCTCGGCGAGGACGGCGATCCGCTCGACGTGCTCGTGCTGCTCGACCACGCCATCTACCCCGGCGTCGTCGTCGAGGTCCGCCCCGTCGCGGTTCTCAAGATGAGCGACGAGGCCGGCGGCGACGACAAGCTGGTCGCCGTGCTGTCGAAGGACCCGCGCTGGGCCCACATCCAGGACATCGACGACATCGCCGAGTACACGAAGAAGGAGATCGCGCACTTCTTCGAGCACTACAAGGACCTCGAGCCCAACAAGTGGGTCAAGGTCGACGCCTGGGGCGACAAGGCCGAGGCCGAGCGCATCCTCGACGAGGCGATCGTCCGTTTCGGCGAGCAGGGTCACTGACCCGAGCAGCATGCAGAAGACCCCCGGTTCCGCTCAGCGGCCGGGGGTCTTCTGCGTGGGCGGTGCGGATCAGACCGAGATGCCGCGATCCGCGAGGAACGAGATCGGGTTCGTGTACGCGCCGTTGAGGTAGACCTCGAAGTGCAGGTGGCAGCCGACGGATGCTCCGGTGTTGCCCGCGTAGGCGATGACCTGGCCGGAGTTCACCCAGTCGCCGTTGCGGACGGCGAAGCCGCCGTCCCTGATGTGCGCGTAGCCCGACGAGACTCCCCCGCCGTGCTGGATGCGGACGTAGTTGCCGTAGTTGCCGCGGGGGCCGGCGTAGTCGACGGTGCCGGACTGCGCGGCGTAGATCGCGGCCCCGCACCCGTTCGCGAGGTCGACGCCGTAGTGCCAGCCCGAGCACGCGGCGCAGGGCTTGGGACGCGGGCCGTATCCGGCGCTGCGGTGACCACCGTGCGGGCGGACCCAACCGCCGGTTCCTGCGGAGCCACCTCCGCCACCGCCGCCCCCGCCGCCAGCACCGTTGTCGTTGCCCGCTGCGGCCTTGGCGGCCTCTTCGGCCTCGCGGCGCTTGCGCTCCTCCTCGGCGACGCGCACGCCCTCCTGGTAGCCGGCCACGGTGGTGGCCGTCGCGTCCTTCAGAGCGGCGAGCTGCGCCTGCATCGTGGCGAGGTTGGCCGACTGCTCGTCGAGTGCGGCCTGCGCGGCATCCGCTGCGGCCTGCGCCTCGATCATCTTCTGCTCGGCGATCTTCTGCAGACGGTCGCGCTCGGTGCGGGCGACGTTGGCCTGATCGGTCAGCGACTGCGCGGAGTTGCGCGCGGCGACCGCATTGTCGTGCACCGTCTGGTTGTACTGGTAGACCTTGTCCATCGTGCCGAGGCGCGAGAGCAGCTCGTCGGCGTTGTCGGCGGACCCGGCGAAGAAGAGCTCGAGCGCCGTGTCGTCGCCGCCGTTGCGGTACAGCTGGGCGGCGAGCTGTGCAGCCTTCTTGGTGGCGTCGTCGGCGATGACGGCCTGAGCGTCGGCCTGCGACTGCAGCTCCTCGGCGACGGCGATCGAGTCGAAGTACGCCAGCTGGGCGGTGTTGTACTCCTCGCCCGCGAGGATGGCCTTGGCCTGCGCGTCGGCGACCCGCTGCGTGAGCGACTGGATGAGCCCCTCGATGCGCGTCACCTCCGCGGCCTTCGAGGACTGGTTGTTCATGGCGTTCTGCACGTCGTCCCAGCTGGGGTACGACGCGGCGTAGGCGGCGTTCACACCGGAGGTGACGCCGAATGCGCTGAGCGCGACGACGCTGAGCGCGCCGAGAGTCAGGGCACCGCGGCGGCTGACCGCGCCGTCCTTCCAGAAAGCGCGGCTCTCTGCGGGCGTGGGCGCGCAGCCGCAGTCGTCGGATGCCGCCGCAGCAGCATCCGTCGGAGAGTGCTTGTCGTTCACACGGCCCCTTCCGCCGGTTTCACAGATGCCACACTAACAACATCAGTCACATCCGCAACAGGTGGCGGGCGACATCAGCGGGCACAGCGATGACCCCATGTTCCTCCCGAACACGCCCGGGGGACAGCAGGCTCGCCCTCGATTCGCGTTTTGCTCGAATCTTCCCTTATGCTTGAGCGTCGGCAAGGAAGTCCCCCGGGACAGACTTCGGCCCCATCGTTTAGCGGCCTAGGACGCCGCCCTTTCACGGCGGTAGCACGGGTTCGAATCCCGTTGGGGTCACTCCTTCCGATACAATTGAAAACAAGTATGGCCCTGTAGCGCAGTTGGTTAGCGTGCCGCCCTGTCACGGCGGAGGTCGCGGGTTCAAGTCCCGTCAGGGTCGCTCTAAGCGATGGGCTCTTTTCTTCGAGAAGGGCCTTTCGTCTAGGTGCGGCAGGTTCGCCGGTCGCACGGCTCTGTAGCTCAGTTGGTAGAGCGCACGACTGAAAATCGTGAGGTCACGGGATCGACGCCCGTCGGAGCCACAGGGTGATCATTACAGTCACCTTAGGAACCCTCGCCTAGCTTCTACATGGCGGGGGTTTCCGCTTTTCTCCGGCAGTGGCGCCTCTCCCCCGCTACGCCCTGCAACGCCGAGACGCCGATCCCACTTGCCGGAATCACGACCTCACGAGCCGGATCGATGCTCGATGCGCGTGCGATCATCGAACCCACTGCCATTTCGAGACGACTCGTGTGTGAGCCGGTCTCCGCGGGTCTCCGCGGGGCGTGGGACTCAGGCACCGGCCAGGTCGGCGAGCGGCTCGGACCACCCCATACGAGGGTCCGGCCGGGAGCCGTCTGACCACATCCCGGTGCACGTGTAGGCGACCGCCGTGGTCGACGCAGGATGCGCGAACGCGATGTTCCCGCCCGCGCCGGGGTGCCCGAATGTTCCCCCCGTCGCGAATCTTCCCGACGGGAATTGCGACCCCAACCAGAATCCCAGCCCGAACTCGGCGAGCTGCTGATCGGGCACGCCGGCCAGTTGTGGGACCGGACCGAGCCCCAGGGTGCGAGGCTCGGTGACGAGGTCGAGCGTCGTGGGTGAGAGCAGCTGCACGGAATCGATCTCCCCGATGGCGGCGGCGTAGACCTTTGCCACCGATCGGGCGCTCGCGATTCCGCCGGCGCCGCCGAACTCCATCCGGTGCCCCTCGGCGCTGTTGAGGAACTCGACCATGTCGGGGATCGACTGCACCTCCCTGAGGAGCTCCTGGACGACCGGGTCGGAGAGATCCACTCCGTGTTGCGACCACAGGTCGGCCGGGCTGGCGGCAGGGTGCATCTCATTGCGATGCGTCACGTCGGGCTCGCGAGAGGTCGGGAGCCCGCCGATCCAGAAGTCGACTCCCAGCGGGGTGGCGACGTACTCGTCGAAGAGGTCGCTCACTGACTTGCCCGCGACGCGACGAATCACCTCACCGTTGAGATACCCGAACGTGAAGGGGTGATACCACGATGCGGTCCCCGGCGCCCAGAGCGGTTCGGCGGCGGCCAGCGTCTCTGTGCACAGCGCCCAGTTCGGCAGGTCGCGACTCTGAATCCCCGCCCCGGAGGGGAAGAAGGGCAGACCCGCTGCATGGCTGAGGACGTGCGCCACGGTCGTCTGGCCCTTGCCGCCGACGCCGAATTCCGGCCAGACGCTCGACACCCGTTGCTCGGGGTCGAGCTGTCCGCGTTCGATGAGCAGCGCTGCGAGGATCGCGACCATCCCTTTGGTGGTGGACCACAGCACGAACAGGGAGTCTCCGTCGATCGCGTCGCCCGTGTTCGGGTCGGTGCCCGTCCACAGATCGACCACGACTCGCCCTTCGTGATAGATGCACAGTTGGGCGCCGCCGGGATCGCCTGAGTGCCCGCGCTCGAAGGCGGCACCGACCGCGGAGAAGCCTGGGGCGACATGACCGTGGAGCATGGTCTACCTCTCCGACTAGCGGAACACGCCACCGAGGGCGACACCCTTGGTGATGCTCCGATTGAACACGAGGTACACGATGATCAGCGGGATCGTCGCGAGTGTGAGGCCTGCGAAGATGGCTCCGGTGTTGCTCGCGAACTGCCCCTTGAAGTCGAGCAGACCGACCGGGATGGTGCGGCTGTCGGGGGCCTGCAGGAGCACGATCGCCAGCTGGGTCTCACCCCATACGAAGAACGCGTTGATCATTCCCACCGCGACGATCGGACCCTTCGAGAGGGGAAGCACGATCTTCGCGAAGACCTGGAATCGCCCGAGGCCGTCGATCGCCGCAGCCTCCGCGAGCTCCGCGGGGAACCCGAGGTAGAAGCTGTGCAGGATCAGCACGCAGGTGGGGAGGCACAGCGCGATGTACAGCACTCCCAGCGCCCAGGGGGATCCCAGCAGATCGAGAGCGTTGAACGCCGAGTAGTACGGGATCAGCAGCATGATCAGCGGCAACGTCGTCGCCACCAGGAACAGTCGGACGATCATCGACCGCACCCGCGTCGATGCGAGCGTCGCGAAGTAGGCGGTGAACGCCCCGATGAGCAAGCAGCCCGTGATCGCCACGATCGTGACGATCGCCGAGTTGATCAGGTAGACGGCGAAACCCTGACCGCCGGGGGCTCCGTTCCACGCGTCGACGAAGTTCTGCGGATACCAGTCGACGTCGAAGAGCCCCAGGGGATCGGTGTAGATGTCCGTGTTCGACTTGAACGCCAGGAGAACGATGAGCGCGAACGGGATGATCGCGAGAGCACTCCAGAGGATTGCAGCGGTGTGGCCGACGACTGTGCCGGCGCGAACGCGAGTCTTGCGGGTCATTCGTCGACCCCTTTCCGGGATCCGAGGGCTTGGCCGACGAGGCCGACGACGAGAAGAAGAAGCCCGCCGATCACGCTGACGGCGGCGGCGAGGCCGAAGTTGGCGAAGAGGAACGCATCCTTGTAGACCTGCACGGGCAGGATCGTCGAGGCGCTTCCGGGCCCGCCTTGAGTCATTCCCCACACCAGGGTGAATCCGTTGAACGCCCAGATCACCTCGAGAAGAACGATCATGGAGAGAACCGGGCGCACGAGCGGGAGCGTGATCGAGAAGAACTGCCGGATCCGGGATGCACCGTCGATCGATGCCGCCTCGTACACCGAGACCGGCACCTCCTCCATCGCCCCGAGAATCACGAGGAACGCGAATCCGACGCCCGCCCAGACCGCGACGGCGATGACGACGTACATCACCGTGGAGGGATCCGCGAGCCATGCATGCGTATCGCCGAGACCGATGGCGCCGAGGAAGGCGTTCACGGCACCCGACCGAGGCTGGACGGACAGCGCCCAGAACACGGCGACGGCAGACGGCGGCGCGATCGCCGGCAGAAACCACACGACCCGGTAGAAGGCCTTTCCTCGGATGCCACCCGACACGAGCGCCGCAAGGACGGTGGCGATGGCGCAGAGGACCAGCGCCGCGCCGACGCCGAGGAGGACGGAGCGGAACAGAGCGTCACGCACCGCGGAACTGGTGAACGCCGCGACGTAGTTGTCGATCCCGATGTACCGGGGTTCACCGACACCGGGCCACTGCGTGAAAGACGTTCGAATCAGATCGATGATCGGGAGCCCGAAGAACACCGCGAGGATGATCAGCCCCGGGGCGAGCATCCACCAGACTTCGCGGGGCGTCCCCCGTCCTGTCGCTGATCGTGCCGCTCGTCGGGAGGGCCCCGATTCATCGGGGAGGACTACTGTCACGGTTTCGAGTGAACTCACCATGCGCCTTTCTCGCAGAACAGGATGGTGTGCCGCCCGCCATGGCGAACGGCACACCGTCGTGCGCTACTTGTTCTGAGACTTCCAAGCATCGAACGCGTCCTGCTCCGCCTGACCGATCTGCTCAGCAGTGGTCTGTCCGCTGACGAGCTGCTGGATGTGCGGATCGAGGAACGATTGACCGATCGCTCCCGGGAGGCTGCCGGTCCAGCCGAGTCCGAATCCGACGGTGTTCGTGAACTCGACGACGCTCTGCACCACCGGGCCGAGACCGGGAACGTCCGATGCAGCGACGGTGTTGACGGCGGGAAGAGACCCGACGTTCTCTGCGGCGAACTTCTGGACGTCGTCGGACGAGTACACGGCCAGGAACTTCTTGGCGAGGTCGATGTTCTTCGACGTCTTCGGGACCGCCAGCGTGTCACCTGCGTACAGCGACGGGAGTGTCGGCTCGTCTCCCGCTCCGGGGAGCAGCAGCCAATCGTACTCGAAGTCGACATCGCCGAGAACGGACGGAATCCACACGCCGCCGAGGAGCATCGCGGCATCACCGGCAGCGAAGGCCGCCTGCGCCTGGTCGCCCGCGGCGCCGGCCATTCCCTCCTGGAAGACGTTGTTGTCGTTCCACTCCGCGATCTGTTGGAGCGAATCCGTGAACGCAGGGTCGTCGTACTTCTCTTTGGGCTCCGCTCCCGGCTGCCACGAGACGAGGTAGTCCTTCAGGGCATCCGGCGCGTTCGCCTGCAGCTGCGCATCCTGGAGCCAGGCGAGCTGATATCCGGCCGCCCCTCCGACGGCGAGACCGTCATACCCCGACGTGTCGAGCTTCGAAACGATGTCGTACAGTTCGTCGTTCGACGCGATCTGGTGATTGACGGGTGCGGTGATTCCGGCCTCCGCGAACGCATCCTTGTTGTAGAAAACGACGTTGTAGTACGTGGTGTCGAACAGGACGAGGTACGGAGTGTCGTTCCACTTGAGGGCCCCCGCGATCGTGTCGCCGTAGCGAGACTCGAGGTCCGCATCCGCCCACAGGTCGTCGAGGGGCTCGAGCGCGTCTGCCTTGACCAGGTCGAAGTAGGGCTGTGCGTTGACCGGCACGAGACCGATGTCCGGAGCATTCGACGACGCCATGATCTGCGTGTTGGTGGTGCTCTTCTGCTGCTCGGTCACCGTCTGGAACTCGACGGTCACTCCGGGGTTCTCCTTCTCGAAGATCTTGGCCGCGTACTCGAAGGCGGGCTGCTGGACCGACTGGACCTGCACGGTCAGCGTCTTGTCACCACCGCCCTCGGATGCTGCGCCGGACGAGCATCCGGCGAGCGCGAGTGCGGAGATGCCGACGAAGGCGCTGAGCGAGAGAACGCGTGTGCGCGCCCCCCGGTGGATCTTGATCTGGTGCATTTTCACTCCTTTGTGGTTGCTGTGCGGCGTAGACGATCCTTCAGGGTGAATCGTTTCGCTCTGCCGGGGCAAATATAGCACCAAGCGAGCGAAACGTCTCGACTTTCATCCATAATCAGGTTGAATTTCACGAATGCCCCGCGAGGGAAACGTTATGCTCGGGCAGTCATTCCCGGAGCTTCCCCTGCGGGCAGCTCAAAGACGATCGCATCGAGACCTTCATCCGTGCGGACAACGACGTGCGGATCCTCCGCCACCACGACGATCGAGTCACGGTGTCGCCATGCAACCCACCAGTCGCTGCCGGTGACGCTGACGGTGCCGGGCTCGATCGGCGACCTGTCGAGCGTGTACGGCTTCAGGTCCTGGCTCCATTCGCCGAACCCCTCGAGACTGCAGCGCTGAACGTCAGGGATCCGCCCGCTGGCCTCCGGCCCGATGTTCAGGAGCAGACGACCGCCGCGCGAGACGACGTCGGCGTACAGACGAGCGAGCTCGCGCGCAGACAGCGTGAGGGATTCGTCTTCCGTGCGGTTGTGTCCGAACGAGAAGCCGAGCCCGCGGTTGTGCTCCCAACCGATCCCGCGCTCGTTCTGGGTGTCGTGCGAGTACTCGCTGGTCCGGTAGTCCCACACCGGCGCACCCCAACGGTCATTGACGATGCCTTCCGGCACCACGCGCTTGTAGTAGTCCAGCAGCTGCACCAGCGAGCCGTCAGCTTTTCCCGCGTCCGGCCACTCGATGTCGTTCCAGATCACCGCCGGCTTGTAGCGGTCGATCAGGTCGCGCACCTGCGCGGTCGCATACTCGGCGTACTCCGCGCCGTTGGGGCGGTATTCGGCGACATCAGCCATCGACTCGATGGGAGGGAAATCCGTGAAGGCCCAGTCGAGTCCGCCCGAGTAGTAGACGCCGAAGCGCATTCCTTCCTTGCGCACCGCCTCGGCGAGCGGCGCGAGCAGATCGAGTTTGGGCCCCCGAGCCACCGTGGACAGCCTGCCCGCTCCGGGTGCATCCCAGAGGGTCACTCCGTCGTGGTGCTTCGCCACAGGGATGACATAGTCCGCACCGGCACGATGGAAGAGCCGCGCCCATTCGGACGCATCGAACTGGCTGGGGATCCACCGGTCGAGGAACGTGTCGTACGAGTTGTCCCCGTACTCAGCGACGTGGTGCAGCGCTGCCGGGGACCCTTCGATGCGCGAGGTGTTCGCGTACCACTCGGCGTACGCGTTGTGTGCGAACCACTTCTCTTCGGGGACCGCACCCCATGCTCCGGTCGGCTCCGCCCAGGCCGGAACAGAGTACGGCCCCCAATGGATGAAGATGCCCAGGGTGGACTGTCTCGCCCATTCGGGCAGGCTGGGGCTATCGGTCATTGCTCTCTCCTCGGCGTGACTCGGCGAATCGCCGCGTGGCGCACCGCCTGGTAGGTGGTTCTGCATTCGCGATACAGCGAAACGACTAAAGTTTTGCGGATCGTAGGTAGACTCCGGGCAACATCGTTGATCAGCGCGAACGGTGGCGACCCTCGCGATACGAAGGACCGAATTTGTCGAAAAGCACTAGATCTCCCGCAACGTATAAGGACATCCAGCGACTGACAGGCTTGTCGTTGGCGACGATCTCGAAGTACTACAACGGGCGAAACGTTCTGACCTCGAACCGGGAAGCGATCGAGGCGGCGGCCGCAGAACTGAACTACCGACCGAACGCGTTCGCCAGCAGTCTGCGGCGCGGCGTCACCCGAACCGTCGGCGTCCTGCTGCCCTCGTTCCAGAACCCCTTCCACCTCGAGATCGTCGTCGGCATCGAGAAGTATCTGCGCACCCACGGCATCGGCGTGCTGGTGACCTCCAACGAGCAGGACGGAACACCATCCACCGTCAATGCCGTAGAGCTGCTCCTCAGCAGAAGGGTCGATGGCATCATCGGGGTTCCCGCACTGTCGGACTCGTCGGCGCTCGCGACCGCCGTCTCCATCGGCATCCCGGTCGTCACGGTGGACTGGCTCCCGCGCGGACTCGACGCCGACTCGGTCTCGCTCGACAACGTGCAGGCGGGCAAGGTCGCAACCCAGCATCTGATCGATCACGGCCATCGGACCCTCGGCGCCCTGGTCGGAGAAGAGGGAATGTGGAGCCTGCAGGGCAGGCTCGATGGTTTCCTCACAGCAGCCCGAGCTGCCGACATCGCTGTCGCCGAAGACCACATCCAACGCGGTCCCATCAGCGTCGAGGCGGGATACGCGGCGATGATGCGGGTGCTCGCGGCAGATACGCGGCCGACGGCGGTGTTCGCCGGGAATTACGACCTGACCGTCGGCGCCGTGACCGCCATCAACGACTCCGGCCTCCGTCTCGGGCATGACATCTCGCTCGTCGGCTTCGACTCCGTCGACCTCGCCCAGGTGACGAGCCCGAAGCTGACGGTCTACGTGCAGCCCGTCGAGCAGATCGCGACCGAGGCCGCACGAATCATGAACTCTCGACTGGATGACCCGGATTCGTCGACGAGCCGCGTGACGCTCGAGCTTCCCGGACACCTGCAGATCGGTGCGTCGGTGCGGCGACTGAGCGACTGAGTCGCAGAGCCGGTCCGCGCACGCAGGACCGCTGGGGACGACAGAGGGACCGACCATAGACATGGGGCTCCTCGACGTCGAAGTGGCGAAACGATTTACTCAGAGTAAAGCGGAACGCGCTGAAAATCAATGGCAAAGCTTGCCTTGACGCAGTTATTCGCATGTCGTAACGTTTTGCTCGATTGCGGGAGTCTCCCCGCGCGCTTACCGATCTCAAGGAAGAGAGAAGTAGATGAAGACCGTTCGACTCACACAGCGAAGGAACCGGCTCACTGCCGCGTTCGTCGCCGCGATGCTCGCGGCGGGTGCGCTCGCGGGCGCCGCCGCGGCTCCACCCGCCCACGCCACGACCGGAAGCGCCAACGCATCCGACGACTTCGAACGTGCGAACGGCACTTTGGGAACTGCATGGACCACGGATCGCGGCGCGTGGAGCATCGCATCGGGCAAGGCGCTGTCCTCGAGCTCACCCGGGAACAACGTCGCCACGCATCGAGCGCTGCAACTCGGCCGCTCGTACACGGTGACCGCTGACATCGACATCGTCTCGTCGGCGCCCAGCGGTACCGAGTGGTCAGGAATCGTCGCGAACGTCCAGGGCACGACCTCTCTGAGCTACTACGTGCTCCGGGCGACGACCGCCGGTGGCACCCGGCCCGCCCAGTGGCAGCTGCTGCAGATGACGAACAACGCGACCCCCACGGTCCTCACCCAGGGCACGATGACCGCTCCCTACGGAACGCGTCTGCAGCTGAGCCTGGCGCGAGACGGAGCACAGTTCCAGGTGACGGTCCGCAACGGTGCGACGGGAGCGACTCTCGCCACCGGCGCTCACGCCCTTGCCGTCGTCGACCCTGCGCGAGTCGGCGGCCACGCCGGGCTCTACTCGAACTCCGGCAACCTCCAGGCGCGGTCGTTCGATCTCACCACCTCCACTCCGGCGATCGCGCCCCCGGGCGCCGTGGCGTGCAAGCCCGCCGGGGAGTACGACTTCCCCGGCGGCAGCGGACAGGTGCTCGAGACGGTCCCGGTGGGCACCACCTTCGCTGGAGCGCCCGTGACACAGCGCGTGCTCACCGACGGCGACGACCAGTACGTCGCCTACTACAACGCGCAGCGCGGCATGACCATCGCGCACCGCAGCCTTTCGGCCGCGACTCCCACGTGGACGACGAAGGTCCTCCCCACCACCCTCGGCTGGGACAGTCACAACTACATCTCCATCGGGCTCGACCGCAACCGCAACCTCCACGTCGCCGGCAACATGCACAACGTCGGCCTGATCTACTTCCGCACCACGACGCCGGGCAATGTCAACACCCTGACACGCGTCACGAACATGGTGAGCGCCAGCACCGAGAACTCGGTCACCTACCCGGAGTTCGTGAACAGGCAGGACGGCAGCCTCGTCTTCAGCCACCGCAACGGCGGCTCCGGGGATGGCGTCACGTACTTCAACCTCTACAACGAGACCTCCAACACCTGGTCCCGTCTCGTCGACCAGCCGCTGTTCAACGGGACCGGTTCGGCCACCAACCCATCCGGCACGTGGAACGCCTACTTCGAGACCCCGCTTCTCGGGCCGGACGGCAACTTCCACATGATCTGGGTCTGGCGAGACACACCCGACGCGGCGACGAACAGCCTGCTCACGTACGCGCGCAGCGCGAACCTGGTCGACTGGTTCGACAGTGCGGGCAACCCGCTCACCTCTCCGTTCCGCTATGGCGACGCCGATGTCGTGGACCCCGTACCCAATGGCGGAGGACTGCTCAACGGCAACGCGAAGCTCGGCTTCGACGCGGATGGCACGCCCATCATCAGCTACCACAAGTACGACGACACAGGTCGCTCGCAGATCTATGTCGCCCGCGCGGACGGCACCGGTGACTGGGATATCAGCCAGGTCAGCAACTGGGAAGGACGCTGGAGCTTCGGCGGCGGCGGAAGCCTCGACTTCAAGGTCATCATGGGCGGATCTCAGGTCATGAGCGACGGGAACATCCGCGTCGACTTCCGGTGCGAGGGATCTCCCCAGAGCATCGTGGTCAACGATTCGCTGACCGGTGTGGCTCAGGCCCCGACCCCGCCGCTGCCGTCATCGGTCACCACCGTTCGAGGCACCTACCCGGGGCTTCAGGTCAATCTTCAGACCGACCTCAACGGCGCGGCCGCTACGGGAGGAACCTGGTATCTCCGCTGGGAGTCGCTGCCCAGCAACCTGGACCAGCCGCGCACAGAATGGCCCCAGTCGGGGAGCGGCATCGAACTGGTTCGCATCGGAGTCCCTGAGGAGTAGACGATTCCGAGCGCAAGACACCGAAGCCGCCCCTGCACCCCCGGCAGTGGGCGGCTTCGGTGAAGCCTCGACGATGTGGCCGAAACGTGCTGGTGGTCGCTACAGATTCTCGGGTTGGTAGGCGAACCGACGGAGGATCAGTTGGTCGCCGATCGGCTGAACCCCGATGACGCGACCGGTGAATCCGCCGGCCACTTCCGTCGACACGAATCGGCCGTCGAGGTTTCCTAGAGGCTGGTGATCGCCATCGATGATCACGGATGCTTCAAGGCGGTCAGGTCCGCCTTGATAGGGCGTGCTCGGGGCTTGCGTGGATCGGAGCATGAGGCGGGCTCGGGCAGAAGCGCCGGCGATGCTCCCGGTCGGGATCTCGGTTCCTCCGATGATGGAGAATCCGGAGTAGGTGCCGTCACGCACTTCCACACCGAAAGCGTGCAGATCATCGATGCGCACGACGAGCCGAGCACCTTCGGAGGACTCCACGTCAGCGGTCACGGTCCAGTACTCGTCGCGGGCTCGCACGCAGAGTAGCGGGGCGGACGAGCCGTGCTCGGCCCGCAGCAGCACTCCGCCATCGTCGCGCTTCACGACGTGCCTCTCGGGGTAGTCGCCCGGCATGATCCACCGCGGATCGAGTGTCGATCCGGCGAAGTCGTCATCGAAAGCGGTGACGGCCGGCGGGATGTGCAGGGTGTTCTCCTCGATGACCGGCCAATCGTCCTCCCAGCGCACGTCGGCGACGAAGGTCTCGCGCCCGTTCACGTGGAAGCTCCATACTCCGCGCGGTCGCACACCGAGGTAGACGAGTGCCCAGGATCCGTCTGCCCTCTGCACGAGGTCGGAGTGGCCGGTGTTCTGTACGGGCGCAGCGAGGCTGCGATGGGTGAGGATCGGGTTCCCGGGCGCGCCCCCGAACGGTCCGTCGGGACGGCGCGAGCGGGCAATGCTGACGCTGTGCCCTGCTTCGGTGCCGCCTTCGGCGATGAGGAGGTACCACCAGCCGTCTTTTCGATGCAGGTGGGGGCCTTCGGGGTGTCGCATCCCGGTGCCCGACCACAGCCGACGCGGCTCCTCGAGGGGCGTCCCCGTGGCGAGGTCGACGCGGCATTGTGCGATCTCGGTCGTCGCTCCTGGCACCTTCCGGGCCCACGTCAGGTAGCAGTCGTCTCCGTCCCAGGCGAGATCGGGATCGATGCCGTGGACGCCGTCCGTCGTTACCGGGTCGGACCACGGTCCGCCGGGGTGCTCGGAGTGGAGGATGACCTGCTCAGGATCAGGCCCGTCGACGATCGACGTGATCAGCCAGAACAGGCCGTTGTGGTGGCGGATCGTCGGAGCGAAGATGCCGGTGCTGGAGTCGCCGGCGCTCGGTGCCATCTGGGAGGCACGCTCGAAGACATTACCCACCTGTCGCCACTCCACGAGGTCGGTACTCGTCCAGACCGGGACTCCCGGGTAGTACTCGAAGGTCGAGTTGACCAGGTAGTAGCTCGTTCCGACGCGGCAGATCGAGGGGTCGGGATAGAAGCCGGGGAGGATCGGCTGACTACCCGAGTTGGCGACAGGGGACGGGGCGATACGCGTGGTCACAGAGATCTTTCCAGGATGGCGAACGTCGGACTCGTTCTGCGGGCAGGTGTCACTTGATGCCGGTGGTGGCGATTCCGGCCGTGAAGTACTTCTGGAGGAACAGGAAGAGAACGAGGATCGGGACGATGACGAGCACGGAACCGGCCATGAGGAGGCCGTAGTCGGTGGTGTTGCGATTCGTCGCGTAGAGAGACAGGGCTACGGGGAGGGTGTACTTGTCTTCGCTTTGCGCCGCGACGAGGGGCCACAGGAAGTTGTTCCACGACGACAGGAATGTGAGGATGCCCAGGGTCGCCAGTGGCGCTCCGCACAGCGGCAGGATGATCCGTCGGAAGGTGG